>JAESRA010000171.1 GCA_016764895.1 Phycisphaerales bacterium | reverse complement strand
TACCAAGTGCCTCCGTGATGTCGGCCTCGGCTACATCACCCTCGGCCAACCCTCGACTACGCTGAGTGGCGGAGAAGCCCAACGCGTCAAACTCGCAACAGAACTCGGCAAAGGCACCCGCCACGACGGCACTCCGTCATCCGAACACACCCTCTACATCCTCGACGAACCAACCACCGGGCTCCACTTCGAAGACATCAACAAACTCATTACGGTACTCAACCGCCTAGCAGACGCAGGCAACACCCTCATCATCATCGAACACAACCTCGATGTCATCAAATGCGCCGACTGGGTCATCGACCTGGGCCCAGAAGGCGGCGACAACGGCGGAATGATTCTGGCCTCGGAAACACCCGAAGAAGTAGCCAAGGTCAAGGGAAGCTACACGGGGCAGTATCTCAAAGGGATGCTCTAGCCCATGGCCGACAAACTCGTCAAAACCGTGTTCCTCAATAACCAGCCCGTAGAAATCTACGAGCGATCACAATGGGTCTGGCTCGGTTCGTTCATGGCTCCCATCGTTATCGAATGCTTCTACAAACTCCCCGCACCAAACTGGCCCAAGGTCCAAATCCGCGCCCGCAGAGGGTTGGCCAAACTCTGGTACAAGTTCGGCACCCGCACCGGAATCATGCTCGACGACGACGCCTTCAACGCTGCTTACAAAGTGACGAGCAAAGACGAAGAGTTCGCTATCATGCTTCTGAGCCCGCAACTCCAAGCATTCATCATGGACAAGCCAACCGTCGATTGGAGCGCGGGCCAAGGGGCGATCAAGCTCTGGTACAAAGGCAAACTCAAAAAGAAACGCATCGACAACGCACTCGATCGCCTGGGCCGCTTCCAATCACTCATTGCTCCCGAACTCTTTGACTGGGAATGAATGTTTCGCATATCCTTTGGGATGACCACAACCAACACACTCCCGATCACCAACCGCGTCAACCGGATCAAAGCCGGGAACGATCCTGAACTCATCTGCGAGATGCTCTCTGGCTACGCAATCCTCGGCAAATACCAACCAGAACCCATCACCGGCTGCTGCATGCTCCTCCCCAAAACCGTCGTCGCCTCACCCAACGACCTCAACTACGCCGATCGCGCCCAGTTCTTCAGCGACCTCACACTCCTCGGCGACGCCATCATGCAAGCCACCGGCTCAACCCGAATCAACTACCTTGTCCTCTGCAACCAAGTCCCCGAACTCCACGGCCACTGCATCCCCAGATTTGAAACCGAAAATCCCACCAAAAGAATGCAAGGCCCATTCGAAGCCTACGACTTCGGAACCGCCCGTATTGCAGACGCAAGCGGAGCAGATCAAGACCTGCACCAACGGCTCAAACAATCCTTGCAAATGTTGCTCAATACATAATCCAACAAAAAAGCAAGCCAACAAAAAGCAAGCCAACAAAAAAACCGCCATCAAAGCGGTTTTTTTCTTCGGTTGATCCAAAAGAGCGGGTGGACGGACTTGAACCGACAACATTCAGCTTGGAAAGCTGACGCTCTACCATTGAGCTACACCCGCAAAGGCCGTTTTGAGTGCTTTGCACTCCATAAGCCAGCGTTCTTGTACTGCGAATCGGTGTTTTTAAAGCCGAAAAAGAAATACAGAACGCCGTGAGTATATACGCAATGCCTTCGGATGTCTCCAATTGCAAGGCACGAATCCCAAAGCTTTCGTTCGCTGAAAACAGGGGTTACGGAGAGCATGTTTCGTATCGCGATTCGGCGGCAGGCACATCTGATTTGCCCCCGTATTCTGCACCGCACCCTATGTTAGGGACTGGGCATTTGCCCGCGATTGGCTTTATCAAGAGCTTCGTGAGGATCGTTGAGATTATTTTCGATTTGAGTGAGGTGTTTAGTGTCCCGTTTTCGCATTGATTTGTTGAAGCGGCCTTGATCGCAATTTGTGGTATATTGGTTGACACCATCCGAATCTGTGAGATTCATATCATGAGCAATCCTATAGAAACCATTTTTACGACCACCCGCGAACTTCAAGAGGCCGACCGTGCCGGGTATCTTGACGATGCCTGCGTTGGCGATCAAAAACTCCGCGCTCAGATCGAGGCGTTGGTTGGGGGTTGGGGGTGGGTGTTCAACTTGGGTCGATGGCCACATCACGCGTAAGCCGAACTTGTTTCTCTCCGGATGGAGCGTGATTCTTCACATGGCAGTCGGGAGTTGCATGGGGCTGGTCGGATAAGGTTTCTATGTGAGATTCAAGAGGCCTGTGCCTATTTGGCAGAGTTTGAACAACGGACATCAAAACCCATAATAAGTTGCTGGCCCCTCGCCTGCCCCGTGGTGAGCGGCAGATGGGTGGGTGTATCGAGTACATCAGAAAGGCCCTGAGAGACGCCATGCCATATGCGGGATTTTACCCCGTTATTAGCTATTTATAGAAAATTCTTCTGTCGCAGTAATTGCAAGGGCATAGCCGAATTTGGGGGTAATTCAATCTACTTGCAGAGGTATTGTAAATCACCCTAGTGAGGCGGAGGGTGTTGGAATGAATGTGTTTATGTTCAGGCCATGTGGCATTGGCGATGTGAGAGTCGGCCTCAATTCAGATAAAGGGACAGTTTTATCGTCAAATCGCAGAAATTCTAGTTCTACGGTAAGTATAATAAGGGATAGTGTTATCGGCAATTTGGATTTGAGTTCCACCAGAAGGACGATCGATCATGTCCCGAACGAGTAAAAATGAGAACAAAATTCCTGTAGCAGGGTATTTCGTAGGGATCGGGTTTCTGATCACTGCTGGGGCGTTGATTCTGACCGGTGCTTCTGTTGAGGTGCCGCAGAACGATTCACCAGCGGTTCGGGCAGCGCAGATCGTCCCTGGCGTTTGGCGGGTGGCTCTCTCTGATCCCCCCATCATGGAAATCAATTCAATGGAGATGCGTTGCAATCACTGCCATTTCATCGACATGAAAACCCGTGACCAGGCCAGGGTTTTGGTTCAGCATACGGATATCGAGTTGTCGCATGGTTCAAATGATGCCTGCCTCAACTGCCACGATTCGGCTGATCGAGAAAAACTCACACTCAGGAATGGCGAGACCGTCGGGTTTGATCATGTCGAGCAACTCTGCGCTCAATGCCATGGCCCGATCTATCGGGATTGGCAAAAAGGTATTCATGGCAAAACCATCGGATACTGGGACACCGATTTAGGTCCTGCAACCAAACTCTCATGCACAGAGTGCCACGATCCACACAGCCCAGCATACGACCCAATGCCACTACTCCCAGGGCCAAACACCCTCCGAATGGGCAAACAACACGGTGCCCTTGACCTTATCGATGAACGCAATCCGCTCCAACGCTGGCGACTCAAAGATAGTGGAGCCCATGGATCTAGCGGCACTTCTCAAGACGGGGGAGATCACTAATGCAACTGCCAATCATCAACCAGTCCGAAAAGACTCGTGAGTATGCGAGCCGTCCGGGCATGACTCGCCGCAGCTTTTTGCGTACAGGAACAGCCGCGACCGGTGCAGTGGCTGCGATTGCCGCATCATTGAGCCCTTTGCGAGAGCTGACCGATACCGACCAGTTCTCAGTTTCTCGGTTCCTTCAAAAGCACTACAAGGAAATGGATGGCCAAGACATGGCCGCTGCATTGGAACGAATTTCCAAGGCCGTCGAGAAGCGGTACGATGTCCGTCCTGATATCCGCGACATCAAACCAATGGATGGTGTCGAGTTTGTCTACGCACTCAACCTGACCCGCTGCATCGGCTGCCGCAAGTGTGTCCATGCATGCGTTGAAGAGAATAACCAATCCCGCAGTCCCGAAATTCAGTACATCCGCGTCCTGGAAATGCCCCGAGGCACGACGGACATCGAGCAGGGCAACCACCATTACCAACGCGCGACTGTTCCTTCTGAGGATCACTACTACATGCCGATCCAGTGCCATCAGTGTGCCAATCCGCCATGCGTCAAGGTATGCCCAGTCGAAGCCACATGGCAAGATTCAGATGGAATCACGGTCATTGATTACGACTGGTGCATTGGTTGCCGGTACTGCGAAGCGGCGTGTCCTTACTGGGCCCGCAGATTCAACTTCTCAACGCCCTCGATCCCCAAAGACAAGATTAACCCGGACATGAGCTATCTCTCTAACCGGCCTCGCGAAAATGGTGTGATGGAGAAGTGCCATTTCTGTCTCCACCGCACTCGCCTGGGCAAGATGCCAGCGTGTCTGGAGGTTTGCCCAACCGGTGCCCGCAAGTTTGGCAATGTGCTTGATCCCAACTCAGAGGTTCGCCAGATTCTTGAATCCAAACGGGTCTTCGTGCTCAAGCAAGAAGCGGGGACCCTCCCAAGATTCTTCTACTACTTCGATGAACGCGATTCCACCAACGAAACAAACCCGGCCAATCCAGCGAACGGTGGTGACGCATGATCGATTCAATCAAAGAGTTCGCCAGAGAATATCCTCGGTTCCTTTACCGCTGCTTCCGCCTCAGCTTTGTTGGCGATTGGAGGTACTACACCTGGATGTTCTTCCTCTCAGTCATCGCACTATTCGGACTCAATGCCTACGCCAAGCAGTTCGTCCAAGGCCTCATCACCACCGGCATGACCGATCAGGTTTCCTGGGGCCTCTACATCGCCAACTTCACCTACCTCGTCGGTATCGCGGCCGCCGCGGTGATGCTGGTTATCCCCGTCTATGTCTATAAAAACAAGGACCTCCATAACCTGGTGATCTTCGGAGAACTCCTGGCCGTCGTTGCGATCATTATGTGTTTGATGTTCATCACGGCAGACCTTGGCCGTCCTGACCGCTTCCTTCACCTGTTCCTCCGATTCAACTTCCCAATGTCGATCCTCACCTGGGATGTCATCGCCCTCAATGGCTATCTCCTACTCAACCTCCACATCTGCGGCTACCTCATCTGGTGTGCCTACAACAAGCGTCAGCCTACTAAAATATTCTATATCCCCTTCGTCTTTACCGCGATCGTATGGGCCATCAGTATCCACACCGTCACAGCCTTCCTGTATTCTGGCCTTGGCGCACGCCCATTCTGGAACAGTGCCGTCATCGCTCCAAGGTTCCTAGCCTCAGCATTTGCAGCGGGCCCCGCGCTCATCATCCTGACTCTCCAGGTCATCAAAGCGGGCACGGGGTATCCCGTTTCAGACAAAGCGATCTCTACCCTCAAAGGGATTATCACCGTTGCGTTGGGTATCAACATGTTCCTGCTCGGCTCAGAAGTCTTCACCGAGTTCTACACCGGGGCATCCCACTCCGTCTCGGCCAAGTACCTCTTCTTCGGGCTCCACGGATACTCGGCTCTCGTCCCATGGATATGGTCGGCCATCGCACTCAACACCTTCGCGCTGTTGGTGCTGCTCACGCCAGCGGGAAAGAATCGCTGGCTTCTCAATGCCGCATGTCTCGCGATGATCGTCGGGATTTGGATCGAAAAAGGCATGGGACTCATCGTCCCCGCCTTCATCCCTTCGCCAATCGGCGAGATCGTCGAATATGTCCCCACGCTCAATGAAGTCTTGGTGTGTACCGGGATTTGGGCTTTCGGGTTACTGATGTACACAATCTTGGTTCGGGTAACCATACCTGTGCTCTATGGCGATCTACTGGTAGACAAAATCTACCACACTGACCCATCGATCTTTGAGACCAAGAAGTCGAGTTCAACGCAAGATTCGGCGGGCGTATCGCCGGAAAAAAGGAGATGATCATGAAGTTCAAGCAACTGTTGCTGGTCGCAGGAATCTGTACCTTCGCCTCGTCGGCGATGGGACAGATTTTCGCTCCCGCAGAGATGTCACGCCAGACCAAGGATTGTTTGGAGTGCCATCAAAAGCTCAATCCGGGTCTATATCAGCAATGGGGCTCGAGCAAGCATTACCGCGGTAATGTCGGATGCTACGAATGTCACCAAGCAGATGCCGATGATATTGATGCATTCAAGCATGAAGGTGTCACCATTGCAATCCTCGTGACACCGAAGGATTGCGCACGATGCCACTCAAAGGAAGTCGGCGAGTTTGCAGATTCCCATCATGCAAAGGCTGGCCGAATCCTCGGTTCGCTCGACAATGTTCTTGCAGAAGTCGTTGAAGGCAACAAGGGGATGATCACTCAAGGATTCCCTGGGGGTGTCTCGGCGGCAGCAGTCAATGGCTGCTGGGCGTGCCACGGCTCGGAAGTCAAAGTACTTCCTGGAGGCAAGCTTGATCCAGCGACCTATCCAAACTCTGGTATCGGTCGCCTGAATCCAGACGGCTCTGAAGGCTCATGTAATGCGTGTCACACCCGCCACGACTTCTCAGTTGCCCAAGCGCGTCACCCAGACACCTGTGGCAAGTGCCACCTTGGTCCTGACCACCCTCAGAAAGAAATCTACGAATCATCCAAGCATGGCATCAACTTCTTCTCCAAGATCGATGAAATGAACTTGGACAACGAAAAGTGGATCGTCGGCGAGGATTACTGGGCTGCCCCAACATGTGCAACATGCCACATGTCGCAGACCAAAAATCAACCCGTCACCCACGATGTAGGTATGCGGATCAGTTGGAACAACCGTCCGGCGATCTCGATTCGTCCAGAAGTCGCCGACGCGAAGATGGGGCTCCCAGGTGCCAATGTGCCCTGGCAGGTCCGCCGCGACAACATGAAGGATGTTTGCCTGAGTTGTCACCAGACACAGTGGGTTGACAACTTCTATGTCCAGTACGATGGGCTCATCGACTTGTACAACACGAAGTTTGCCGAGCCCGGCGTTGAGCTGATGAAACTTGCCAAGCCGCTCAAGAGTCCTGTCCCGTTTGCCAACAAGATCGACTTCACATGGTTTGAGATTTGGCACCACGAAGGTCGCCGTGCTCGTCACGGTGCATCGATGATGGCGCCCGATTACACTCACTGGCATGGGACCTACGAGATCGCACGCAACTGGTACTCGAAGTTCATCCCAGAACTCCGTGAACTCATCGATGACGGTCTCCGCTCAGGCGATAAGAATCTCGTCGATGCCGCCAAGGCACTCGATACCAAGCTTGAGGAAATCCTCCATTCGGACAACCACAAGTGGTTCATAGGCAAAATGGACGAAGACGAAGCCGCCGCTCGCAAGAAGGCCGCTGAAGAATTCAGAGGTCGTTACAAAGACTGATCCGTCAGCCTTTGAGAAAATATGACCGAGAAATCGGTCGCCAGTTCAATGAATGAACCCAAAGAAGGAACCCCATCAATGGCCCGCCAGCTCACCGAACAAGACGCCCGCGTCGCGCTCAAAGATCACCTCGGCGACAAAGCGATGAATGCCCGGCTTAGCCACGGCATGTACATCGACGCCGAGACGATCATTAAGATGCTCGACGATGCAGCAATCGTTCGGTACCCGGTGAGCATTCGCTTCGACGCCGAGCATTTGCAGCCCGGCGAATTCGCGATGCCCATCGCTCTAGGCGACCACCCATCAAAGGGATTCTGCCTGTTCATTCATCCATACTTCGAGCAGCAGCCAGAAGCCTGGCCGCTGCTCATTGCCTATCACATCCCCTCAATAAACTACGGCGAGATCGTCTCACACGAGGACGCCGAGCATTTCGGCGCGACCCTCATCGGGCTCGATACCGAAACTTATTACAACGCCCTTTGCGAACTCGCCGATTCAATCCCCGGTGCCCCTCAAGCTTCGGGATGCTCTGGAGGATGCTCATAATGGATCACAGCACCCATAAAACCACAATCTACGCGGATAATTGGCGCAATTTCCACAGAGGTTTTGCTCAAATCATGGGTTTTTACGGCATAAATTCGCAGTTAAAACGCTGTTGTCCGTCTTTTGGCTTTGAATCTTCGAGTATTTCCCTACAAATGCCGAAAGCACAGATACGCAGAAGTCGTTATCGTCAGTTATTCATTCCGTTCGCGGAATCAACATAGAAAAATCCGCCCGCTGGGCGATACATGCCGTGAGTTCGGCATGCACCAAGCGGGGTTCAACAGTGGCAAGCCAGGAGGCTGCAATGAAACGCACCAAAATACCAAACAGATTACAGGCACTTACCGCCGCTGCACTAGCCGGAGCAATCGGGTTAACAGCTACCGTGAGCATGGCTCAAGATGAAGCCGCTCCGGCAACATATCCCAAATTCAAAACCCTTCGCTTCGATGAGGATTGGTCTAAATTCGACCCCGCCAACTATGACGGCTACTGGGATGACATCAAACATCATAATCTCTCCAATGATGGCGAGAACTGGGTCGGTATGGGCGGCGAGCTCCGCTACCGCACCGAATCATGGAAATCATTCGGATTCTCCGCAGCCCCAACAGCCGACGACACCTTCGGGATCGGAAGAGTCCAACTCTACACCGACTGGAACTTTGGTAGCAACTTCCGCATCTTTATAGAAGGCGAAAGTGCATTTGCCTCTGATCGTGATTTTGGTAACGGAGCGCCACGGGGGATCGATGTTGACCAGTTTGATCTGCAGAATGCATTTGCTGACATCATCTTCCCATTCGGGGATTCAAAGGATAAACTCACTCTCCGACTCGGTCGGCAGGGGCTCTCCTTCGGCAAGCAACGATTGGTATCAACGCTTCCATGGGCCAACTCGCAACGCTCATGGGATGGTGGACGCGCGATCCTCAACATCGACGACTGGCGGATCGACGGGTTTTATACACGCTACACGCCTTGGCTTAAGTACCAATTTAATGATTGGCGATTGGGCCCTGATTTCTGGGGTGTCTATGCAACCGGCAAGATTGGTGAGAAGAACTCGATCGGCGTAGATGTCTACTACCTTGGAATCGAATACGACACAGCACGGACTTATACCATAACCACAACCGGTATCGAAAATCGGCACACTTTCGGCGGCCGTCTCTTTGGCAAGTTCGGCGATTCTGGTTTCGGATACGATGTCGAAGGTGCTTACCAGTTTGGTGAAGTTGGTACAGCCGACATCAACGCCTACATGTTTGCTACCCAACTCTCGTATGCGTTCAAAGATTCTGACTGGAATCCAAAGATGTATGTCGGTTTCGATTACTCCTCAGGCGACGACACCGCAGGCGACAACGATGTTGAAACCTTCAACCAACTCTTCCCACTCGGCCACGCCTTCAACGGCTTCATGGACCTCATCGGTCGCCAAAACATCCAAGACATCTCCGCTGGATTCTCCTTCAAGCCACACAAGAAATTCCTTGTCAAGGCCGACTATCACATCTTTAGCCGCTCCAGCGATTCAGATGATGTCTACAACGCAGGCGGCGGGGTTCTCCGGGCAACAACAGTGGGGGCATCCGATGATGTCGGTCAAGAAATCGACATCACCGTCAAGTACCTCGTTGACCGCCACCTGACCCTCCAAGTTGGCTACTCCCACTTCTTTACAGGCGACTACTTCACTGATACAGCCGGTGGCGATGAAAATGTAGACTTCTTCTACTTCCAGGCTGTCTACAAGTTCTAATCGAGTTCCTGCTCTATATATGTGCCGGCTGGCGCATCAATACAACCAATCCCAGACTGATGAGCGTGCAAGCGTTCGTCAGCCTGGGATTTTGTTTGAGTGGCGTCTCCGGTTGTCGGCCTATGACCGTTGGCTCCGTTGGCTCCGTTGGCTCCGTTGGCTCCGTTGGCTCCGTTGGCTCAACATAGGGGGCAGCACAAAAACACCATTCGCTCTTTCAACTCTAAAAATCCAGCACTGTAGAACTCATCAGCAACCGAATCATTCGTCCCGCATTGCTGGGGTGTCGCTCGATTGGCCCTCTGGCTGACCCTCTGGTTGGCCTTCTGGTTGGTCCTCTGCGCCTGGTACGAGGTCCTCTTTTGGTGGATTGATTGGGACCAGGAGTGTCCGTCTCTTGGTCATTCCGGATTGACGATCAATGACTTGGCTCCGCGGGTCATTGATCGGGATCATGGTCACCGAGTCCTCAGGCCCCTCAGCACGGATCTCGATATCCGTCGGCTTAACCGACGCAAGCAAATCCGCAAGCAACTGATCTTGTTCAGTGGTAAAGTCCGCCTCAATGCCCAGATCGTCGTACATCTCATACAACGCCCCGACCACACGCGAATACGACAGCCCAAGCCCACGCTTGACAGATCCGGGTGTTGGTTCAATCGCGAGAAACTCGACCAGTGAAGGCAAATCCGAAGGCACATCCGGGTGCGAGTAGGTCTTTCGTTTCTTGTCGTCACGGTAGTAGAGCCGAATAGGCCCACCCTCGGTGTCAGAAGCAAGCATCAGCCGATCCGACCACGCGCTGGCAAGCAGCGGAGTCCTGACATGCTGATCACTGCCAAAGAGAACGATCCGAGGCTCATTGTGTTGAGTAATGTAAATCAATGGCTTGCCAATAGGCACGATATCCAGAAAGAACTTGCCAGCGATCAGTCGCCTAGAGACACCACGCACAGGATCAGCAGGGAGCTGGACGCGAGCAAGCACATCAATCTGCTGATCCATCGCGCCCGAAAGCACCGCTGCACGATTTACCGATCCAACGCCACCGATATTCCTCGCGAGTTGACGCTTCCGAGCATTAATAGCCCGCTGCATCAACCCTTCATACGCTTCGACGCGGATGTTGAGTTGGTCAGATTCGAGCAATCCACGCAGAACCTTGTCTGGAACCAAGGAATCCTCGATCCGGGCAAGCAACGCGATGGCGTTGACCCGAAGGTTCTCAGGCCCATTGATCGCAATCTTGGATAGGCCATCAACGGACAACGGGTCGCCGAGTCCCGCCCCGGCCCGCAAGGCCGCCAGTCGAGGAGCCGATTCAGGATGGTCATACAGCGGACGAAGCTGAGGGAGAGCCCGTTCACCGAGTGCCTCAAGGCACCACGACATGTCATTGGCGAGGTAGGCGTTGGACTCAAGGGCCTGGGCATACCGCTGGGCGTACACCTCCGGGTAAGACTGGTCAATCGTCAGGTGCGAGATCAGTTCAAGGAAATCATCACGCCGATCTTTGAAATTATGAGGGATCGAAATGAAAAGGACAGATTCATCTACACCTCTGGCGGTGGGGCTTCGGTCCAGCACTCGCGCGGGGAAGGCCGCGTTGATCGCGCTCACCATCTGCCTGACGCGTTGATGAGATGGGTTGTCCAGAATAATCTGAATTTCGGTCCCAGCCGTCACAAAGCCGCCATCGAGAATCCGGCCGATATTTCGGGTTATCCCACTCGTTTCAACGCCGGGTTCGGCAAATGGGTTCAGAAACAAAGGCCCGCGAGCTTTCCCGATGATGTGAGCCTGCTTGTCGTTATAAGTAGACGGAGGTCCGATCCGCAGTTCGGTCGTCCACAGCTTCCCGCCTTCAAGACTCGTCGCGTTGATCGCACGGACATACACATCGTAACTATCGCCCGGACTCGATCCGGGCGGGATGGCCGCTTGGACAATCACCGCCGCCGTATTGCGATCTCTTAGAAGCTGTCTTGGGCTCATGCCAAACAAAGGCGACTGGGGATTGTCATTGGACACATTGACCCCGTTGAGCCCCATCTCCCGCTCCAGGTGGCCCGCATACTGCTCAGGGAGTGTGAGCCCGCCTGTGCCATCGAGTCCCACAACAAAGCCAATCCCAGAAACCATCGTCGGCGTGTTGCCAATAATCCTAGCCTCGGCGCCAATCGTTCCCCGCAACTGCGATGGCAGATCACGCACGACGGTGGGGGTCGTAATCCGGGCCTTGGGCACGGGCTTTTTCTTTTTCATTAATCGACAACCAGGCATGGTCATGCTTGACAAGACCAACAGCGTCACTAGGCAAGGCATCAAAACGCTCAGGCGTATACCAAAGTGCCTAGAAGAGATGGGCATTTTCTGACTCAACGGATGTCCCTCGTGTGTGCTAGTGCGTTGCAAACTGAAGACTTGGAGCTTTCAATGCAACGCGGTGGGGGCCGGGAATTAGTCGGCGATTGTTCGTCGGTGCGTGTCCATACGCACCCGACCAGTGAGTGTATGCACTGCTCTGAAATTGAACAGAGCTGAATAAAGGCAACATTCGAGTCTCCGCCTGCAGCACCATTGTGGAAAAGTATTCCAAGGCCAAGATTCAAGCGCCTACCCAAGTTCGGGAAATGTACGAGATATGGAAATCACACCAAAAATGCTCCTTGTGAGATAAACGGTTGATCCCCATCACCTTCCCGACAATTGTTGCCCGAAATCATAGGGTTCAAGGCCAAAAACACAATTGGGTGGAATCATTGAATCCGTGAAATATCCGACATAATCGACCAAAGCAACCCCACAACACCTTGTGTCAGGCTATGATCGAGGCCCTGCAGATCCGATATATTGGGGTCGGCAGGTAAAAATTGAAGATTTCCAACGCGGGAAGTCGAGAACTGTAGAGGACTTGGAATCAACCGACAAGATATCCACAGGCACCAAAGCCCAGCGTATCGAGCCGAAACCCAAGCCCACGACAGATTCACGAATCAACCTACGAAGGTTTGGATAATATTCGGTTTATGTTTAGAAAGGTACTGAAGTTTTCGGATTTCAACGCCTGATGAAGCACGCAAGAGTCGGAATCGTCCCGGTGGGCAACCAGGGACACCCCGGCTCAATCAGTGAGGCGACCCCGTATGTGTGGGGCCACCAGAATGCAGTGACCGCCTTTGGCGGCTGGGTTGTGACCCATGCCGAGGGGGATCGTTGCCGAATACATCAGCTCTCATCGGCGTGTGGACACGCTGGTGGCGGGCATCATCGGAGGCCGGGGACAATGGAAGTCCCCATCGGCAATGGGCATCAAAAACCCAACGCCGACAATCGAGACGGAGCAGTGAGTTATGCCGGTTTTATGTGATACCCAAATCGAAAATCTAATCGACATCAAGCCATTCGAGAAAGCCGTCAAACGCGACGGCATCATCTCCTATGGCGTGTCCTCCTACGGGTACGATGTCCGCGTCGGTACCGTGTTCAAAATCTTTACCCCAACGCCGCCCAACGGCGGCTTGCATGTCGTCGATCCCAAAAACTTCACCGACGATCTTATGGTGACCGTCGATACGGCCGAGCAGGGCACCGACCATGTGATCATCCCACCAAACAGCTTTGCACTCTGCGAGACTGTTGAATGGTTTGATATTCCGCGTGACATTCTGGTGTTGTGCGTCGGCAAATCGACCTACGCCCGGTGTGGGTTGATTGTGAATGTGACGCCTCTGGAACCGGAATGGCGCGGCAAAGTGACCCTCGAAATCAGCAACACGACCCCGCTGCCGGCCAAGGTCTACGCCAACGAGGGGCTGGCCCAGTTCATCTTCCTCAAGGCGGACCAGGTGTGTGCCGTGAGTTATGCGGATAAGGCCGGCAAGTACCAAGACCAGGACGGCCTGACACTGCCGAAGGTTGATTGACTCGGTTTGAGATTGCAAATTTTGTGTTTCAACAAGGATTATCATGTTAACAGACAACTCTTTCAACAGCCTAGATGCCATGATTGATGCTTACGCTGCAGTGTCAGCGTATGTAGAACATGTGCCAGAGTTGGAGCAACAGATTACTGATGCGTATGTTGCAGCGTCTAAATCAGAACCTGAATTTGACAGCTATAACTCACTACTAGGTAGGGGGATTTCTCACAAGGAGAATTGGTCTCGTCAGGTTGCATGGGCTTCACAGCATTTACTTGGAAGCCGTGCGTATTGCGTTGGCAATTATGTGCTGATTAAAAAGGGTGGCAAGTATCAAAGCCCACTGATTAAACAGCTTGAATTGCTTGGATGGGAATCGAGCTTGAGTTCGATTCCAAGGGATATGTATAAAGAATATCAAGAGTCTGGCGCTGTTAAGCGAGTTGATGCGATTGTAGTTGATCAAAAAAAATCAACGGTTTACATTGTTGTGGGATACCAGTTTGAAGCCGCATCGGTCAAGGGAAAGCAAGTTGATGATCTGCCATTGTTTCATGAGAGTTCTGGATTCGAAGGCAAACTTCACATCGCAGCCAGAAGGTCGCTTACCCGCTGTGTTCTGCAGACGCATGATCTTCTCAAGTCGGCGTTTCCAAGGTACACAGTTGTGCCCGTTATTCTGGCAATGGATGAAATCTATAGCGGTTTAAATCAAGTGGTTATAGATGTTTCTTCGGTAGCAATGAGAGAGTCACACAAAGATGTTCGGCAACTTTCTTCCCATTCGCTAATCTCACTTGGTGCGTGTGCAATTTTAAACCCGTGCAAGCTTAAAGATAATCGGTTTCCTGATCGGGTTCGATTTCTCCCTGACTGGCTTGCTAGAGACAAACTAAATCTGTTGCCCATCGATCGTGCGACAAGATGTTTGATGCTTTTGAGTTTACTATGGCAGCGTCAGAGAAAAGCTCCAGACAAACTCGTCACAATGCGAGCTATTACGCTTGGAAAAGAGATTGAAAATGTATATGGCGTTTCATACCCTGAAGATTTGCGTAGGCATGATCTTGAAGACTGTTTGGAAAGAACCGGCCTCATAGAGCGGCCAGCTTTTGAAGGTAATGCATTTGCTCTGACACCTCGCGGAGTTGCGAGAGTGCTAATGAGCAGGAGAATGTTGTCAGGTCAATCTGAGCTAGAGACAGATGACGACTTGAGGACTCATGTCCTTCATCACATACACAATCATGCAGAAATGTGGGCGGCTTATCGTCGTGGCAATTCATCAATAACTCAGTAAATTTGGATACTTAAGAATGAAAATCACTCGCAGATTCACCACGGAAGGTACTGACCCGTTCGCATCCACCAAATGGACCACGCGATCGAGTCGAATCACGAACCCGGACGGTTCGGTTGTCTTTGAAATGCCAGATGCAGAGGTCCCCGTTGGGTTCTCGCAGTTGGCTACGGACATCATGGTGTCGAAATACTTCCGCAAGGCCGGCGTGCCTCAGTTGGTCGAGAAGTTCGCGCTTCCCGGTCAATCTGAAACGGTCATGAGCGACGATGGCTCAACCAAGACCGGCCCAGAACGCTCGGCGCGGCAGGTCATCCATCGCCTGGCCGGGTGCTGGAAGTACTGGGGTGAAAAGCACGGCTACTTCGACACCGCCGAAGACGCAACCGCCTTCTACGACGAACTCGTCTACATGCTCGTCCACCAAATGTGCGCGCCCAACTCGCCACAGTGGTTCAACACGGGTTTGAACTGGGCGTATGGGATCAGTGGTCCTGCGCAGGGTCACTGGATCGTCAATCCAGAATCTGGTGAGCCAGAACTGGCCGACGATGCGTATTCGCACCCACAACCACACGCCTGCTTCATCCAGTCCGTCGACGATTCCCTCGTCAACGAAGGCGGCATCATGGACCTCTGGCAGCGCGAGGCCCGGTTGTTCAAATATGGCTCAGGCACCGGCACCAATTTCTCAAACCTCCGCGCCGCCAACGAACTCCTCTCAGGCGGGGGCAACTCCTCAGGGCTGATGTCATGGCTCAAGATTGGCGACCGCGCCGCCGGCGCGATCAAATCCGGCGGCACCACCCGCCGGGCGGCCAAGATGGTGTGTTTGGATATGGATCACCCGGACATCAACGAGTTTGTCAACTGGAAGGTCCGCGAAGAAATCAAAGTCGCGGCCATGGTCGAGGGGCTCAAAGTCATCCAGAATAACAAGACATCCGAAGCCGACGCAGAAACAGTCGGCCAGACCGCCGAGCGGCTGGGTT
>JAESRA010000170.1 GCA_016764895.1 Phycisphaerales bacterium | reverse complement strand
CACACGCTGATCCGCTCGCCGTCCTCATCGGCCCATGCCAGAATCGCGTCTCGGTTTTCGATGGTGTCGATGGGTTCGAGGATGGGGTCTCTGGGGGCGTTGAAGCCGTAGCGGTGCATCCATTGGAGGTAGCCAATCCAGATGGCGACCTGAGCAAGATTGGATGCATAGGTGTTGATTTCGATTCCAAAGAGTTGTGTTGGACGGACGCGAGGAGTCATCGGTGTACCGATATTTGCGGCGTAAATCACGATTTCGAGTTCTAAACCTAAGAGCTGCTGGATGGCAACATACAGGAAGTTGCCTGATCCACATGCTGGATCAAGGACGCGAACATGGGCAAGGTGATCCTGAAGATCAAAGAGTAGCTTCTCGATCCTCTTGGTGTATGTCTCTGGGAGTGTGGCTCCCTTCTTCAGTGTTTTCTTGTCAAGTTTGCGTGCAGTGTCACTTCGCACTTCAACGATGCTTTCGCACTTTGATTTCACTTCGTCCCATAGCTTGCGAAGCGGGCGAACAATCACCGGTTCAATCACCAGCATAATGTCTTCCCGGCTTGTGTAGTGCGCCCCGATCTGCGATCGTTTTGAAGGATCGAGCGATCGCTCAAAGAGTGTGCCGAGGATTGATGGTTCGATGGATGACCATTTTTGCTTGGCTGCCTCGATGAGGATTTTGATTTCATCGGTGGTGAGTTCGATGGATTGTTTGCTGTCGAATAGGCCGCCATTGAACCAGTTGATGTCGTCTGTGCCGAAGATACCCCCGGTTTTCATTTCCCCGAAGAGCTGATCCATTTGTTTTTTGAGCCGGGCGGGGTCGTCTTTGGATTTGGTGAGAACCCGTTGGAAGAGGCCTTTGGGGAGGAGTTTCACATCCTCAGCAAAGAGGCAGAACATGACCTTCATCAAGAAATGGGCGGCATCGTGGGGATCATGCCCCCGATCGCGCAATGCCTGGGCGATGGTGCCGATCTTGGAAGCGACCTTCTCGGTGATCGCGGCGACGGTCTCGGTTGGCTTGAATGAATCGGGATCAGTGAATACCCGATTGAGCAATGAGAGTTTTTCGGGATCACTCAGTTCATCATGGGTGAATGAATGCACCTCGGTCGGGTATCTCGTGAAGTTGGTGTGGATTTCATAGTTGGCAATGTCACAGACCACCATCAATGGTGGGTTATCCAAAGCTTTGCCATATTGCTCAAGTTGCCGATAGGCTTCTGACAAGTCTCTGTATTTGCTTTTGCGTTTGTATTCCCACGCGAAGCGGCCTTTATACCAAACATCCGCACGCCCGTATGCACCTTTGGAACCAATCGAAGCGGGTGCTGAGACCTTGGCTCCCTTCTCGAATGTGAAGGTGTCGCCCACGGGATCAAGCTCGGCGGGTGTCTTGACCCCGAGGAGTCGGCAGAGGTCGATAAAGTGTTCTTGTGATGCGGCTTGCTCTGAGAGCTGGGCCTTTGACCACTTGGCAATAAATGTTGATATATCCATGTGCCTAGATCATCGTGCATCTGGATGGATTTGTCCATTCTTCGAGGTGTTCGATCTTCAATGGAGAGCCAGATTCGAGGCATCCCCTCGCGCACGCGCGCGTAGTTCTGTGCAAACTCCCCCGCGCGGAGTGTACGAAAACTCCTCAATCGCTGGTAAACAGCGAAAGAACAGCGAGAAACGGCGATTTCAGAGGAGTCATCACCCCAGCCTCCCCATTGGTTTGTCGCAGCTTTGTTCGGTGTGGTATGATCTATGTCAGAATACGGGTATGTCGGATCGCTTCCGACGATCGGGCAAAGGCGGCTGGGCATTTCACCTTCCAGCCCAGCCGCGTTTGCCCGGCCCGAGGAAGGTGACAATATGAACGCACAAGAGTATTCGGATTGGATTGATTCGCTGTATCGCCAATCGCGTGCATTGATTTCAAGGGAACAGGAGTTGTTTTCGATTGCAGGTAAAGAGCTAGCCGCTCGATTTTCAGATGAACACGCGAAGAACCCTGATAATGATGAGAATGTTAAAGATTTGCCCCGGCAAGGTTTTTCTTCGCAGAAACTTTTGATTACAAGAATCTGCTTTGCAAGAACTGCCGCGGTAAATCAAGACGGATCCCCTGAATCGTCCTCGTTGAATATCGGCCCGACCAATAGAAGGCATGAACGAGTCCTCGCAGCTCGACAGGTCATTCTTGCGATTTTACTCGCAGCCGACCCAGATGCGAATGAGTACATCACGCCTGATATTTGCGAGTTGGCAAGGTCGCAGTTTGAAACAACTGAACAGGGGGTTCTGGGGCGATCGTGGGTTCCATGGAACTGGAAAGACCAAGATCGGCATCTTTGCCCCGGTGTCATATGCCACAATTGTCCTACCCCAGAGGCACTTCGGGTACTTGAATCATCCTTAGTGCTTGCAGGTGATGGGGTTGTGTTGGAAAAAGCCGTTGTAAATCCGTTAGCAAGCAACCCACAATATCAAAAAGCCAAGTGGTTTACCCGTTCAACTCGTGGGCTATTGACAGGGGATGTCTTACGGAAGGCAGTAAATAGAAAAGCACTCATATGTTCAACACAATCAAAAAAAGGAGATGAATGGTCTCATTCTGTATCGGAAGTATGCAGGGTGTATCCTGAATACGAGCCCAAGATCATGGAAGCTCTGGCAAGAGAGCAGGTCTGACCCCGCCCAAAACCCCGCCCGTACCCCGCCCAAGTGCGGAATACCCCGCCCAATCGGCAAAATGAGATTTGGCTTTTTGCTCATGCCCTGAAACCGTTGTGTGTATGAGTAAACAACAAACCCAACCGACATTCGTTCCCGTTATTCAGGCATCACATGAACTTGGAGTGCCGTCTGCATGGCTGAGGCGTGAAGCCCAAGCCGGGCGTATCCCTGCAATCAAAGCCGGGAGGCGGTGGCTGGTTCATCTTGAGCGTGCCCGTATCAAACTCGCCGAATATGCCGAGAATGAAGGGGGTGCCAAGTGAACAACTGGCAATCCCCCACGCACAACGACACCCGCCCCACACAGCAACGCCTCACCGTCAGGCCCATCGAGGCCGCCAAGATGCTGGGGGTGTCTGAGCGGACGCTCAGAACACTCATCAAAGCCGGCGAGATTCCCGCATCCAAGATCAACCGGATGGTACTGATCCCGATTGCAGGGTTGGAAGCATTTATCGAGCGGCACGCCGAACCCACTTGTGATACCCGTCAGCAAACGGATGGGGGTGAAGCGTGAATACTTCAACCCCCGTACAGCGTGTGCTTGATGCTCTCAAAGTCAGTGGCCATGATCCCAAGCAATCCGGCAATGGCTGGGAGTGTTGTTGCCCGGCCCATGAGGATCGGAATCCGAGCTTGAGTATCAACGCCGGCGACGATGGGCGGGCATTGCTCATGTGCCACGCTGGATGCAGCACCGAATCGGTGATCCAATCGCTTGGGATAAAGATGGGCGATCTGTTCCCCGATGATGGGCGCACTTCTCCCAACACTCACAAAGCTACACCCTCAAAGCCCAAAGCGGTCTACCCATCAGCCAATGACGCGGTGAAGGTGTTGGAGCAAACCAAAGGCACAAGATCACACGCCTGGACATACCACGATGCCGAGGGTGAACCAGTGGGGATGGTGGTGCGTTGGGATACTGAATCGGGCAAGGAAGTACGCCCGGTGTCCCGAAACGATGAGGGGTGGTTCATCGGCGGGATGCCTGCGCCGAGGCCCTTGTACGGGCTTCCTGAGTTGCTCAAGGCCGAGGGGGTGGTGTATGTGTGTGAGGGTGAGAAGGCAGCAGACGCGGCCCGTGCGTGCGGCTTGATTGCCACCACAAGCCCACACGGGAGCAAGAGCGCAGGCAAAGCAGCATGGACACCATTGGCCGGGCGTGATGTGGTGATCCTTCCCGATCACGATGAAGCGGGCGAGAAGTACGCCGGCGATGTGCAACGGCTCGCAACTACAGCGGGGGCATCTTCAGTGAAGATCGTGCGATTGATTGAGCATTGGCCTGGGTTGCCCAAGGGCGGGGATATGGCTGATGCGTTGGAACTCGCCCAAGGTGCCACGGACGCGGTGCGTGAAGCGGTGGAAGCACTCACAGAGGCAAGCAAGCCAGAGAAGCCACAACCCGACACCAGCGTTGGAAGCCCTGTACTGGTGTGCATGGCCGATGTGGAAGCTCAAGAAGTAAACTGGCTTTGGGAGGGACGGATTCCACTTGGGCGGTTGAGTTTGCTGGTAGGCCGCCCCGGTGAAGGCAAATCATTCGCCACGATTGATTGGGCGGCGAGGGTGAGCACTGGAAGTGCCTGGCCCGATGGATCACCTTGTGAAAAGGGGAGAGTGATACTGGCATCGGCTGAGGATGATCCCGGCGACACCATCCGCCCCCGGCTCGATGCCCATGATGCCGATCCATCACGGGTTCACTTGCTCGATGGGGTTTATGTTCAAAGCAACAATGGCAAGGTTATCAAGGGCGCATTCACCCTGGCCGATATTGAAACACTCAAACAAACCCTCGACACCTTCGGGGATGTGCGGATGGTCGTGATCGACCCCATCGGCTCATATCTGGGCGGCGGTATGGATGCACACCGGGAGAATGAAGTACGCGCGGTGCTGCAACCACTGGCAACACTTGCCCAAGAAACAGGGGCGGCGGTGGTGATGGTTGCCCACCAACGCAAAGGGATGGCGGCAAACCCCGACGATATGGTACTCGGCTCAAGAGCATTCACAGGGATTGCCCGATCGGTACTCCACTTGATGCGTGATCCCGATGATGAAGACCGGCGGTTGTTGCTCCCCGGCAAGATGAACCTGTCCATCCCCGCGCCGGGCTTGGCATTCACAATCGGGAATGATCCCGCGCGGGTGCAATGGGATGCCAACCCGGTGAGCATCACCGCATCGGAGGTACTCGCCAAGAACAGCGGGGGGAGCGGGGGGAGCAACGCCGGCGATGAAGCTGGGGACTGGCTCCGCGATGTTCTTAGCAACGGCCCAATGCCTTCAAGTGAAATCAAGAGCATGGCCGAGCGGGACGGGTTTGTCTGGC
Organism: Phycisphaerales bacterium; assembly: GCA_016764895.1. GTDB lineage: Bacteria > Planctomycetota > Phycisphaerae > Phycisphaerales > UBA1924 > UBA1924. Next base: position 3,867 of record JAESRA010000170.1, on the reverse strand, counting down.
GGACAATCGAGCGTGCCAAGAAGCGAATCGGGGCAGTGGCAACGCGGGAAGGATTCGCAAATGAAGGCCGTTGGATGTGGGCAATGCCCTCCATAGACCGCCACAATGAACCAAAGGCCGACACCACCGACATAGAGGGGAGTGTGTCGGTGTATGGCGGTGTATGCGATTCTGAGCAATCAGGCGGGGTGGCCAATCTCGACACATTCGGCGTTGGCGGCTTTGATTTGACCAACGAAACCCACAAAGACGATACCAATCAAGTAGAATCCAAATAGGAAGGCGAACCAATGGCATCAATATCACGCGACAAGAACGGAACCAAACGCATCACATTCACCGATGCAAACGGCAAACGCCACACCATCCGCATGGGCAAGATGAGTGTGAAAGTAGCCGAGGCATTCAAAGCACGCCTGGAGCGGCTGATCGAATCCCGGCTCTCAAACACTGCAATCAACTCAGACACCGCCCAATGGCTCGCAGGGCTTCCCGATGACACCTACACCAAGTTGGCAAAGGCCGGGCTGGTTGAGCCAAGAGAACAAGCCAAGGCCTGCACCCTGGGCGGGATGCTCGATGAGTATTTCAAGACGATCAGTGTGAAGGATGCCACTCGAATCCGGTACGCCCAAACCCAACGCCGGCTCAATAAGCATTTCGGCAAAGATCATCCCATCAAATCCATCACGCCACACGATGCCGACAAGTGGCGGACGGCTCAAGAATCCACTCTCTCGAATCCAACAATCTCCCGTGATGTGAACGCGGCCCGGATGTTCTTCAAACAAGCGGTTCGATGGGGCATGATCCCATCCAATCCGTTTGAAGGGGTCAAGGCCGGGGCGCAGACCAATGAAGGCCGGAAGCACTATCTCCCCCCAGAGGAAGCCCTCAAACTCATCGACGCGGCCCCGGATGCTGATTGGCGGTGCATCATTGCACTTGCACGCTTTGGCGGCTTGCGGTGTCCCTCCGAGGTGTTGAGCGTTCGATGGGCAGACATTGATTGGGCGGCCAACCGATTCCGGGTGCGATCCCCAAAGACTGAGCAACACGCCGGAAAAGGTGAACGGGTCGTCCCGTTGTTTCCTGAGCTTCAAACGGTATTGATGGATGCCTTTGATCGGGCACCTGAGGGAGCGGAGTTTGTGGTGGTGAATCACCGATCCACGACCGCCAATCTTCGGACTCAGTTGATTCGGATCATCGAGAATGCTGGGATGACGGCTTGGCCGAGTTTGTTCAACTCGATGCGTGCAAGCCGGGTGAGTGAGTTGGCGACTCAATATCCAAGTGCCACCTGCACCAAATGGATGGGCCATTCGAGGAAGATTGCCGAGCTTCACTACCACATGGTGCGGGATGAGGACTACGCCAAGGCGGCATCCACGCCGGCGTGTGGAAGTGATGAAAAGAGCGGCTCCCAAAGCGTCACAAAATGCGTCACACTTTTGTCTCAAAATGCGTCACAGCATCAAGCGGCACTGAGAAGCAGAGAGCAACAAAATCAACCACAAACGAAACAAGGATCAGCACTTATGCCGATCCTTGCGGGTCGTTGCCGTTCCTTGCAGAACAGCGAATATGGGCCTGGACAGACTTGAACTGTCGACCTCACCGTTATCAGCGGTGCGCTCTACCGACTGAGCTACAGGCCCTAGGGTCACGAGTATACCCCATTAAGCCGCTTTGGTCACCCTGATTGCTGCCCGAGTAGGGAATCAGCGAGAGATTCTGAGCGGGATCGTGTTCTTCGGACCAAAGAGTCGTAAAATAGGCAAGCCAAGGGCTATGGATAACACAAGGAGCCAGTCATGCGAGCAGATATTACCTACAACAACATCATCGATGGCGACGAGTTCGATCGGGCCCAGAAGGCCGCCGATGAGTCGGCTGGGCTTCCGCCAGAGAAGATCGACACCGAGGGGTTCTATGTCACCCAGCACTACGACCGCTACACCGAGGACAACCACAATGTCTGGAAAACCCTCTGGGAAAAACGCTGGGATGTTCTCGAGCAGCAGGCCTCCAATACCTACCTCGCCGGGCTTCGTGCCATCCGTCTGACCCCCGATCGCGTCCCTCTTCTCTTCGGGGAAGTCGACGACCCCTACGAACCCGGACGCAAGATCAAAGGCATCAACGAATACCTCAAAGAACTCACCGGCTGGCAATCACAGCCCGTTCCAGGATACCTCCCCCCCAAAGCGTTCTTCAGTTGCCTCGCCCGTCGTGAGTTTCCATCAACGGTCATCATTCGCCCGATGGATAAAATTGATTACCTTCCCGAGCCCGATATCTTCCACGATGTCTTTGGGCATGTCCCCCTCCACGCTGACCCGGTGTTTGCCGACTTCCTCCAGACCTATGGCAAGGCCGCGCTGTTGGCCGGACCAGAACACGAAGAAGCACTCGCACGGCTTTTCTGGTTTACCGTCGAGTTTGGATTGATCAACGAAGACAACAAACTCAAGGTCTATGGCTCAGGCACTATCTCATCCCACGCCGAGTCCGAATACGCCCTCACAGCCCCCGAAGGCAAGGGTGGGCGTCACAACGGGCAGATCGAACGCCGGGCATTTGATATGGAACGCATCATCAATACCCCATTTGAGATTGACCATTTCCAGGACATCGTGTATGTGCTTGATAGCTTCGATCAATTGCGTGATGCCATGAATGAATACGCGAATCGTGTTCTCGAAGATGCGGGTTCGCACGCGGGGGCCTGATCCCAATAGAATGCATGAGCAGCGGAAATGAACTACGAAAGGAATCAACTATGAAATCAAATGAAGGTTGCGCGGATCGCGCTGTGCGGGTTGTTCTGGGAATCGTCGCATTGGTCGTTTCATTTATGTGGTTGGGTGTGATGGATGCCGAGATTCTGGGGATCGTGGTCGCCGCCGTCGGGGTGATTTTCATCGTCACCGGGATTGCTGGCTTCTGTCCGGCGTACAAGATCATCGGCATCAGCACCTGCAAAAAATCATGCTGCGGCTGCGGCACCGGATCGTGTCAATCCAAAGACTGAATCCAGCACGCCATGAACGAATCCCAGCTCCACGACCATATTTATGCCCGCTCCATTGGGCTGGCTCTTGGTGGTGGAAACGAAATCGTCACAGGGCCTGGCGATGATGCGGCCGTGATTCGATCCGCCGCTGGCGAACTGTCGCTGTTGACCGTCGATCAACTTATCGAAGGCCGGCACTTTGAATCAGAGACTGAGATTGACCTGATTGCTCGCAAGGCCATCGCTCGGTCTGTGTCGGATATTGCCGCGATGGGTGGTGTGCCGAGTTGGTCGCTTGCGACGGGTGTTTTGCCTGCTGGGTACAGACACGCCGACGCACTCTTTGATGCCATGAGCAAATGGGCCAAGCATTGGGGATGCCCGCTCATCGGCGGGGATATTGCTTCGCATGGTTCAGCGGATCATCCACTCACCTTGACCGTCACCGTCGGCGGCACCATGAAGAAAGACTCGTCCCCGGTCCTCCGCAATGGAGCCAAGCCGGGGGATCATTTGTACCTCACCGGGCAAGTTGGGGGGAGCTTTGAATCTGGCTGGCATCTGCTCTTTGAACCACGGCTCGATGCGGGACAGTGGGCTTCGGCAGATCATGGAAAGAGCGGCGTTCATGCGATGATGGATATTTCCGATGGCCTAGGCCGCGATGCCGACCGAATCGCCAAAGCTTCGGGGCTCATCATCGAGATCGACGCGACCAAACTTCCCATCAACCACCGCTGCAAAGATTGGCGACAAGCATGCAGCGAGGGCGAAGACTACGAACTCTTGATGTGCATCGATCCAGCAACCCATATCCCTGATATGGAACCGCCCCTACAAGGGCCAGT
>JAESRA010000169.1 GCA_016764895.1 Phycisphaerales bacterium | reverse complement strand
GGGCGATCAAGGGGCTTTTGGTTGATGGGGTGATTGCGGGGATTGGTGGGACGATTATCTTTTTGCCTCAGATCGTGCTGTTGTTCTTCTTGCTGGCGCTGCTCGAAGGAACGGGCTATCTGGCGCGCGCGGCGTTTGTGATTGACCGGGTGTTGAGGCCGTTTGGGATGAGCGGGCATGCGTTTGTGCCTTTGTTGTCGAGTCATGCGTGCGCGATTCCTGGGATTATGGCCGCGCGTTCGGTGCCTGATCCGAAGGATCGGTTGGCGACGATTTTGGTGGCTCCGTTTATGGGTTGCAGTGCGCGGATACCGGTGTATGTGTTGCTTACGGTGATTTTGTTTCCGGATTCACCGGCGATGCAGGCGGTGGCTTTTACTTCGTGTTATGTGATTGGGGTGCTGGCGGGGTTGCTGAGTTCGCTCCTTGTTCGTCGGACGATTTTGCGTGGGGCGTCGAGGCCGATGGCGATGGAACTGCCGAGCTATCGGTTGCCTGATCTCAAGGCCTCGGCGTTGTTGACTTATGATCGGGCGATGATGTTTTTGCGCAAGGCCGGGACGATGATCGTGGCGATTTCGATTGTGCTGTGGTGGCTTGGGGCGTATCCGAACAACACGGATGATTTTGAGCCGGCTGTTGGAGCGAGTGTTGTTGAGATTGAGCAAGCCGAGGCGCGGTATCATGCGAGCCATTCGTTTCTTGGGCGGATTGGTAATGCGGTCCAGCCGGTGTTTGAGCCGCTCGGATACGACCGGCAGTTGACCATTGGCGTGCTGGCAAGCTTTGCGGCCCGTGAGGTTTTTGTTTCGACGATGGCGGTGCAGGTGGTGGGGAGTGACGATACGGAGGATGATTCGATTTTGGAATCGATTGCCAATGCCAAACGGGATGATGGGACGCCTGTGTTTACGCGGGCGACGAGTTGGTCGTTGTTGGTGTACTACATTTTGGCGATGCTGTGTTTGCCGACGCTTGTGGTGACGGCCAAGGAGGCCGGGGGTTGGCGGTGGGCGTGGTTGCAGCTAGGATGGATGACGCTGCTGGCCTACAGCGGGGCGTTGATCGCGTATCAATCCGTGACGCTGTTGTCTTGATAGGCGAGGTTGTATTGAAGGGGTATATCGGGTGGCCCGACGGAGGATTCTTATCCTCCTTCGGGATCGAGAGTTTAAGGTGTTTGGCCCGAAGGAGCCGAAGACGGCTCCGACGGGGCACCCAGAGAAGAGAATCCTGAACTGTCAGACGCATAGAATAAAGCATGCCTATACACGATTGGCAATTTTGGGTGGTGACGGCGGCGGGGGTGTTCGCGGCGTTGTGGTTGATTCGGCTGGTGCTGCCTAAGAAGAAACGCGGGACGCGGGCCTCGTTGACGGTAGGGGGGAAGCCGGTGGGGAAGCGGGTTAAGAAGCCGAGGGACGATTGTGGTTGTGGTTAAACGAGGGTGATCGGTGCCGTGCTGTTGTCGTCTTCGACAAGAGCACGAAGGGGAGTGCTTTTTGACCATTGAAGATCGTGCTCTTGGAAGACCAAGAGCACGGCACCTCGGAGTCTAATTCATCCCTATAGTGACCCATGGCACTATCACGCGATGAAATCACCAAACGGGCGGCTCAAGAACTTCAAGATGGATTCGTTGTCAACCTGGGCATCGGGATGCCGACGCTGGTTGCCAATCACATTCCTGAGGGGATGGAGGTCTGGCTGCAATCAGAGAACGGGTTGATGGGGATCGGGCCTTTCCCGAATGATGACAAGGTCGATCCCGATCTGATCAATGCAGGCAAGCAAACGATTACGACGGTTCCTGGATCGTCGTTCTTTTCGAGTTCCCAGTCTTTCGGCATGATTCGTGGCGGACACATCGACATGTGTATTCTCGGTGCCATGCAGATTTCCGAAAAAGGCGACATCGCCAACTGGATGATCCCAGGCAAGATGATCAAAGGCATGGGCGGTGCGATGGATCTGGTGGCGGGGGTCAAGAAGGTGGTGGTGACGATGGAGCATTGCAACCGGAAGGGTGAGCCGAAGATTCTCAAGGAGTGCAATCTGCCGTTGACGGGGCTGGCTTGTATCGACATGATTATTACGGATTTGTGTGTGCTGAGTATGAATCATGAGCGAGGATTGTTTGAACTGACCGAGCTTGCTCCGGGGGTGAGTGTTCAGGAAGTTGTGGATAAAACCGAGGCCGAGCTGATTGTCAGCGGGGAGCCGGCGGTTGTGAGCGTCTAAACACGGGTGAAGTACCTAAGTTCAAATATCAAAGCATCGTTCTCACCGCCTGTTTAAGGTGGTGTTTTTGAATCCGTCGCATGGAATACAGCATTGTGGTAATCTGGGGCATACCTGCTGAAGGATCAGCTCAAGGGGATTCGCACAATGGCGTTCTATCAAGTCACCGGCCAAGACCATCGCACACGCTCACAACGCACGCTCGACATCAGCGCCAACAGCGCCGATGATGCCGTATTTACGGCGGTCGATTATGGATTGATTGAAGTCAAGGTGGACCTGCTTTCTGATCGTGATCTTTTGCATAAAGACCTCGCGTGTTTCTTGTACGCTGATCCAATGGCGACCAAGCGTGTTCACGCGATTCCGGTCAATGCCAACTTCCCAGCCTCGGCGCTTTTGGATCATCCGATCTTGACGATCGGCGCGGGGGTGCTGCTTGGGTTTGGTGGATTTCGATTGATCGAGATGATCGTGACGCGGTTGATTACGGTGCTGTTCTGAGCCCATCAAACAAGGGTGCCCCGACTCGCGGCTTTTGAGCGCAGTCGGGTCTTCAGATATGGCTTGCTCTCCGAACCCGACTGCGCCGAAGACGGCGAGTCGGGGCACCCTCAAAGGATCACGGATCGTCGGTTGCGGGTGCATCGTCTGTCGCGTCATCTATCGCGTCATCTATCGTGTCGTCTGTCGCATCATCGACCGCTTCTTCGATTGAATCATCGGCGATCTCGCCCAGTGCGATGCCGATGGCTTTGGCGATTTCGTCGGACAGGTCGACGGGCTCTGGTGTCTCGGTGATGCCTGCTTCGTCGGCTTTGGCTTTGGCGGTGGCGATGAGTGTTTGGAGTTCTTCGAGGGAGACTTCGTCGGCGGATTTGAGTGCTGTGATGGTTTGGTTGTTTGCTCCGACAGTGAGATTCAGGCGGATGTCGTTGTCATCTGGGGTATTGGTGGTGACTGAGGCGAGGACCTGGGCGACGGAGTCTTCTTTGATGGTCTTGTTGCAGAGGCCTTGGGTGTATCGGGAGAGGTCGATCCTGGCTTGGGTTTTTTCGGCTTCATCGAGATCGGACTGTTCGATGTAGAGTGTGTCGATTGCCAAAACCATCGCTGATGGGATGACTGGGGATTTGACGAGTGTTTCAGCGACGGCACCAAGTTGTTCGATGGTGATGTCTTTGTCTTCAAACCGTTGCATCAACCCATCGACATGAACCATGATCTCGGCGTGTTCGATCGGGTCGATTTGGGCTTCGGTGAGCGCGGCGTCAAAGCCGCTGGTGATTCCCGAGGCCGCCCATCCGCGCCAGTTGGTTGCCACAAAGAATACGCCGATACCGGCCAGGAGAATCATAATCAGGAGGACGACGCCGCAACCGACGAGGAGGTTGCCTCGACGGGCGGCGAGTTTGAGTGGATTGTTTGAAATAGACATGGTTTCCCCTTTGGAGGTGCAGAGTCCCGTCACGGGCATCTGCTTTGATGATCGCCGGGTAATCGCTTATTGGGAAGCGTAGCATGATTCTTTCACGAAAGTAGGTTTCTATGAGTGGCAGCACATCTCCGAATCAATGGTTCGACGCCCACCTCGATCTGGCGTATTTGGCTGAAAATGGGCGGGATTTACACGCGGACCTGCGGTCTTGCCGGGGTCGGTATCAGCCGGCGAGCGTCACACTCCCGACGATGGTCCAAGGCGGGGTTCGGAACTGTCTGGCAACGATCTTTACTGAAGGCGTCGATCCAACCAAGGCCGACCAAGAAACCGGGGCGTTTACTTATCCGTTTGGGGATGCCAATGCCGCGTATCAAGCGGGGATGCGTCAGCTTTTGTTGTACAACGCGTGGCGCGATGCAGGCGTGATCCGCCAGATGCCGAGGCGCGAGCATCCCCCAATTGATCCGGTCGAACCAACTACTGAAGAATGCCCCCTCCAAGGCGGGCCGATCAACATGGGAATCCTCGTCGAGTGCGCCGATCCGATTACTGATCCCGATGAGCTACCGATGTGGGTCGAGCGGGGGGTTGTGGCCATTGGTATGGCGTGGTGGCATCAGTCGCGGTATGCCGGGGGGAACGGGACCGACCATACCAAGTCTGGCAATGGGCTGACTGATCTTGGGCGGGTGTTGGTCAGCCGAATGGATGAGCTTGGTGTTGTTCATGATCTTTCGCATCTTTCGCAGCGGAGTGTTGATGAGTTGCTTTCGATGACGGATCGCCCGGTGATGGCGTCGCATTCCAACTGCCGGGCATTGATGGGCGATCCCAACTCGCTGTCAAACCAACGGCACCAAACCGACGAGACAATTGCAGAGATCGCCAATCGTGGCGGGGTGATCGGGGTTAACTTGCTGTCGGCGTTCCTTGAGCCGGGGCTTGCGGATAGGGGGCGTGCTTCGATGGATTGGGTCGTTCGGCATATCGAGCATATTTGCGAGGTTGCGGGTGGGACGGCTTCGGTTGGGCTCGGTTCTGATATGGATGGCGGGTTCGGGGCCGACGAGTTGCCTGAGGGGATCAATACGCCGAGTGATTTGAGTTTGATCGGCGAGGCCTTGCGTGATCATGGGTGGAGCGATACTGATATTGCGGGGTTCACACATCAGAACTGGATGCGATTTTGGGGATGGGGCGATTGATCGGGTGCCACTACTCGCCGGGTGCCCCGTCGGTGGATTCTGATCCACCTTCGGGTCTTGGGGGTACGAAGACCTGCAGGTGGCAAAAGCCCACCAGCAGGGCACATCTCTAAGCCCACCCAGAAAGAAGGTTTAGTCGATTCGGCCTTCGGAGGCGGCTCGTCTTGCTGCGATGGAGTCGAGTTCGTGTCCGCATTCTGGGCAGAGTATTGGGGGGAGTAGTCCTGTGGTGTCGTAGCCGCAGAAATAGCAGTTGCCGTTGATGTCTGTGGCACGGGGGGTGGCGTCGAGCATTGCGTCCCAGATGACGATGATTGCGGATCGTGCGAGGTCTTGGTTGCCTTTGGTGAGGATGATGGCGTGGGGATCGGTTGATTTGAGGGGGTTGTGGATGGTTTTGGCGCCGATGCCTCGGAGGTCGAGGCCGTAGATGATTTGGGCCGCGTGTGAGATGGAGGGTGCGGTGGTCAGGATGATGGGGGTATCTTCCGTCATGGGTGGACGATAGGGGATAGTGTTGGGCGTGTCCGAACCATACTCTCATATCGCTGTGCTGGCCGACCAGGTCGTTGAATTGTTGCAACCCCAGCCGGGGCAGGTGTTTGTGGATTGCACCGCCGGGCTTGGTGGGCATGCGTGTCTGATCGCCAAGATCATCGGCCCGTCGGGCACGATCGTTCTCAACGATATGGACGCGGGGAATCTAGCCCGGGCCGAAGAATCTACTCGTCTTGCCATGAACCCAAACGACCCTTCATCAGCCAATGTGGTCGCGATCCGCGGAAACTTTGTTCAGTTGCCCAATGAGTTGGCTAAGAAGGGTATCGCCGCCGACATGGTGCTTGCGGACTTGGGATTCGCCAGCACGCAGGTCGATGATCCTCAGCGGGGGCTGAGTTTTCGGCATTCGGGGCCTTTGGATATGCGGATGGATCAGTCCACGCCGATTGATGCTGCCGAGTTGGTTAATACGCTCCCGGAGCGCGAACTGGGGGACATGATCAAGCATTTTGGCGAGGAAAGGCATGCTCGGCGCATTGCTTCAAAGATTGTTGAAGCACGGGGACTTGCGCCGATAGAAACGACTGATCAACTCGCCGATCTTATTCGTTCGGCCATTCCATCGAGACGAGGACCCCGAGGCCCCATCCATCCCGCAACCCGCACCTTCCAGGCGCTGAGAATCGCGGTCAATGATGAACTCGGATCACTCGAATCACTTCTCCGCTCCGTGAAGTTCGGTGCTAAGAAAGTGCAAGCCGGTGATTTGGGATGGTTGAATGCTGGGGCGCGGATCGCGATTATCGCGTTCCACTCGCTGGAAGATCGTCCGGTCAAACAATCGTTTGTCCGGATGAGCCAAGACGGGCTCGTCGAGTTGATCACGCGCAAGCCCGTAGGGGCTGGTGAGCAGGAGATCGGGGTGAACCCGAGATCACGCTCGGCCAAGTTGCGTGTGTGTCGGGTGCTCGGCTCAGCGGCTCAGTAGTCTGTTTTTGAAGCGTGTAAGGACTGCGTTTCTATATTTTGTTCGTATTCGTTTCAACAGCAGGCACCCAGCCAAGGATTCGGCCGTGACCAGAGAAAGCAAACTCGCACTTATTTTGAGCTTCGTCTTGATCCTCGTGGTCGGCGTGCTTGTCAGTGACTACTTCTCACAAGCCAGCACGATGGATCCAGACCGGCTCGAAGCGCAGAGCCGCCAGCCGATCGCCCAACTTCCGGGGACCGAGCAGGACCGGATTAGCAGCGCGATTTCGCGGGTCATGCCCCAGCAGGCAAGACCGTCGGCCAAACAGTCTACCGAACAGTCTACCAAACAGGCCGTCGAACCGGTAATGATCGCCAACGGCTCCAACCGCAACGGCTCACTCCTTGGTGGCCTGAGCAACGGAATCAACAAAGGCATCGCCGATGTCCGTGGCCAAGCGTTGGCAAGCCAAACCAGTGCCACCCGCAATCTTGGACCAATCACGCATCAGAACTACACCGTTCAGGAAGGCGACTCGCTCTACCAGATCGCTCGAACTGTACTGGGCGACGGCGATCGTTGGCCTGAGATCCAAACGCTCAACGCAGACCTGATCGGGTCCAGCGGGATCATCAACCCAGGCATGAAGCTCAAACTCCCAGCAAACGCGCGTGTCTCGACTCCCAAAGTGTTCAAGGCGACTCCGAAACCAAAGCCAAACACCAAGAGTTCGGATTCATATATTGTGGCCTCGGGTGATACGCTCGGTGAGATTTCCATGAAACTTTTGGGGACCTCACGCCGGGTCGAGGAGTTCGTCAAGCTCAACGGGCTCGATGATGCCAATGACATTCGTGTGGGCATGAAGCTCAAAGTCCCCGCCAAATAACCCCCCAGAGCTTTCCTCTTCCAAACAAAGCCATCAGCCGGAGCCGAAGATGTTTGTAAAGTTGATCGTGCTGATCCTTGCGCTTGGTTCGACCGGGGTCGGGGTGCTCTCGGTACGCCAGTCCAGATTGGTCGCTTCCAACGAGATGACGCAGGCCCGGATGCGGTCGCGCGATCTTGATCGCCGGTCGATGGAACTTCGGGCGCAGATCGCCGCGCGTATTACGCCTGATCAGATCCGTGCGATGCTTGGTGATGAGATTGACTCAGCGATGATCGACCAAACCCAACGCCGGATTGCTCTGCTCGATCCCTACGAGCCAGAAATCCACGGCAAGGAACTGGTTGAAGACGCTCCCGTAAAACGGAGTGTAGTGGACCCCAAATACTGGTCGCTCGACGACGGCACCCGTGTCTATGTGCTTGATGCTGAGGATTGAACCCATGAGTACCGCGTTCAACACCGCTCAAGAACTCCAATTTAACCGCGTCATTCTTGCGATTCGGGTCTTGGTCATCTCGGCGCTTGTGCTTGTGCTGGGGCGCGTTGTCCAGCTTCAAATATCACCGACCCCTGAGCTGGCGGCGCATGTTCAGCCGCGAGCGACAACGCATTCGCTCGGGGCAACACGCGGCGATCTGCTCGATCGCCGAGGCCGGGTGCTTGCTACCACACGCATCGCCAAGCGTGTGATCATTGATCCGACGACGATCGAGGCCAATCTCGATCAAGCGGTGATGGGGCTCGCTGGTGTGCTGTCGGTTGATCCGGGCCGGCTCGGTCAGAAGATCATCGGAGCGGTTATCGAGAATAATCGGCGGGCCGCGGTTATTGAGCGGATGGATCAGCGCGAGCGTGACGGTCTTGGGCCTGAACTCGGCAGCGATGGATCGCCGATTGATCGGCCACAATTGAGCCAATATCTTCCTATCAGCGGGCTGCTTGATATGCACGCCGCAGAAGCTGTCAAGGCGTTTAAGGATGACAACAAACTCTCTGGTATTTTTCTTGAGGATCATCAGGTCCGCCAGAGGAGTTCGGATCAGCTCGTCGGTTCCATCATCGGCAAGCTCGGGTTCATCAATGAAAAAGCAACCGAGCGCACCGGTATTCTCGGTGCCGAGCAACTCTTTGAATCCCAGCTCGAAGGCACCGACGGTTCGCTCACCTATGTCCGCGACGCCAGCGGCGGGCCGCTCTGGGTCCAGCGCGGCGCATGGACCCAGGAACAACGCGGCGACGATGTCCGGCTCTCGATTGACCTTGAAATACAGCGTATTGTGCTCGAAGAACTCGAACATGGAGCCGAGTATGCAGACTCGGCGGGCGCCCGCGCGGTGGTTATGAATCCGCACACCGGCGAGGTTCTGGCGATGGTCGATGTCATCCGAGAGATCGAAGGGCTCGTAGATTTTCCGTGGTACGACCCCAAGGGAGATGAGCCCGCTGCAACGCTTCCTCATGAATCGGAGCGTCCGAGATGGCGTGTGCTCGAACCTGATCCTCAGCGCGGTATCGATGAATCGCTTACTCGGAATCGTAGCGTGCGTGATTTGTATGAGCCGGGCTCGACCTTCAAGCCGTTTGTGTGGTCGCTGGCCAAGACTCAGGGGTTCTTGCCCGACGATGAAATCATTGAGATTCAAGGCAACCGCTACAACCCCTACGGGCGGCGTGTTCTTACGGATGTGACGCCCAAGACTTCTCTGACTTGGGATGGGGTCATCGAATTTTCGTCTAATATCGGGATGACGATTGCCTCAGAACGAATTGATCAAACTGATCTCCGCAACACCATTCGCTCGCTGGGCTTTGGAAGAAGATCCGGGCTTGGGATCATGGGCGAGCAGCCTGGCATCGTCACCAGTTCTAAGAATTGGTCGCACTGGACCCAGACCTCGGTGGCGATGGGCTACGAGGTCGCCGTGACTCCGGTGCAGATGGTGCGCGCGTTTTCGGTCTTTGCCCGCAGTGGCGAAATGGCCGGGACGCTTCCTCAACTCCGCTTGACGGCCGCGGGACGCGATGACCGTCCGGGGCTCACCAAAGACGAAATCATCATCGAGCGTGTGTTTGATCCAGAAGTCGCGGTTCGGGTTCGAGGCCCGATGACGATAGTTGTTCAGCGAATGGACGATAAAGACCGCAGCGTCAACAACGCCCCCGCGCCCAAGTATTCGATGTTCGGCAAATCTGGCACCGCCAAGATTCCATGCAACCCGCCTGCGGGGAGCCGGAGGCCAAACAACGCATCGGGGTACTTTGTGAATCAGTACAACACGAGTTTCATCGCCGCCGCACCCGCCAATGCCCCTGAGATCGTGGTGATTGTGGTGATTGATGATCCGGGTCCTGAGCGTATCAAGAGCCGGAGTCATTATGGTTCTCGCGTCGCCGGTCCGGTTGTGCGGCGGATCACCGAGCGCGTCCTGCCATACCTTGGCATCGAGCCTGATGTTTTAGTCGAAGATTAAACCGGCGACTTCCCGCTCAATGCCGCGTTTCGTCCGCCGGGGCGGACGATGTCTTCGATGAACTGTTGATACTGCGCATCGAGTTCTCGCAGTGGCACACCCGGCGCGATGATCGAGAGCACGCCGGCACCTGATCGGCGCACCCGCAGAGAACGCGCGTCGGTTTCGCTTAGATTATCGAGCAGTTTGCCGCCGAGAGCGAGTTGTATAGTTCGCGCGAGCCCGGATGAGTACCGTCCGCCCTGGTATTCACGGAAGAAATGCACGAGTGCCCAGTGCTGCGCGTAGTAAGTCAGCACGCGGCCTCCGCCTTTGTCAGTGGTCATGAGGTCTTGGGGCCGATTGCTTACCAAAGTATGCAGCGACATCAATGATCCCGAAGCGTGCGCCTTGCGGAGTTGGTCGTAGCGTTCAAGATTCGCCCAAGGCAAGAACCGCGGCGTATCAGGCTGGATTTCGTCCCAGCGGAAGCCCTCTAAATAGCACGCGATTCCTTCGTCGAGCCAGACGGGGAGCCGGCCGATCATCACCGAATGTGCGTACTGGTGCCAGCCTTCATGGGCGGCGATGGTGAACGAGTCGCGCGGGCCAAGGTCGTAGTACACGCCTGTTGTTCCGATGCTAAATCCGCCGCGTTCGATGCTTAGATACACGCCCGCTCGATCTTTGAGGATTTTTTTGGTCATCGTTTCCCACTGCCGGCGCGAGCCCAGGAAGTAGGTGTCGACCGGCTCGGTTGCCGGCGGGAGTATGGTCAGCGCGGTGCGCGCATGGATTTGCGAGAGTTCAATAAACGCGGGGATGCGAATGAGCATGTGCCGGTCGGTGATTGTTGTTCTGATGGTCGCGCTGGGTGTGTAATAGGTCCAGCCGTTGTGGCCTTGGTATGACCACCGCTCACGGCTTGCGACAAACCGCTGCACCGACGCAGCGCGGGTG
>JAESRA010000168.1 GCA_016764895.1 Phycisphaerales bacterium | reverse complement strand
GGGTTGGGGGGTTGGGGGGTTGGGGGTTTGTAAAGTGAAGAAAGTGTGGGTTGATTGGTTATCGGTGTGAAGTTGGGGGGATTGGGGGACGATGAACGGTTGCAGAGATGCCTGTGTTGGACATGGGCATGGATACCGAGGTTATCGATGAGCAAAGCACAGCAAAAGGATTGGTCTGGTAAGAAGGTATTTACGACTGGTGAAGCTGCGCAGGTGTGCAAGGTTTCTCAGCAGACGATTATTCGGTGCTTTGATTCTGGTCGGCTCAACGGGTTCCGCGTTCCTGGGTCTCGGTTTCGGAGGATACCGCGCGAGGAGTTGATGCGTTTTATGTTGGCCAATGAGATTCCGTTGGTGGTGCTTGAGAGTTTGCTCAAGCGGATTTTGGTTGTTGATGATGATCCTGAGATTGCATCGTTGATGCATGATGTGTTTGGTGATGATGGGCGGTTTGAGGTTCGGGTGGTGCATACTGGGTATGACGCTGGGATTGAGACTGAGCGGTTCCGTCCTCATTTGATTGTGCTTGATTACATGTTGCCTGATATCAATGGGGACATTGTGTGCCAGCGTGTTCGTGAGAACGAGGGGCTCAAGGGCACGCGGGTGTTGTGTGTTTCTGGGGTGATTGAGGCGAGTGAGGTTGAGGGGTTGATGGATTCTGGGGCCGACGGGTTTATGAAGAAGCCGTTTGATCTTTGTGAGTTGATTGAGCGTGTTGAAGTGTTGCTGGATATGAAGCAACGGAGTGCGGGATGAATATGGAAAGTGTTCAAGAACATCATGAGAGCAGCGAGTTTGGTGAGGGTGTGAGTCCTCGGCAGATTGAGGCTATTTTGACTGGGATTACGCGGTTGCCGACGCTTCCTGAGGTGGCGGCGCGGCTGCTTTCGATGGGGGCTGCTGAGGATGTTCGGCTTGATGAGGTGATTGAGTTGATCGAGGCTGATCCGGCGTTGAGTGCCCGGATGTTGTCGTTGTGCCGGCATGCGGATTCGGGGCTTGGGGATCGGATCACGACGGTTCGGCGTGCGGTGATTATGTTGGGGCTTGATGCGGTGCGGTCTGCGGTGTTGAGTGTGATTGTGTTTGATAATTTGAGGGTGGATGAGACTGGTGGGTTGTTTGATTTTGAGGGGTTTTGGACGCGGTCGATCGCGGTGGCGTGCGTGAGCGAATGGGTTATGGGTAAGCAGCGTTCGATTGATATTTCTTCTGATGAGGCGTATTTGGCTGGGCTGGTTCATGGGCTTGGGAAACTGGCGCTTTACAAGGTGTTGCCGAAGTCTTGGGAGAAGGCGGTGACGATGGCGCAGCGTCAGAATGTGGCGTTGAGTTCTGCTGAGAAGGCGACGATCGGGATTGAGCATCATACAGCGGGCAAGCGTTTGGCCGAGCATTGGGGGCTTCCTGATTCGATTCGTGATGTGGTGTGGTTGCATGGGCAGCTTCCCAGCGCGCTCCCTGAGCGGTGCAGCCGGGATTTGGTATCGGTGGTGACGCTGGCGTGTGCTTGGTGCGAGGCTAAGCATCTTGGGTGGTCTGGGGAGGTTCGGGGTGGTGTTGAGGTTGAGGATATTGCGTCGGAGATTGGGGTTGATCTTGAGGAACTTGAGCTGGCGTCTACGGAGATTGTTGAGCGGGTAAGTCAGCGGGCCAAGATTTTGGGAGTTGGGGAGTTTAGTGCTCCAGACTTGCTTTTGGGATCGCTTACGCGGGCCAAGGCTAAGTTGGTGGCGATGAATCAGGAGTTGCGGGCCAAGCAGTTGATCGCGGATCGTTCTCATGGGTTGCTTAGGGCTGTTGATGTGTTTTATGATTGGATTGGTACGGGGTCTGAGATTGAGCGTGTTGTGGGGGGGATGGTTCGGTCGGGGGCATCGCTGACGGGGATTGAGCGGGGGGTTGTGATAGTGCAAGAATCGCCGGGGTGTGCTTGGATTAAGTATTCTGTGGCTGATGGGGTGATTGTTGATGATCCTGGTGGGGATCGCGGGCAGCGGGTTGAGAGCCCTTCGATTTCTGATTCTGGGGAGATTCGGCCTGGGCATGTTGCGGGGCTGAGCGGGGATCAGGTTCTTGAGCTTGCAACGCTGAACTGGTTTGGGGAGATGATTCAATCGGTGCGAGAAATCGGGGCGGCTTCATTGATTGGGGTTGGTGATTGTGGCGGGGATGATCTTGAGGCCTTGGATGGAGTGTCTTGTTTGGTGGTGTTGATTAAGGCGTCTCCTAGTGCGGCTGCTGAACTGAGTTCAAAGGGTTTTCGGGTACTCTCGAATGCTTGGGGGAGGTCGCTTGGTGAGACTGTTAAATCGAAGGCTGCTTCGGTGCTTTCAGAAGAGCTTGCCAGTGCCAATCGTGAACTTGCGGGAATGCAGAGAGAGAAGACTCAGAATGAATCGTTGCTTCGTCTTGGACAGATGGCGGCGGGGGCGGCCCATGAGATGAACAATCCGCTTTCAGTTATTAATGGGCGGTCGCAGCAGTTGTTGGAGCGTTTGGGGACGCAGCGGGATCGGGATGCGGCCAAGGCGATTGTGCAGGCGGCGGATTCGTTGTCGAGCATGATTTCTTCGATGCACTTGCTTGCTGAACCTCCTGAGCCTTCGTTGACTTTTGCTGATCCGGTGCTTGTGGTTCGTGAGGCGATTGAGCTTGCCAAGGGTCAGTGTCATCGTGCTGATATTCGTGCGAAGATTAAGCTGCATATCAAGGGGACTGTGAGCCCGATCGAAGTTGATCGTGATTTATTGTCTCGTGCGATTAGTGAACCGATTGTGAATGCGGTTTTATCGAATCCGTCTGGACTGGTGACGATTTCGATTGAATCGGCGGGAGTGGATGGCCGAGTATTGATACGGATCGTTGATACGGGGCCTGGATTATCACAGCGGGCGTTGAATCATGCGTTTGATCCGTTCTTTTCTGAGCTTAAGGCGGGGCGTCGTCCTGGGCTTGGTTTGGCGAGGGCGCGGAGTGTGATCGAACTTCACGGCGGTGTGATTTCGATCGGAAATACGACTGGAAGGATTTCTGGGGCACTGATTCAGATTGTGCTTCGGGCTAAGAATAGAGGCCGTCGCAGGGCGGCATAACGAGAGAGAAGCGTTGGTATTTTATGAATCATCGAGATACACCATCTGAGAATACGGGCGGCAATGACGGGAGCGATGCGTTGCTGCATGGCTCGCTTGAATCTGGATTGGCCGGGCAGGAGCCGGTGCTGATTGAGCAGGTTGGTCTGAACGCGCGGGTGCTGGCGGTGAGTCCGAGGCGGTCTGTCCGCAGGCGTATATCTTCTATGCTGCATGGGAAGGTTGAATCGTTGGAGTTTGTTGATTCGGCGCGGGAGGCTCTTGAATATATAAATACAAGTTCGACGGATTTGGTGATTATTGAGCGGGCCCTTGAGAAGGGTGACGGGATCGAGTTGCTTGAGACGATTACTACGCATCATCCGATGATGGTGGGGGTGGTGCTTGGGGCGATTCATGGTGCCGACGATGCGGTGCGCGCGATGCGGGCCGGGGCGTGTGATCTGATTCCGATGGGCGGGAAAGGTACCGACACGATGAGGCGGATTGTGGAGGCGGTTGAACGAGCCCAGCGGGTACGCCGGCGGGATGCTCGGGTGGATCGGCTCAAGAAGCTTTGTAGTAAGCTCAATAATGCTCGGGAGGAAGTGTCTGGGCAGATCGGGGGGTTGTGCACGGATTTGACCGAGGCGTATAAAGACCTGACTCAGCAGTTTGGCGATGTGAAAGTGACGAGCGAGCTGGAAACACTTTTGCGTCAGGAACTCGATATTGAATCACTTTTGCGGACGCTGCTGGAGTTTACTTTGTCCAAGATTGGGCCGACCAATGCGGCGGTGTTTATGCCGACGAGCGGTGGGGATTATTCGGTTGGGGCGTATGTGAATTATGACATCGCGCGGGAGACGGCTGAGATTATGCTTGACCAACTTGCC
>JAESRA010000167.1 GCA_016764895.1 Phycisphaerales bacterium | reverse complement strand
GCAACATGGAGCGGCCTCGATGCTGGCGAGTATGCCGCGATGCTTGCTGGCAATATCAGCGGTGACATCTACTTCAATGCTGACACCGATAATGACATCGCTGATGGCGCAGTATTCATCGGCACATGGAATGTTATTCCTGCTCCGGGTTCAATGGCGTTGCTCGGGCTTGGCGGGATTGTTGCTGGTCGTCGCCGTCGGTGATATTGGCTTTTGATTGATTTCAAACACGAAGCGACCGGGAGTGATCTCGGTCGTTTTTTCAAAATTGATGAACGCAAGGCATGGCTTGCCGAAGACGCCCCCCAAATCAAGCCGTGGCACCCGGAGAAGAGAAGCCCCTACTGCGCCGAACCCCCCAAGACGGCGAGTAGGGGCACCCAGAAAGAGAAGACATGCTGGTGGCAAGGCCCACCAGCATGGCCCCGGCATGGTGTACAAAAATAAAAATGACAAATGACTGGTATTGATGTGGTTCTGATGTAGCTTTGAGGGTTATCGGGGTCCAAACTCGATATTCGTGGTGCCTTTAAATAGATTCTATTACAGAATGGAGACAGTAGATGAACAAGATTGCAACAATTACAGGGCTCGCAGTAGCCGCAACCGCAATGAGTGCTTCGGCCGATATGAGCGGTGCGTCAAATTCGCTTCTGAACATCGACCTCAGGGTCGTCAATCAGATCACCATCACTGCGAAAGACGGGGTTTCACTGGCTAGTGTTACTGGCTCTGATAGCCTCGGCGTGTATATGGCTGACTTCTATAACAGCGACCCGGGCTCCATTTTGGAGACACTTGTTGGCGGCGATCTCGTCAGTGCTGGAACCATTTCTGATGGAACTCCGAACCTCTACAGCTTCACAGGCAACTTTGGCCTGAACTTCTGGTCGTGGACGGACGATAGTCCTTCTGTCTTTACTGCGGGTAGTTTAGCATTCACCGGGTCCGCCACATGGACTCTTACTGCCGAGGATTACGCAAACTTGCTTTCTGGGAACACCACCGGTAGCATTTACGCCTTTGCTGACAGTGATGATGACATCGCTGGTGCCTCACTCATCGGTACATGGAAAGTTATTCCAGCTCCAAGTTCACTGGCACTTTTGGGCCTTGGCGGGATTGTTGCTGGTCGTCGTCGTCGGTGATTCGGCTTTGATAGAATCGAATATGAATGAAGGCGGCTGGGAGTGATCCTGGCCGCTTTTTTGGTGAGATTAAGACATGGCTTGCCGAAGACGGTCAAGCCATGGCACCCGGTGATTTGAAGACACTACTGCGCCGAAGCGGCGAGTAGTGGCACCCAGCATCCAGATATGACTGAAGAGGGGATCACAGGCGGGACGCCTGGGCCACGGGTTTTTGTAAACTTGGAGGGGTGGGGGGGTTAGTCTTTGAGGAGGCGTTCTAGGTAGTGGATGTCGATGCCGCCGGTTTTGAAGTCGGAGTTTTGCATGAGTTGGGCGTGGAGGGGGATGGTTGTTTTGATGGGGCCGACTTCGTATTCGTTGAGGGCGCGGAGGGCTCTGGTGATGGCGGCTTCTCTGGTGTCGGCGTGGACGATGAGTTTGCCGATCATGGAGTCGTAGTTTGGGGGGACTCGGTAGCCTGCGCTGACATGGGTATCGATGCGGATGCCTAGGCCGCCGGGGGCTCGGTAGGTTTCGATGAGGCCTGCTGAGGGGCGGAAGTCTTTGGTGTGGTCTTCGGCGTTGATTCGGCACTCGATTGCGTGGCCTTGGATTTGGATGTCTTTTTGTTTGTAGGGGATTTCTTCACCTGCGGCGACTTGGATGGACATTTTTACGATGTCTACGCCTGTGATGGCTTCGGTGATTGGGTGTTCTACTTGGACTCTTGTGTTGACCTCGAGCATGTAGAAGTTTTGTTCTTGATCCATGAGGAACTCGACGGTGGCGGCTCCTGAGTAGTCTGCGGATTTGATGAGTTTGGCGGCGGCTTGGCAGACTTTTTCGATTTTTTTGCGTTCGACGAGTGGTGCGGGTGCTTCTTCGATGATTTTTTGGTGTCGGCGTTGCATGGAGCAGTCGCGTTCGTAGAGGTGGATGGCGTTGCCGTGTTTGTCGCCGATGGTTTGGATTTCGATGTGGCGGGCGTGTTCGAGGAATTTTTCTACGAAGACGCCGCCGTTGCCGAATGCTGCGAGTGCTTCTTGTTGTGCTTTGGAGACATTTGCTCTGAGGGATGCTTCGTTTCGGCAGATGCGCATGCCTCTGCCTCCGCCACCGGCTGAGGCTTTGATGATGACGGGGTAGCCGATTTCTGCGGCGACTTTGACGGCTTCGTCGAGTTCTTCGATTTCGCCTTCGGTGCCTGCAAAGACGGGGACTTTTGCGGCTCTTGCGTAGCGTTTTGCTTGGATTTTATCGCCGAGTTTGAACATGGCTTCTGGGGAGGGGCCGATGAATTCGATTTTACATTCTCGGCAGATTTCGGAGAAGTCTGCTCGTTCTGAGAGGAAGCCGTAGCCGGGGTGGATGGCGTCTACATCTGTGATTTCTGCTGCGGAGATGATGCGGGCGATGTTGAGGTAGGAGTCTTTTGAGGGGCCTGGGCCGATGCAGATTTTTTCATCTGCGAAGTTGAGGTAGGGTGCGTCTTTGTCTGCTGTGGAGTAGACGCAGACGGTTTGGATGTCGAGTTCTTTGCAGGCGCGGATGATTCTGAGTGCGATTTCGCCACGGTTTGCGATGAGGACTCTTTGGAACATGTGGTCTTGCCTTTGGGGACTGTTTTGGAAATGCTGAAGAAACGGGCTGGAAGCCCGTTCTACTGGGGAGTGGGGGGAGGGGGGTTAGTTTGGTTTGATCATGTAGAGTGGTTGTCCGAACTCTACGGGGTCGCCGTCTTTGACGCAGAGTTTGGCGATGGTGCCTGATTGTTCTGCTTTGATTTCATTGAAGACTTTCATGGCTTCGATGAGGCAGATGACGGAGTCTGGTCCGATTTGGTCGCCGATGTTTGCGAAGATTGGTGATTCTGGGTTTGGTCTTGTGTAGAAGGTGCCGACCATTGGTGATTCGATGGCGATGAGGCCTGCGTTTGTGTCTGGGGCGGGGGCTTCTGTTGCGGGGGCGGTTGCTGCTGCGGGGGCTGCTGGTGCTGGGGCGTGGTAGACGACTGGTTCTTGGTCGTTGCCTCTTTTGATGGTGACGGTTTCTGATTGGTCTCTGAGGTCGAGTTCTGAGAGTTCGTTTTCGACCATGAGTTTGACGAGTTCTTTGAGTTTTCGGATGTCGATCATGTTGTGTTGTCCGTATCGCGGCGAGTGGTCTCGTGCGGTTGTGATGCTTTGGGGGGGTGGGTACCCATTGAGTCCCGTGGCTTGATGAGGATTCTATCCGATTCATGGACTTGGTGCGAACTTTGATGATCTTGTTCTGAAATTACTCGATCATGTGCGAGTGGAGGGATGGTTTGTCTTATTATGTCACGATGAAGAAAGAGGTTGGTCAACTTGGTTGGGGTGGATGGATTGTTGTTGGGGGTGTTGTTTTGGTGTTGGTTGGGGTGTTTGGGGTGGTGGTGTTTGGGGCGGCTTCGGTGGTGGATTTTGATTCGATTGGTGAGGGGGTTGGGCTGATTTTGGATCGGGGGGTTGGGTTGTTGGTTCAGACGATGTTGATTGCAGGGGGGATTGGGTTTTTGGCGATGGTGCTGGGGGTGCCGATGGGGCGGGTGTTGATGGGGAGGGATCGGAGGTGGTTGTGGGGGATTGCGCTTGTGCCGATATGGATGCCGAGTTATGCGATGTATGGGGCGATGAATTTGGCCAGGGCGCCGGACACGATTGTTGGGCGGTGGTTGATTTCGTATGCGACCAGTGATGTCGGTGGGGATGGAATGGGGGGATTCTATGTTAATCGCCATTTAATGCAGCGAAAATTCGTGTTCGTGGTATATTGCAGTAATGAAAACGGGCGTCTTCAGATTCAAAAAAACTGCACCTGCAGCTT
>JAESRA010000166.1 GCA_016764895.1 Phycisphaerales bacterium | reverse complement strand
TTTGGCCGCCAGATGTTTTTTTGTACCACCAAGACCCGCAGGTGGATAAGAATCCACCAGCGGGGCACCCTTTAGAGCCGTCAGACACGACCTAGGCGACCACGGCAGCGGCGGGGGTCCCGACACCCTTCCACTCGACGCCATGGGGGGTGACGAGGAAGAGGTATTCCGTGTTTCGGAGGTGCGTCACTTTGCCGACTTTGGTGCCTGATTGGTTGTGGATGCCGATTTGTGCGCCGACATAGCGTTTATAGTCGTGTCCGATGGTGTGGACGGTGCCGTGGGGGGCGAGGATGGATTCCATGGTGGATTTGTCGAGGTAGCCTTCGTTGTTGAAGGAGACGAGTTTGTAGGGGCAGCGGACTTTGTCGATGAAGTTCTGCATGGCGATGATGGATTTGGGTTTGGAGTTGAAATCGGACTTACGGGTCCGGGTGTCGATTCTTTTGTTGGCGATGCCATAGGTTTCGGGTTTGTCCCATTTGACGAGCGATTCCCAGATGTGGTAGTTGCCTAGGTAGGAGTGTTGGTTGTAGGGCGGGTCAATGTAGGCCAGGTCTGCGGTGAGTTTTTTGGCGGCGTCTTGAGCTTCGAGGTTGGTGGCTTTGCACTTGCCGGCGGTCGGACGGTCGAGAACATTGGGGACGCGGAGGGTGAGGGGGTTGTGGGCTCTTGGTGCCCATGATTTGAGATACGCCATTTGCACGCCTGTGGTGGAATCGACGCGATCGGCCGCTTCCATCAGCGACACAAGCATCACGGCCTTGAGATCGGGATCGAGGTCTTTGGACTCGATGGATTCTCGGATGGCATCGACGCGGGCACCGTTTTCGGGTTTGAAATACCAGGCGTCCTCGCAGAAGGTTTTGGTGAAGTAGCCGGGATCGCCTTGGAGGGTGTTGAACTCATCGACGAGCATTTCGGTGTGCTTGAGAACTTTGGCTCGGTCGGTTTGGACATAGCAGCGGGCCAGGCAGTGCGCATAACTGGCGTAGTCGTTTGCGATGACCTGATATCCTTGCGCTTTGAGCGCATGTCCTACGCGTGAAGTACCCGAGAAGTAGTCGACGACGGAGTTGACGCCATCGAGCGACTCGATCATTTCGAGTATGTTGGGGATGAGTGTTCTTTTGGATCCGATGTATTTAACCACGCTGGGGTATCGGCGTGATCGACTACGCGGCGTGAATGAGTTTTGGGTGGCCCGACGGAGCCGTCTTCGGTTCCTTCGGGATGGTGAGGTGTTTGTGCAAGATCCGAAGGAGAATAAGAATCCTCCGTCGGGCCACCCGGAGAGTGGGAAGAGTTATGTTTCAAGCGATTGGTCTTTGAGTACGCCGCGGGACAATGACCGGAACCCGATGGTGCCGCACAAAGTGATGACCAAGCCCACAGCAAAGACCCATGATCCTTCACCGGGCCACATGGTTTCATATAAGGAGTAAATGCCCACGCCAAGGAACGGAGCGGTGAGCCCTCGGACTCCGGTGAGCGTCACATGGACGGCCATGTAATCCGTCGAGCGTTCGGGTTTGACATATTGCAGGTGGCCAAGATTCCAGGCCAATGCGCCGCCTCCAAAGGCGATGCCTCTGGCGACCGAGGCTGCGTAGAGCAACCAGAGGGTGTGGGTCTGGGCGGCGATAAGCGAAAGAATAAAGGTGACGATAAAGACCCAAGAATGAACCGACCGGAATGTCACAATGTGGACACGATCCATAAAACGAGCCCAGAACGGGATAAACAAAGGCATCATCAAGAGCGGCACAACCTGGGTCAAAAGAAGGCCAGGTAGATAGTCAAGCCCGAACTGCTCCTTGGCGATGATGACAAACGGCGCCCACGACATCATGTTGCCGATGCCGATGAGAAACTGGCAGGTTTGGTAGCGGCGAAAGTCACGGTCATCAACCAAAACACGGGTGATCGAACGCAAAAGCGCGGCGATGGCCTGAAATGAACTGGTGGTTTTCTTGGTCTGGGCCTGCTCGCGGGCGATGATCGTAGACTCTGAGCGAACCTTGATTCGGGCATACGATCCGACGCCAAAAAGTGCGACAAGCCCGAAGATTGGGATGAGGAATCGGTAAGACTCTTCGGAAAGTTGCATCGAATAACCAAGCCCAATGGCAATCATCGACGAGATGGTCACAGAGACGGCTTGGAACTTGCCCGTGAGCCGGGCGCGATCAGTGGGGTAGTTGACCCCCCAGACGGTCGCTCGAATCGTGACGATTCCGGCAAGACAAGTCCGCGCAACAAACGCCGCGGCCACGAGGATCAACAGACCCGTCATCGTTCGCGGAGCAGCAGCAATGACCGTGATAGAAATCAACACCATCAACTGAAGCCCAGTGATGAACGGGATTTTGCGTCTGCCAGAAACAGCAATCGCCCAGCCAAAGGAAGTGATGTTGGCCAGTGCAGGAGCGGCGATCAACGCCGCGACGAGATAGTTGAGCAGAGTGTCATCAACCACCCCGTCATAGAGTTTGCGGACGATGAACCCGATGACCGAGCCCTCGGTGGCGGCGATGGCCCAGGGCAGAAAGAACGCCGCTCGGAGTTCCCGGGCATAATTTGGACGGGAAAGCCAAGGCATGGCGTTTGGGTGGAAGGAGAGAAAACTCAACAAGACAAATTTGACCGGCGATGCCGCTCTAGAGAGAAGGCGAGCAAAAAGAGTGCGTGGAGATCCGCCGGAATCCCCCTCAGGATTACTTGGGTCGTTGGGTGATATTGGCACTTAGAAGTTGTAGACCATCACGACGGTGAAATCGAGGATATTGTGGGGGTATGTACAAGCTCATCAAGATTGACTGTGGCGTTGGAGTTGAAGTCGATGGTTCAGTGCTGCCCATCAGGCAGATCATTGGTATAGGTCGCAACTACGCGGCCCATGCGATCGAACAAGGGGCCGATGTTCCAGAACACCCGATGGTGTTTATGAAAAACATCAACGCCGCCGGGCTCGATGGCGACGAGATCGTGATCCCGCCCATTGCGCGCGATGCCAACTTTGGGGGGAACCAAACGGATTATGAAGCGGAACTCGCGGTGATTCTTGGGCGCGATGCTCTTGATGTGTCAGAAGATGAGGCGCTGGAATATGTACTTGGCTACTGCTGCGCCAACGATGTGTCGGCCCGGTGGTGGCAGAAGAAAGGTTCAGGCGGGCAGTTCAATCGTGGGAAATCGTTTGATACTTTTTGTCCGCTGGGGCCTGCGGTTGTCCCGGCGTCGGAGATTGAGGATGTGCAGGATTTGGGGATTGTGTGCCGGGTCAATGGGGTGGTGATGCAGGATGCGAGTACGGATCAGATGATGTTTTCGGTGGCGAAGTTGATTTCGATGTTGAGTTCGGGGACGACTTTGGCGGCGGGGACGGTGATTTTGACGGGGACGCCGAGCGGGGTTGGAATGGCAAGGGAGCCACAGGTGTGGCTGCAGGATGGCGATGTGGTCAAAGTTGAGATTGAAGGGGTAGGGACGCTTACGAATCGTGTTCGATTTGGATGAAGACTTGGGTGCCACTGCTTGACCGTCTTCGGCAAGCAGTGTCTTCAATCACACAAAAACTCCGAAAGACATGGCTTGCCGAAGACGGTCAAGCCATGGCACCCAGATAAGACATGCAGGTGGCAAAGCCCACCAGCATGGCACCTAGATCAGAAGGCCCAGGTCAGAAGGCCCAGATCAGAAACAATCGAATCGTTTAGGTCTTTGGGCCGCCGGAGAGGATGTCGGCGGGGAGGTTGTATTTTTTGTCGTTGGAGCGGAAGAGTTTGGCGAGGTCCGCGGCCTTGGTGTCGTAGGCGGCCTTGTCGCTCCAAGTATTGCGAGGGTTGAGGACTTCATCGGGGACATTGGGGATGGTCGTTGGCATGTGGAGCCCGAAGATTGGGTGTTCTTGGGTGGGGACATTGGTGAGGGAGCCATCGAGGATGGCTGTCACCATGGCGCGGGTGTATTTGAGTGAGAAGCGGTCGCCGGTGCCGTAGGGGCCTCCGGACCATCCGGTGTTGAGGAGCCAGACATGGGCGTCGTGTTTGGCGGTGCGTTCTGCGAGCATTTTGGCGTATTCGGCTGCCGGTCTTGGCATGAATGGCCCGCCGAAGCATGGGGAGAAGGCGGCGACGGGATCGACGACACCTTCTTCGGTGCCGGCGAGTTTACTGGTGTAGCCGTTGATGAAGTAGTACATCGCTTGTTCTGGGGTGAGCTTGGCGATTGGGGGCATGACGCCGAAGGCGTCGGCGGTCAGGAAGATGACATTTTTGGGATGTGAACACACCGATGGGATGATCGCGCCCTTGATGTAATCAACGGGATAGGTGACGCGGGTGTTTTGGGTGATGGAGACATCGTCGTAGTCTGGGACGCGGGTCTTTTCGTCGATGATGGTATTTTCTAGGACGGAGCCGAAGCGGATCGCATCCCAGATTTCGGGTTCTTTTTCGTGTGTAAGGCCTATGACTTTGGCGTAGCAGCCGCCTTCGAAGTTGAAGACGCCCGATGGTCCCCAGCCGTGTTCGTCGTCGCCGATGAGTCCTCGGTTTGGGTCTGCTGATAGGGTGGTTTTTCCTGTGCCGGAGAGGCCGAAGAAGAGCGCGACATTGGTTGGGTCGTCGTTGTCGACATTGCATGAGCAGTGCATGGGGAACACGCCTTGGTCTGGCATGTCGTAGTTCATGGCGTAGAAGAGGCCCTTCTTCATTTCGCCGGCGTATTCGGTGCCGAAGATAACGACTGTTTTCTTTTCGAGTGATTGGGCGATCAGGATCGGCGTGTCGTGGCCGAGTTCTTGTTGTTCTGCATCGGTGAGTTTGTGGGTGCCTGCGTTGATGACGGTCCAGTCTTGGTTCCATGAACCATCGCCCGCATCGGATGGTGAGCCGGGTTTGATGAAGAGTGTTTCGGCAAAGAGTGCGTGCCACGCCATGGTGGTCACGACCTGGACACCAAGGCGATGGGAAGTATCAGCACCGACGAATCCTTCAAAGACGAAAAGCTCGTCCTGGGTATTGAGGTACCGCGAGGCAATCTCGACGGCCTTGTCGAACTGATCGGGGGTCATTGGCTGGTTGATTTTGCCCCAGTCGATGTTGCCATGGATTGCTGGGGTGTCTTCGAGGTATTTATCTGTTGGGCAGCGTCCGGTGCGGTCGCCTGTGGAGACATTGACGGCACCGTTTGCGGCGAGCTTGCCTTCATTGCGTTGAAGAACGAGTTCTACAAGCTCAGCGGTGGAGAGGTTCGTGTGGGTGACTTTGGCCCCGAGATCGAGTCCTGGGATACTGATGGCACTCATGGGTCGGCTCCTGCTGGAGTATGGCAAAGGTGTAATTTGCCTCGAGTTGTTGTGACGCTTGATGCCGATGGATCCGTCGCAGCGGCTCGCGTCACTCAGATTGATATGAATTGTAGACATTGAGACCTGAAAAGTAGTTCAAAAGGTGGTCAGTTGGGGGTGACTTTCGGGGTCTTTGTCGGCTATCCTTAATGCTCGGAGTTCGGAAATGGGCTCTGTTGATGGTGGACGTAGCTCAGTTGGTAGAGCACCTGGTTGTGATCCAGGATGTCGCGGGTTCAAGCCCCGTCGTTCACCCTTTCTCCCGAACCCCAAAATAGACGATTGCCGCAGGCATTACGCACTCCCAAACTCGATTAGTTTGGTGGGCCGGGTTCTTGTGAGCAGCTTTGGTTTTGCTTGTTCTAGGATTCATTGATTACGCGGCCTGAGGTGGCAGTGACTCACTGGTTTCATCGGATTCACCAGTTTCGCTGGCAGCATGCTTAGAAATCCAAATGGCACAGGTATCAAGCAAAAGAGCTTTGTCCACCGGTTTGATTAGGTATTCGTCGCAACCTGCCTTGAAGCATCGGGTGCGGTCGTCTGCTGATGAGTGGGCGGTGACGCCGATGATCGGAATCTTGGCCCCCTTCTGACGGAGGATCGAGGTCGCTTCAAATCCATCCATAACGGGCATCTGCATATCCATGAGGATGAGATCGATTGGTTGCACCGACTCCAGTGCGGCCAAATACCGATCAATACCAATTTGACCATTCTCGGCGAGTTGTATCCTGCACCCCGCTTTGGTGAGGTGGTGAGAGATCAATCGTTGATTGTCTTCCCCATCTTCGATGAGCAGAACAAGCTTGGATTCAAGAACCTCTCGGTCGGCAACAATCTTTTGTATGGTCGCCACAGGATCCGATTCGGATTGAACGGTGTATTGACCGGGATTCACCGAGATCGTGACAAAGCATCCCACGCCCTTGGCAGTCTTGATGGTGATGTCCCCGCCGAGCTGGCGTGCCAGCGCATGGGCAACAGTAAGCCCAAGGCCCGCGCCGCCTTGGGCGCGATTCATCCCGTTTTCAATACGCTCGAACGGCTCGAAAATCCTGCTCACATCATTGAAATCAATGCCGATCCCGGTATCAACAACCCGAACAACAAACATGCTCTTTCCGTTGATCTCTTCGAGTGCTGCGTGCAGTTCTACAGAACCTGTCTGGGTAAACTTTATGGCGTTCTCGATGACCTTTGAAATGATTTGCTTGAGCCGTTTCTCGTCGATGGTGACTGAGGCAGGGCATGTACTATCGATAAACACATTGAACTCCAAGCCTTTTTCTTGGGCTAGAGGTGTAAAGACGCATTTGAGTTGATCAATGATTGTGCGGGGGGTTGTCACGCCTGGAGAAATCGTGAGCTGGCCGGCTTCGATAGCGGACATGTCGATAATGTCCTCAATCAACGACATCAGTCCACGGCTAGATACGAGGATCTTATTGGCATGCTCTTCTCTGGTGATCTTGTCCTGGTCCTCACTGGCAAGCAATCCCGCAAAACCCATAATCGAACTCATCGGAGTACGAAACTCATGCCCCAACGATGCAAGGAAATGCCACCGAGAATTCACCGATCCATTCGCCCGTGTTAAGCTGTCCTGAAGCCTAGAAGATTGCGAGGTCAGAAGCCAGTACCGAGGGATCACGCCGATCAGAAACGCGACCGTAAGCGTCGCCAAAAGCAACCAAAGCGACTTACGGACCGAGGCGATCGCGCCAGAAGAACTTGTCGAGGCATTGAGTACATAGAGCGAGACAATCTCGTTCATGCTCTTGAGGTAGCCGGGCTCGTGCATAATGATAATATCTGTCGCTACGATAATCCGGTCATGGGTTGATTGGTCAATATACGGAGCCCGGCGGATGACGCTGCGGCCCACCAGTTCAATCTCGTCGAGCGCTTGAGAAACCTGAGAATGCGAATAATGAATCCGATCAAAGTAATCTTGAACAGTCGGTGAACCCTCATCCCCGCTCAATGAGTTGTGTCGATTATTCTGGAGTGCAAGGTAAGCCTCGTTCCATAATTGATGATCAATCGTAATCTGTTTGAGCGATACCTTGACGGCATCCCAGTCGTCCGTATTGATGGCGACCTTGATCTCCAAAGCACCCTTGGCCATCTTCTCGATCAGCATCTGCTGACCAGCGGAGAGTTCTACGAGTTTCACGGCTTCAGTGTTCGTTATTGATCCGACCCGGATATATGAGATCACAAAGATCACCATGCCGAGCATCAAAAACCCGCTGGTCCATACACCGACCGCTTTGATGAGCTGGAGCAAGCCGTGATGGAATGGTTGATCTTTCTTCATAGCAATTTACAAATTTACGCGGCCTTTTGGCTCATTCCTTTGCATGCCATTGAAATTTGATTGAGTTCGGGCGCCAACGATTCAAGTGATTCGGCCTTTGAGAGCCGCTTGGTAAGATCGTCAATGGCTGATTTGAGAGCGACCAGATTGAGCAGCGGAGCCAGCACCCGTATCCGGGAACACGATATATGGGCCCCCTCCTGGTTCTGTGTGCGGACCTGCTGATCGAGCGTGATCCCGATCTTGGCAAGCTCCACATATAACACTCGGCGTGTTTCAGGGGAAATGCACGACCGGATATTTTCAAGTGACTCGGCTGTCCAAGAGTTGAATATATATTCTCCGATCGAGCAGAGTATGGTCTGTTCATCGCAAGGCCAAGGCAGGATCATGTCAGCCCCGCAAGCACTGATAATATGAGAATCCTCCTCGCTCGTCGGGCGACCCGCGATGATGATCGGATTGGTGAAACCTTGCTCCCGCATCTGGCTGATGGTTTCAGGTGTCTGCATTGTGACGGTATCGAGATGGAGCAAGACCATGTCTTGGGCTTGGAATAGCTCAAGGGCCTCGGCATCGGATTTGGCAAACTTGTAGATCATGCTCGTTGGCTGGAAGTATTCTCTCATGGTTGAAGAGAAATCAGTGTTTGAAGATACCACGAGAAGCTTGATGTCCATGCTTTCATGGTCCACTTTCTCTCGGGAATGGAGCAGGTTCTTGGGGTTTGGATTGAGATATTCTCGCAGTATGATCTCGTCATCAAACTTGATACCAATTTCATGGACACGCCCGCCGCGGTGTTCGCATCGGGTCACTGATCCATAGCAAGTGGTGATGTCGCCGGTGTTGGTAATAAGATCAACGGTGAGTTGCGTGCCTGTGTACATGAAGCTTGAGTGCAGGATGGACATTCCGCCTTGGGACAGATTTCGGGTCGCCACAATCAGGGTGCGCTGGTTGTGGCCCTCGGACTGGATATTGATCGCGATTTTGGCGTGCGCGTAGGAGAGTCTGCGGAAAATCCGGCTGGCACTTGGCTTTTGCTTATTGCTGCTCTCATCGAGCTTTGAGAGTATTCGTTGATAGAGCACTCCATCAAGAAAGAGTGTGTTTCGGATCGCGGGGTCGGATGCTGGATTCAGGGTTGAGTTTCGGGTCATGATTGATCTCAAAATCTAAAAAATACGGTGACAATTAAGAACGCTCTATAATTTGATTCCTATGCGGCTGCCTTTGGCTTCGATTTAATTCGACGGCACGCGATAATTAACTGGCGAACATCTGCCGCCGCATCCCGGACCCCGCTGCCTTTGGAAAGGGCGCGGTTTGCTTGAACCGCGACATGTCCGATGGATTCAAAGCCGAGTGGGGCCGCGGAACTGGCGAGGGATTGGCAGATTGATAAACATGATTTATAGTCAGAATCTCGGAGCGAGTTTTCGAGGGTGAGAATCATCCGTGTGAGTTCTTTGAGGAACTTAGGAAGAATTTCGTATGCGGGATCATTTAACTGGAGTGTTGAATACAAAGGCCCGCCATCCCCATCTCCAAGGAGAAACTCAGCAAGTGCCTGGAGGAGTTTGTCTCTTGTGTACGGCTTAGAGATCAGCCCAGAAGCACCAGCCATCCGCATCTCATCGCGGAACTCCTCCGATGAATCAGAGGTCATCACAAGCACCGGGGCATCGATCCCCTCGGCGCGGAGGGTCATGATGATGTCGGCTGCGGATTCTTCGCCCACAGAATGGTCAGTGAGGATGAGCTCGCACCCTTTTTTGGCGCGTTTGAGAGCGGTTTCTGAGTCTTCGGCGACCGAAATCGTCAAACTGGTATCTTCAAGGAGTTTGACGAGCAATTGTTGGTCAAGGTCCGAAGAGACGACGGCCAGAACATTTCCGTGCAGCCCGTCGGGTTCGATACATTCGAGCGAGTAGGCCTCTTGCATTGGATCGAGCCCAAGGAGTTCTTTGGTGGAGATCTCTTGGTCAAACTTAATGCCGAGTTCGTGGATCTTCCCGCCGATGTGATTGCAACGCATGACCATGCCATCGATATCGAGTTTGCGTCCGTCTTCAAGCAACGCGGTGACATGGCATCGAGAGTTGGGGTACACGAATGACGAATGCAGCACCGATATTCCGCCTCGGGATATGTTCCGGGTCGCGACAGGAAGGACGACCTTTGATCCGGTGGCGTGCTCAATGGTGAGGTCTGCCCGGACGATGCGGAAGTCCCACCGGACAAACTCGCGGTTGGGATTCGGGCTCTCAGGTTGAGACTCCTCGATCCGATTCAGCAGGGCGTTGAGCTCACGGATACCGATGCGGAGAGTGTTGGTATTGCTTTGGTCCATTGAGTCTTCCTTAGAGAGGTGCAATATGAATTATCAATCTTCGTGTCCGGAATGGAGACTCCTGCGATTTCTATATCGGGGAAAGAGACGGGGTCAATCAGTGCAATATCGCGTTGGATAAGAAGTCGAGTGCGAGCAGACCGATAATTCCGGCTTGTGCGACGGGGGGTATCAGCAGTGTGGATTATGCGGGTGAATGCAGGGCCAGAACGCTCGGATTTGAGTTAGATATCGAGGTTCTTGACTTCCAGAGCATGGTCCTCGATGAACTTACGCCTCGGCTCGACTTGTTCGCCCATCAAGAGCGAGAACAGCAAGCTCGCTTCTTCTGATGCGTGCTCCCACTGGACCCGGAAGAGGGTTCGCCGGGTGTTGTCCATGGTCGTGTCCCAGAGCTGGATCGCGTCCATCTCGCCCAGACCTTTGAACCGCTTGATCTCCATGCCTCGGCGACCGATCTGGTGCAACGCTCCGAGAATCGATGGGATGTTTTCAGCTTCGACAACCTTGGATTGCGATGTAGGGATCGCGGACTCATTCTCAGACTTGGCCGCCGATGTTTTGTCGGTGACCCACGCAAAGCGTGCAGGGATGTTCTCGCCGGTGACCGATTCTTCTTGGGTGAGCCCGTAGTCGTTGATATCAAGCCCAAGTTCGGCAAGTTGAGTAAAGATCGCGTCGAGCTCGCGGTTCTCGTGGAGTTCCCGGAGGGTTGCCAGTGGCGACGAATCTTCCTTGAACTGCTCGGCGTACTCAGGGGAGTCTGGATCAAGCGCAGGCGCGGAATCTTCGGTTTGAGCTTCTTTGGTGTCAGGTTCGATGTCCGCGGCATCTTGGATAAGACGCCAGCCGTTGGTTTCGAGTTGTTTGAGGGCTTCGGATTCAGACCAAGCATAAAAATCTTCGGTCTGGGTCGAAAGCTTGTGTGTAGGAAGGACGCCATCTTTGCGGGTTGCGAGGAGATCAAGAAACTTGACACCCCGGCGTTCGGCGATCTCGACAAGATCACCCAGACGCGTCAACTGTTGGACAGCACGGCGGGCATCAGGGCCTGCGATGGTTTTGAGGATATTTGGCTCAATGCCGGCCTGGGCATCCTCGATGTCGCGGACCTGAAGAACCGAACCATCAAGACCCAGATCAGTCAGGGCATTGTCAAGGGTGCGTTCGTTGAGGACATACTGTGATTTTTTGCCTCGGGCGATCTGATAGAGCGGCGGCTGGGCGATGTAAATATGCCCGCGACGGATCAGTTCAGGCATCTGCCGAAAGAAGAAGGTGAGCAGCAGTGTGCGGATGTGCGAACCATCGACATCCGCGTCGGTCATGATGATGACCTTGCCGTAGCGGAGTTTGGTGATGTCAAAATCGGCACCGATGCCGCACTTGAGGGCGGCGATGAGTGTGCGGATTTCTTCAAAGCCCAGCACCTTGTCGATGCGGGCGCGTTCGACATTGAGGATCTTCCCTTTGAGGGGCAGGATCGCTTGGGTTTCCACATCTCGGCCTTGGGTTGCCGAGCCACCCGCTGAATCGCCTTCGACGATGAAGACTTCGGAGCGGTCCATGTCTTTGGTTTTGCAATCGCGGAGTTTGTGGGGCATCGAGCCCGAGTCGAGCGCGGATTTGCGCCTCGTAAGTTCACGCGCCTTGCGTGCAGCTTCTCGCGCTTGGGCGGCCATGATGCCTTTGAGGCAGAGCTTCTTGGCTTCTGCGGGGTGTTCTTCGAGCCAGTTGTTGAGGGCTTCTTGGAGTGAGGCCGAGACGAAGCCCTCGATCTCTGGGTTGAGGAGTTTTTCTTTGGGCTGGTTGTTGAACTGCGGGTCAGGGAGTTTGACCGAAACAATCGCAATCAATCCTTCGCGGAGATCGTCGCCTGATGGGTTGGTGTCTTTTTCTTTGAGGATTCCGGCGCGTTTGGCGTAGCCGTTGAGCGTGCGGGTGAGTGCGGTTTTGAATCCTTGCCCGTGGGTGCCGCCGTCGACATTGTTGATGTTGTTGGCGAAGGTGAGGAGTGTTTCGTTGTAGCCATCGTGGTACTGGAGGGCAACCTCGCAGATCATGGAATCCTTTGGGATCTCTTTATTGAGGTAGATCATCGAAGAGACGGCGTTCTTGCCCTTCATCAGGTACTGGACATATTCCAGAAGCCCTTTGTCGGCCTTGAATGATTCGTGCTTGATTTTGCCATCAGGACCGACGCGTTCGTCGGTGAGTTTGATGGTGATGCCTGGGTTGAGGTACGAGAGCTCTCGCAAACGGGTGGAGAGTGTTTGGTAGACGAAGTTGATGTCTTCGAAGATTTGGGTATCGGGTTTGAAGGTGACGATGGTGCCGGTTTCGATGTCGCTGTTGGCGGGGATCGGTCCGATGTCGTGGAGTTCTTTGCTGACGACGCCGCGTTCGAATGCGATGCCTTTGATTATGCCATCGCGCCAGACTTCGACTTCCAGGAGTGAGGAGAGTGCGTTGACGCACGAGACGCCTACGCCGTGGAGCCCGCCGGAGACTTTGTAGGCCGAGTCCTCTTGCTGGAACTTACCGCCAGCGTGGAGTTTGGTCAGGACGATTTCGACGGCCGGTCTGCCATTGAGCGTTGGGTCTTCGTGCTTGACGGGATCGGTGGGGATGCCTCGCCCATCGTCGGAGACTTTGACCGAGCCATCGGGCTGGATGATGACGGAGACATAAGTCGCAAAGCCGGCCATGGCTTCGTCGATGGAGTTGTCAACGACTTCGTAGACGAGGTGGTGGAGCGCGCCGATTCCGGTGCCCCCGATATACATACCGGGTCGTT
>JAESRA010000165.1 GCA_016764895.1 Phycisphaerales bacterium | reverse complement strand
ATTTCGCCGCCCACCCCTCCACCGAAAACACCGACCGCCCAACACACAGCGGCCCCAACATCGGCCCATACCCCGCCTCATCAATTCCTGCATACAACAAGCTCATGCCCAGATTGTATGCACCCACAAAAAACCGGCCCCCACATACGGGAGCCGGATACTTTGCAGACCTTCATTTCGGAGGTCTTCACTTTGCGGGTCTTTTACTTTGGGGGGTCTTTTACTTTGGGGGGTCTTTACTTTGGGGGGAAATGCGGATGAGAGGACTCGAACCTCCACGGGATTTTACTCCCACTTGGACCTGAACCAAGCGCGTCTACCAATTCCGCCACATCCGCAGCCGTTGGTCGGAGATCATTGGCCCCTCAACCCCATTTGGCAACACGACCGGCAACATCAACGCCCGGATTCGAGCCTTTCAACTAGGCAGTGCCTGACAGCTCTGAAGGGTGCCCCGCTGGTGGATTCTTATCCACCAGCGGGTCTTGGTGGCACGAAAAATGCTTGGCGGTCAAAGACCCGAAGGTGGCACCCCCCAAAGCCCACCATCGGGGCACCCAGAGAAAAGTGCTCGGAGTCATCAAACACGGCCTACGCCTTGGCCGTCTCAAACTCCGGCTGCTTCTTGGTTTTCTTCACCACAACCTCGGCAACTTCTTTCTCCGCCGATTCATCCGTAGCCGCCTCGATCTCATTTTTTGATTTATTGCGATCAGGCAGCCGAGCATCGAGCACACCCTCGCGGATCTCGGCGAACAAATCCGGATTCTCCCGGAGATATTCCTTGGCCTTCTCTCGGCCCTGCCCCAGACGGATATCGCCATAGGAATACCACGCGCCCGACTTGTCCACCACATCATCCTCCACAGCCATGTCAATCAGATCACCCGTCACCGAGATGCCCTCATCGAACATGATGTCAAACTCCGACTGACGGAACGGCGGTGCCACTTTATTCTTAACCACCCGAACCCGAACATGATTTCCCACAGCCTCATCGCCAACCTTAATCGTCCCAGTCCGGCGAATATCAAGCCGGACCGAGGCGTAGAACTTAAGGGCGCGGCCGCCGGGGGTGGTTTCTGGGGAGCCAAACATCACGCCAATCTTCTCGCGGATCTGATTGATGAAGATGACGGTGCATTGGGAACGCGCGATCACGCCGGTGAGTTTACGCATCGCCTGGGACATCAATCTGGCCTGGAGGCCGACGACGGCGTCGCCCATATCGCCCTCGATTTCAGCGCGGGGGATGAGGGCCGCGACCGAGTCGATGACGATGACATCGACGGCGTTGGACCGAACCAAAAGCTCACAAATTTCCAGTGCCTGTTCGCCGGTGTCCGGCTGGGATACGAGGAGATCGTCAATATTGACGCCGATCTTGCGAGCCCATGATGGGTCGAGCGCATGCTCGGCATCGATGAAGGCGGCGACGCCGCCGTCTTTTTGGGCGTGGGCGAGTACGGTGAGGGCGAGTGTGGTTTTGCCTGAGGATTCTGGGCCGAAGATTTCGACGATGCGGCCTCGCGGAATTCCCTTGCCGCCCAGGGCCAGATCGAGGGAGAGTGCGCCGGTGGAGATTCCTGGGATGCTGTTGTAGGCATCTTCGTCGAGGCGCATGATTGAGCCTTTGCCGAAGGCCTTGTCGATTTGGGCGAGGGCTCGGTCGAGGGCTTGTTTTTTCTGGGATTCGTTGTTTGGGATTGCGTTGAATTCGAGTGGTTTTTTGACTTTGGCCATTTTGTGTTGCCTTTCAGGCTTGCCGGACGGGGCCTCGGGCTTTTTGGGTCGGATTGTTCCATGTGGAACATGACCGGATTTGTGCGCACGGTTGGGGTTGTTTTGGCGCAACAACCACAGATTTGTGCGAGAAACCGGATTCGACCCTCAGCCTTGTGGGCGTTCGGGGACCAGCACGGGTGCGGGGTGATTGGTGTCCTTACCGATCTAGAACGACTGTTCTATTTCCCGGCCGGGGGCGGTGCTGTTCGCGGGCCCGGCGGGGCGACTGTACCATATCCCGAACAGGTTGTCAATGTACGGAGGGGGTTTGGGGGTGATAATGTTTGGATTCTTTTGTTTGGGTGGGGGAAAATTGTTCGAGATGGCGAATCTGGACACCCGGCTACGACTTCCAATCGTCTTCCCAGTTGTCAAGGGGCATTGGTGGTGTGATTGTGTTTGGATCTCGTTGATTTGCTCGAACCATCTCTTCACTATGAACACCAAGAGCCAGATAAATGATGGCAGCCCTCGTCATGCTCAGAAGATGCATGGACATTTCTTCGAACTCGTCTCGACCGAGCGATACTGCCAAGCCATCTGTGAAAGTGCTCGAATTGGCACCATTCCATAGATCGCTATGGAGTTTGAGGTACTTGTGTTCAAGGTGGTTTCGTATCTCATTGAGTCGTTTCGCTGCTGGATCTATCACATCCCGATACCCATCAGTATCTTCGTATAGATCCTTCCCTAGCCAGAATAGTCCTCTGAGTGGCCAGTTCTCGCGGGCTGTGAAGTCAGAACAGATACCCTTGGCTCGCTCTTGGTTCACATACCACAGACCACGGAAAGACACTCTGCGTTCAGCAATACCAAGATCGAGATAAGCATTCAAGAAGAATGCGATCTTGTCGAATAGTGAAAACAATCCTCGGAACCCCAGTTTCAGTTGCTCAGTACGCAACCCATAGCTTGGATAGTCGAGTGTGTTGTAGAGAAGCACATCTTTGTCCGAAAAATGAGGTGATTGATTTCTTGAAGCATCGTAAACAAGCCATCGTGCTGAGCAATATTCTTGCTTGATCTGGTTCATGAAATCATGAAATCGAGGGCCTTCTCCGATCTTGGCAACGATTGACGGGCACGACAAAATATCTTGTGCGGCGATTGACACTGGTCCGAGGTCATTGAGCGGATTGAGAAATAATTTGTTATTCAAACACCATTGGCGATATTCTTGCTCTTCATGAGTTTCACCCAGATCAAATCCATTTAGATCAAATGGCTTTGTAAGAACATCATGGGGAATTTTGCTTTCAATTTTTGCCCGTACACTGGCAAAATACTTGTCTGCCCCTGGCTCAAGGCCCTCAAGTTTGTCTGGGTCGAGTTGCGTCCATGCTTCGCGGGCCATGACAACGGCATGCCCATTGTCATAGATTGAATTGGCATAGGTCCAGAGCCCCGAAGCTCTATTTCCTCTAGCCATACCAAACCGGGGCTCAATTTGTAAGGCTCGGTCCCATTCCGAGATGGCTTCAACAAACCGACCAGTAGTGTCGTAGCAGTTGGCAAGATTCGTATGAATCTGACATACACGAATCGCTGGCTGCTGAGTGAGTCCACTTGAAGAGAGAGCCCGGCGAATGCTAAGGGTCTCCTGCTCGACCGCTTGAGATTCCCAATCCCAGCTACCACCAGAGGCACTGCTGGACAGAAACTTGATCCCATTCCACGCGTTGGCCAGGAAATAATGGAATAGGCACACATCATCTTGATTCATTTGCTCAATGTCTATTGAGATTGCAAGAATATCAACGATGTGTTTGAGTACTTCGATGTTCTTGGTGTCCCAAGCCGCATCTATGCCCGCACCAAGCATCCGCACGGCCTCTTTGGTCGTTAGATGGGATAGCGAGGATAGATTTAAGATGGCTTCGATGGTTGAAAGATTCTGGTTCATTTTTATTCATTTCAGCGACGGTGTTTCAATAGTTTACACACAGTTCCGCCCCGCAGTCTCTCACCAGACACTTGGCCGTGCTCGAACTACGAAGAACCTCCTTCGCCGAAGACGGGCGAAGGAGGGCACCGAAGAGGGGAAGTAGGGCACCCGGCTTCCTAATTCTCCATCTTTGGACAACCAAGTGTAATGTGAGGGTCACACAACACAGATAGCAGCCAGAGTACTGGAAGCGATGATAATCCCTCACTAACTGCACCCGTAGATATTAGTAGCCTTCGCTTAGATCGATTACTTCGAAGAGAATATCCATGATGAGTGTTTCTTAAATCACGAAGAAAATTTGTTGTGTACTCATCAATTGTTTCTAGATCCGATTTGTCAGAGTTGTACGATATGTCAACATGTTTATCACTAACTCGATTTTTATCCCAGACAGAACTGACAATAGTTTCAGAAACAGCCGACCACACTTGGGCTAGCCTAGTAGAATACGCGTGGGCATTTGGGCAGCTCGAATTTTTAATCGCTGATACCATTTCTTTAACACCCGTCGCTGAGAGAACCCATTTTGATTCATCGTTTTCGTCACTCTTTCGCCATACAGATCTAATTTTCCCAAACAAATCTGCGATTTCAAATATTTCTGTTCGATCAATTGATCGAGGGTGTGTGCTTTGAAATTTTGCAACACGAAGAGCGAACCGATCAAATGTCATGATATGTTCTTGAGGCATCCCAGGCCCATTGCTTATGATCAGTGGGTATAGGTAAAATAAATCAGTGAAATTTTTCAGGATTTTTGAAGCACTAGCCGCACACCACTCTATGAACGAATCGCTGCAAATTTTCTCATCTTCCCACGGTAACATGCCATACACATGACTTTCTGAAATACTCATTAATCCTGATTGAACAGAAAAGCAAGAATCAGGAGAAGCGAATCCTGATCCAGTTGAAAATAGTTCATATGCGTGCATTGGGAAGTTCTTGGGATCGAATTCCATAACCCGATTTTGTGACACTAGTAAAGGCATGCCAGGAAGTCCGACTTCGAGTCCGTGAATGAAAGGCCTTGAGATGAGGAATAATGGCTTAATAAGCAATAAAAAAATCTCGTTGAGATCGACATTTCTCCAATCAAATAAGCTT
>JAESRA010000164.1 GCA_016764895.1 Phycisphaerales bacterium | reverse complement strand
CTCCCCTTCCTCCCCTCCCCCCACTCCTTTCTTTCTCTTCCTCCTCCCCCGCACTTGCGGAGGATTATGCATGAAGTCTTTGATTTCGTACAATTCTTGCTGCATTGATCGCAAGTTTGGCACCGATCCACAGCCGAGTTCTTCGCAAACTTCGTACCCAACTCGGCAAGTGACCAGCACCGACACACGAAGTCACCAAACCCGAAAAATAACGCTCCACACCAATCCGCATCGACCGAAGCATCGGCCACATCCATCCGCCACGATCCTCAGTCAATCGCACGCTCGATAGACGATCGCGATGATGACGACGCCACCCAAGACCAGTGCCAGGCCTAGCCCGAGGAGCGATCAAACGGATGTTGCGAGAAGCCGACATTCCGTGAAGTTGATTCGATGAATACCCGGCATCGCCGACCATGATCCGCTTGCGTCTTTGCCGAGGAAAACCTTCAACAATCTTCCTGCAAGT
The DNA here is from genome assembly GCA_016764895.1 of Phycisphaerales bacterium. Taxonomy (GTDB): domain Bacteria; phylum Planctomycetota; class Phycisphaerae; order Phycisphaerales; family UBA1924; genus UBA1924. The sequence continues at coordinate 5,836 of JAESRA010000164.1, read as the reverse complement.
CGGCGTTTCCCCTTTATTCATAGACTCAACACGCCATCCAAGAAGTCGATTCCCTCCGTCGATGACCACATGAAGTTTGTAGCCTTTGGCATATCGTCCCGATGCCCAGCCTGTAATCGCTTCGGGATCTTTGGTGTGATCGGTGAGCAAAAGCCGATGCTCAGGCAGCATGCGTTGGAGCCGAGCGATGATCCAATCAAGATCATTCATAAGCATTGGATCACGCATGCGTCTGCTCATGGTGGATTGGTTTGGGAGCTTTCTTCGCCATGCTTGAGCGGGCCAGTTGGTTCTTTGGCAGGCCCAGAGAATGGGTCGATCGTGCAATGCTGCCCAGAAGATGATGGCGAGGACATCGTTGCTTGAGATAGATCGAGTTTCTTGACCGCCTAGGTGGCAGGGCTTTGATGGCGGCTACTATCTGAGACCAAAGATCGCGTTCCATGCTTTATTCTCCGTGCAAAAGAGATCAAGTATGGACGCGATCCTTTGGTTTTTCAATACCGAACATGCGCCGAATGGTGCATAATCCTCGAATGGGAGAGGGAGGAAGAAAATAATTGAAGAGAAGAAAAGAAAGACCCGACTGCGCCGAAGACGGCGAGATCGGGGCACCCGGCCTTCCCCGCCTCCCAAAGAAGATGTTTTGGGGAGGAGATAAGACGATAAAGATGAAAGAAGTCAAAGATGTGAAAGGAGGTGAAGGAGGTGAAAGGAGGTGAAGGGGGAGAGGGGGAGAAAATGAAGGAGTTTAGCTGTGGGTGATGGGGACGATGTCGGTTGGGCTTAGGTGGAGGGCGACTTGGTCGCCTGGGTTTGGGGCGATGGTTGTTGGGGCGAAGGGGTTGAGCTGGGCGACTTTGATTGGGGGTGCGCCTTTGAGCTGAATGATGTGTTGGGCGGTTTCGCCGAGGTATGTTGAGTGGAGGAGTTTTCCTGGGAGGGTGTTTGGGGTGCCGGGTTGTTTGAGGGTGATGGCTTCTGGGCGGATGGAGATGAGGGTGTCGCCGGAGTGGTCTTGGTCGAGGCTGGCGTTGAAGGTGCCGGCTTCGATTTGTAGGGTGGTGTTGTTTGCTGAACCGGAGGCTTTGGTGTGGATGAGGTTTGTTTCGCCTAGGAACTCTGCGACGAATTTGGATTTTGGTTTTCGGTAGAGGCCTACGGGGGTGCCGAGTTGCATGATTTTGCCGTCTTTGAGTAGGGCGACTTTGTCGGCCATGGAGAGGGCTTCTTTTTGGTCGTGGGTGACATAAACCGTGGTGATGCCTGAGGATTTGCAGACATCGCGGATTTGGTGTCGGAGGTCGTTGCGGAGTTTGGCGTCGAGGTTTGAGAGGGGTTCGTCGAGGAGGAGGACGGCGGGTTTGATGACGATTGCTCTTGCGAGGGCGACTCGTTGTTGTTGGCCGCCGGAGAGTTCTGTGGGTTTGCGGTGTGCGTATTGGGCCATTTGTACGGCTTCTAGTGCTTGGATGACTTGTTTATCGCGGTCGGGTTTTTGGACTTTTCGGACATTGAGGCCGAAGGCGACATTTTGGGCGACGGTCATGTGTGGCCAGAGTGCGTAGGACTGGAAGACCATGCCTGTGTTTCTTTTGTTTGGTGGGTCGTGGGTGACGATTTTGTCGTCGAAGGCGATGGAGCCAGCGGTGGGGTCGATGAAGCCTGCGATCATTCTTAGGAGTGTTGTTTTGCCGCAGCCTGAGGGGCCTAGGAGGAAGAAGAGTTCTCCTGGGTTGATGGTGAGGGAGAGGTTATCTACGGCGTTGACGGCGTTTTTGCCTGTGCCGAAGGTTTTGGTGAGGTCGTTGATTTGTATCTTTGTGCCCATAGGAGGGATGATAGGGGGGGAATGGGATAAAGAGAAGATCAGGATTCGATAGGGGAGAGGAGGGGAGGGGGGAGGAAGAGAAGATTAGATTTTTTGTACGCAGAGGGGGCAAAGGTCGCTGAGGACGCAAAGAAGAGAAGATGGGGAAAGGGGGAATAGGAGGGGAAGAGAAGAAGGGAGGGAGATTAAAGAGAAGCCGGAGGGGGAAGAGAGAAGTCAGAAGAAGAAAAACCCTTACCCCGGGCTTCCTCCCGCCCCCCAATGAAGAGAAGAGTCAGAAAGAAAGACCCCCTCCGACCGAGCGATCGCCAAGTTCCGCGAAGGCATGAACACCGGCGTGCTGGAGACCAAGCTGACCATCGGCAATGTCATCAGTCAGCTCGATACGCAGCTGGACATGGATATCGAGGAATCGCCCTTCTGGATGCCGGTCACCAACTTTCCGGACGATTTCAAAGCCGCGGACAAGGCGCGCCTGACCGAGGAATACCGCGTCGCGATCGCCGATATTTATGCCGTACACGCCCGGATGCGCGATTTCCTGCGTGACGAGTATTATGCTGCCGCGCGCGACAGCGTGGGGCTGGGCCAGATGAAGGGCGGTTCGATGCTCTATCGCCAGCTTATCGAGAGCACGACCACGCTGCCGCTGACCGCCGATTACCTCCACAATCTCGGGCTCGGCGAAGTGACCCGGATCAAGGAGGGTATGGAGCAGATCAAGGCCGAAGTTGGCTTCGAAGGGACGCTCAACGAGTTCTTCGATCATGTCCGCGCCGATCCGCAATTCAAGCCCGAGAGCCGCGAAGCGCTGACGCAGGCCTATTACGATATCGGCGAGGAGGTCGATGCGAAGATCGGCGAATATTTCTCGCTCGTTCCCGAGACTCCGCTGCTGATCAAGCCGTACGAGGAATATCGCGAGAAGTTCGAGGCGGGGGGATCCTATCAGTCCGGTTCGCCCGATGGCGAGCGTCCCGGCACATTCTATTTCAACGCCTATGACCTGCCGAGCCGCCTCACGACCGGCAATGTCACGCTCTACCTCCACGAAGGCGCGCCGGGGCACCATTTCCAGATCAGCCTTGCGCAGGAGAACGAAGACCTACCCAGCTTCATGCGCTTCGGCGGCAAGACCGCCTATATCGAAGGCTGGGCGCTCTATGCCGAGACGCTGGGGTACGAGATGGGCTTCTTCGAAGACCCGTGGAACCGGTACGGGACGCTGCAGGACGAACAGCTCCGCGCCATGCGCCTGGTGGTCGATACCGGCCTGCATTCCAAGGGCTGGACCCGCCAGCAGGCGATCGACTTCATGCTGGAAAACAGCGGGATGACCGAGACGGAAGTGGTGGCCGAGGTCGAGCGTTACATCGCCATCCCTTCGCAGGCGCTCGCCTATAAGGTCGGAGCACTGAAGATCCAGGAATTGCGCCAGCGTGCGGAAGAGCGGCTTGGCGACAATTTCGACATTCGCGAATTTCACGCACAGGTGCTGAACACCGGCGCGCTGCCCCTGCCGGTGCTGGAAGCGAAAATCGATAACTGGATTGCCAGCGGCGGAAGTTGACCGGTTGGCGTCCAGAGCGATCAGAGGGTCAAGTTGCCAATTAGTCACAGATTCCGGGTCATTCGGGGAGTTGAGCGGGAACCCGTCTCCCAGCCCGGTAGTTTGAGAGGCGGACGCAGGGTAAAGATTTCATGGAGGAGTAAACCATGTCGGGCTTGTCCTATCGCAGCAGCAGCCCCGATCGGTGGGTGAAGCCCAAGGCCTATAGCGATGCAAGTCTTCGCTATAGGCAACATGGGAAGATCCTGCCGATGGAAGAGCCGGGCTTTTTCGCCCGTCTGTTCGGCGCTCGCTGATAAAGACTCAGTATTGAAAGAAAGGGGCCGGGAGATCGCTCTCCCGGCCCCTTTTTTGCGTCTCCAGCAGGAGCGGAAGGATCAATATTCTTCCGGTTCCTCCGGCGTTTCGGCCGTGTGCGTCGGGCCGGCTGTGCGGTCGCCCCGGGCCAGCTTGAAGACCACGCCGCTCAGCAGTGCCAGCGCCAGCAGGTTCGGCAGGGCCATGGCGGCATTCGAGATATCTCCAAGGCGCCAGACCAGCTGGCTCGGCTGCGTCGCACCGATGAAGATCGCGATGCACCAGATGACGCGCCAGGCGATGTGCAGCTTCTTTTCGCCGCCACGGGTCGAACCCGGCACCCGGTCGTAAAGGAAGGTGATCGCGCGTTCGCCGTAATAGCTCCAGGTCAGGAGCGTGGTGAAGACGAACAGGATAAGCGCGACACTGGCGATCAGTGTTCCCAGCGGGATGCTCCCGATCTCAAAGGGGAAAGCCGCGGCAAAGGCACCGCTCGTGGTCACGAAGCCGGATGCGGCAGTCGTCCCGAGATCAGACTGCCATACATGGTCGACCGCCTGCCCCTGATAGGTGAAGTCGCCCTGAACCGTCAGGATGACGAGAGCCGTCATGGTGCAGATCACGATCGTATCGATGAACGTGCCGAGCATCGCCATGCGGCCTTGCTGTTCGGGATCGTTGGTCTGCGCCACGGCATGGGCGATCGGGGTCGAACCCTGGCCGCTTTCGTTGGAGAACAGGCCGCGTGCCACGCCCGCACGGATCGCCAGGATGATGGCAGCACCGGCGAAACCGCCGCTCGCGCTCTGGACATTGAAGGCCCCGTCGAAAATGCGCCCGAAGGTCTCGGGCAAGTCGCCGAAGTTCAGGATCAGGGCGATGATGGCCATGACGATATAGGCTGCGGCCATGAATGGCACGATGCTTTCCGCCACACGGCCGATCGACTTGATGCCACCGATGATGACGATGAACACCGCGATCGCCACGATGAGCCCGCCCAGCCAACGCTCGAAACCGAACAGCTCGTTGAGACCGCTGGCGACCTCGTTCGCCTGGATCGAATTGCCGGTCACCAGCGCGCTGAACAGCGTGCCGAGACAGAACAGGATGGCAAGCCAGGTGTATTTCGGACCCAGGCCCATCATGATGTAGCTCATCGGGCCGCCGCGATAGACGCCGTCGCTGGTCTTCTCGCGATAGCGAATGGCCAGCGAACCTTCGGCGAAGCCCAGAGCCATGCCGAACAGGGCGGTCACCCACATCCAGAATATTGCACCCGGGCCGCCGAGTGCGATGGCGGTGGCGACACCGGCCAGATTGCCCGTCCCCACCTGGCCGGAAAGCGCGGTCGACAGCGCGGCGAAAGGCGAAATTTCACCCGCGCCCGCACTCTTGCGGCCGCGGAACAGTCCGGCGAAGGCGCTGCCCAGCTTGACGATCGGATAGAATCGCAGGCCGATCATGATCCACAGGCCCACGCCCAGCAGGATCAGAGCCAGCGGGGGGAAAGGGATCACGGCAACGCCGTCCCAGGTACCGCCCCAGATAAAATCGGAAATATTGGTGACCGGTTCGATCATCCTTTCGCCGAAACTCGGCGGTGTGGCATTTGCCATTCTGGTATTCCCCTCATGCGTCCCGATATTCGGTGAAGCGTGCAGGCTAGCCATGCGGGAGCCGCTTGAAAAGCAGGAACTGCGCGGCCCTCCACGGCTTGCGTTTTTGTTTCGCGCGGCCTAAGTGCGTCCGCGTCTTCCGACATCGATGAAGGAAAAGCCCCTCCCGACCTTGTATCGGGGCGGCGAAACCCCCATCCCGGAAGCGACACAGAAATTCAACGCGAGAGAGCGCTAGAGATCATGGCCGACAAAGCCGATAAGACACCGAAGGTCGCCAAGGGCAGCAAGACCTCGCCCGCCGAATTCATTCGGCAGGTTCAGACCGAAGGTCGCAAGGTGGTGTGGCCGACCTGGCCGGAAACCGTCCGCATCTCGATTTTCGTCTTCATCATGATGATCATTCTCTCGCTCTTCTTCCTCGGCGTCGATTCGCTGTTCGGCGCCGTGGTGCGCTGGCTGCTGACGCTGGCCTGATCTTTCGCAAGGGTAACGAGAACACATGGCACGCTGGTACAT
>JAESRA010000017.1 GCA_016764895.1 Phycisphaerales bacterium | reverse complement strand
GAAGATCTTACAACAAAAAGACAAGCAGACGTTGCTTCTATGACGATTATGGATGCAGTCTCTTTAGTCAATCAGAACCGAACGGAAGATTCACGTCTATACATCAGACTCATAAAAAAGGCTGACGGAGAAAAGTCGGAAAGTGCTCTACTTTACACTAAAGGATCTTTTTCTGTCGGTTTCTTGTTATGGATTAAGTCAGAGGAAAGTTTCGTGAGTGAAAGTTCACTCAGAAGTAAAGAAGTTGGGATATGGTTTGCTTCTGAAGGAATTCGGTCTCCAAAATTCTCTTTTTGTTCTGTATACAAAAGTACGGAAGAGGATCTAATAAAAAATTGTGACGAACTTGAAATAAACGTCCTTGTCACATGGAGATCAAGTTATGATCTGAAATACTCACAATTAAGGTTTGAACCTAAAAATACTGAGCTTTTGAATCCAATATGGAAAAGCCAAGGTTTATTTTTGGAGTTCGATAATCTTTGTTCAAAAATAGATACCATCTTAAGTCACAACATGCCCGGAAAGGAGTTTCGCAAAATCTTCACTAGTACGATTCTGTACTGTAGTTTGATCGAGACGAAATCGATGGTAAAAGTCTCACATTATGAGATAGCTACGGGTAAAAAAACTGAAGAATCTGTTGGGCTTCCGTCCGAGAAACCTCCAACACAAAGTAGAGAGCACCTATCTCCTTCGGAATGCTGGACAAGAGAGGTTGAACACCGGCAGTGGGACAGGGATATTGGCCACGAGTGGCACTAGTTAAACAGCAGTACCTCTACCAGGTTCGAGAGTTACCCTTAAAACTCTCACTGTAGGCAAGTGCGTACTTGTCCTGATGAGTCCGAAAGGACGAAACAGTAGTTCTTTGAAACGACAATAGTAGCCATAGCCAAAAGGTCTTGAAAATCAAGACTTCCTGGCTGTGGCTACTTGGTAGTAGTCTCGGCGAACGTTTGCCAACCGTTTAAAAACAGGCACGTCCGCGGGGAACGATACCGCAAAAACACAATATGAGTAACCAAAAAAAGTCTGCTGAAGTCAAAATATACCGTAACGCCAGCCTTATGGGTTGCGAAAAAACCTATAAGTTGATGTTGGATAATGATTCCTCTAAGTTGTCCGACAAAGAAATAGAGGGGTGCGCTGCTATTAGGGTTATTTGCGAAGAAATTGCAAAATCCCCCGGATGTATATTTATCGCAATCCGCATCTCATTTCCTGAGACAAAGAAGATTGTTACCTTGAAAGAGAAAATGCTCAGCATACTCAGACGTATACCAAGCATGGCCCACGGTGTGAGTGTTCACAAATTCGACGACCAAAAGAATAAAGACGAAGACGAGTCGTATGGGTCACAGTCCCATGATGGGTATTCCTGGGGTGATCACTATACTCCAGGGGGTAGTGGAGGCAGATTCTACTAAAATACTACGCTTAATGTGAACAGTGATTAAATCACTCGGTCGAAAGCAACCGTGACTGACGTCTAAAACTTTCACAAAAAACCGCCCCGCAAAAGCCCGTCAAAAAATCCAAGTTCTCATGGATGCCCTTGAGCCAGATTGAAGAACGCATAACCGACCTGCAAATCAAACTCAAGAACCTCGACGCCCAGCTCAACGATGGCGATATCTGGAAAGATATCGACCACGCCAACAAACTCACCACCGAACGCGACACCTGCAAAGCAGAACTCGATGATCTCGAAGAAGAATGGGTCCGAAAGTCCTAAGCCTTCAGTGTAGATTGAATTTTCTCAATCGTCTCGATCGCGTGCTGGCGGGCAGAGGCTCGTGATTTCTTGATCGCCGATTTCCACACAAACGGAATCGGCAGCACCGTCATCGGCAGATACCACATCCAAGTCTCAATCGATTCCCCCATCAGCCGTTCGTACCACCCCAAGCTGAACATAAACGAATCTGTAAGCGGCAACCCAGGCCAAACGGTAACCACCAACAACGCCATAAAGATGGCCGGGAACTTTCTCCGCATCTTCAATGAGAAACAAATATCCTCTTCCGAATATTGGATCACCAGATCAGAATCAAACGGCGTCCCATGGGCATCAACAACCGCCGCCCGCTCACCACTTATGTGTTTATACCCAGCAAGTTTTCCGCTCTTGGACATCTTTAAAAGAGTCTTAAACACAGCGGAGTCGCTCATTTCAGTCTTGATTTTGGGCAGTTGGTATGTTGATTCTTCGTTGCTCAATTCGCTCTCCATCGTCTATGAATCATCGGATTATCATGCCGTGAGCATAAGCCAACCTGCGTCTGGCCGCCACAACTTCATGCCGCATGGCACACAATATGCAGCATCTTCAGTGTGCGTACATACGAAGAACAATCCCGCTTCTCAGCCCCGGGCGCGTTGCATCTGGTCAACACCGGCAATCCGTTGTTGCCGCCTGTCAACAACCCCTTCCAGTTCTCGGACGCTTACGACAAGGCACGCTCCAACAAAGTCGCCTCAATCGATCCCCGTCGTCTCATTGCCATTATGACTCAAAACAGACAGCAAAGCCGATCCTCAGGCCTCATCAGCAAAGACACCGCCGAGCTCATCCATATCGGTAAGAACCTCGGCATCGCTCCTGTCCACACCCGTCAAATCATCGCCCATGTCCTGCATGCTCCCGATGAGTTGTACACTGATCTAAGTATCCATATCCAAGTATTTGCGGATATCCCCATAGGCCCACCAATTAAAAAAACTCGGATGCCACTCCGGGTCTTGATTGGTCTTTCGATCTGGGCCATCACCATTGCTTTGGCGATGGCGATGGTGTAATCACATTCAATCTTCGGCGTCATGTCCTTCAACGATGTCGGTGATCGATGACGCTTTATGAGAATGGAGTTCACCACGCTTGAGCCTGCCGACATACTGATGATATTCTTTCATCGCCTTGGCTCCAAAGAGCCACATGATCGGGATATTGACAACAAGCATTACACCGAGCCCAAGTGTTGTCCACATATCAAGTTCGTGATCTGTAGCGATAAATGCTTTCTTGTCGGGGCCAAACAAAGGCATCGCAAGGATTGTGGTGAGCAAGATCAACAGCACATAGGTTATCTTGTAGATAAACACCGCGATCTTGGCGGAGCCTTCGCCTCGTGTACCAAAGAAGTAGTAAATCCCCTGCTCTCCGTAGTATGACCATGAGATCATCGTTGAGATCGCAAACAACCAAGCCGCGATTGACACAAGCCATTTGCCCAGTCCAGGGAACTGACGGTCAAAGGCATAGGCAGTCATCGAAGCCCCCGCATAATCTCCATACAGGCCAAGATCCGGTGTCCCATCATCATGCTGTCGAAAATGTGGCTTACTCACCGAACTCAGCGAGTTCCAAGACACAACCCATTGATCATTCTCATTGAAGCTCACCGTGCCGGTTATCTTCCGAAGATCACGCCCTGTATTCTCATCCATATCCGCAGCGACAACCAAGAACACGGTTTCGCCCTCGCGCCAGCCCGCTGCATTTTCCGCAGTCAATCTGATCTTCCGCGATTCAATGGTCATTCTTGGTAGCGGGCTCGTCTGGAGCGTCCATGTATCGGCTAAGAGGTCACCAGATTTGGAATCAGTCGCCTGAACAATCTGCACACTTTCTGCACTCGTAAACTTGGATTCAGAATCACGGTTGTACGCCCCGGTCGAAAGAATCACCAATGCGGTCAAAGTACAGACCACGATCGTATCAATAAACGGCTCCAAACCAGCCACGATTCCTTCACGCACGGGTTCATTTGTCTTGGCGGCAGAGTGAGCAATTGGCGATGACCCTTGCCCGGCTTCAGATGAGAACAAAGCACGCTTGACACCCCACATCGCGGCATATGCAAATGTCCCGCCCAAGAACGCACCAGTCGCATCAGCACTTTCGCCACCCAAGAAATCAGGCAGCCCGCTCTTGATGATCAGCATGAGCATTGATGGGATTTGAGTAAAGTTCATCGCTAAAACAACGACTGCAGCAATCACATACAACGCGCACATAAGCGGCACAATCCGCCCCGCAACCGCACCAATTCGTTTAATGCCACCCAAGATGACCAAGCCAACGAGAACAGTCAGCACAACACCAGTCAAAACCTGAGGCACGCCGAAGTATGTATATGTAATATCGGCAACATTCCAAGCCTGGAACATATTGCCCCCGGTGATCGCCGAAATAATCAAGGTGATAACAAAGAGTCCGCCAATGGCTGTCCCGATCGGAGCCAGTCCCCACTCAGCGAATCCTTTTTTAACGACAAACATCGGCCCGCCGTGCGGGTTCTCCGGGTCATCGGTATTGCGATAGAGCATTGACTGCGTGACTTCGGTCATTTTGAGTGACATGCCCAAAATCCCAATGATCCACATCCAGAAGATTGCCCCGGGTCCGCCCAATGCAACAGCAATAGCGACACCCGCGATATTGCCAAGTCCGACAGTCGCCGAGAGGGCCGCAGAAAGGGCTTGGAAGTGATTGATGGCTCCTGGATCATCGTGCCCATCAAACTTGCCACGAATAACAGAGACACCGTGTGTCAACGCCCTGTATTGTCCGAAGCCAGACCAGACCGTAAAGACAAGCCCTGTAAGGAGTAGTGCATAAACCGTCCATTCTGAGAATAGGACGCCGTTGATTGAGTTGATAAGATCGCTCAGTGCCATACTGACCCCGTTGATGTTGTGAAAGAAATAGGTGTTCTCGAAACGCTGCCGCCGCGTTTTGTACCGTACATCGTCGCATAAATGAACAGAAATTGCAAACTGATACCTCACAGTGTACGCTTTGCTATGTCGATGAACGAACTCGAAGTACTCCAAACAACAATCACGGCCCTAGCTGTGCGCGCTTCAGCACTCGACGATGAACAATCTGTACGGGGTCTCGATGCCCTCAGCGAACTCCAACTCCATGCCCTGACAGAAGATGCGTTTGTACATGATGGCTTTGGAGTTCACCGCGAAGCCTTCTATCCATCCGATGGCGACGCATACACCAATGCAAACCACCGCCAGCGCTGCGACTTCGCGCTCACTCCAAATCCAGGCCTCAAACTCCATGATCCGGTCCATGAAATGCGTCAACTCGCCATGGCTCAAGACACGCTCTTTGCTCAGGTCCTCCAGTCAGGCCGGAACCTCCCCACAGCCTGCCCCCCGGAAGACGCATGGTGGATCGAAATCAAATCCTGCTCCCAACATGCCTACCGCGACGGCATCCCCTCACCAAACCCAAGCTACGCCCATGAACTCGTCACAGGGCTCCAAACGGATATCTGCAAACTCAGCGCAGACCCACAAATTTGGCACGGCTGCGTTCTTGCCGTCCTCTTTACCGAAAGTGAAGAAATAGCCACGCATGATCTGAATCAAGCCGCTCGAATATGCCTAGATCAAAACCTACCAGTCCGATCGCCGATCATTGCTTGTCGATCAATCACCGACCGCGCTGGGAACGGGTGTGTCACTGTCGGCCTTTTTCCCGTCTCTATTTGAGCGTGAATCAAGACCGGCGTATCGAGCGACAATGTCGGCCGCTTCATGAGCTGCGTTCTTAGAGTCAAACATCTTGGTGATGCTCTGCAACTCTTGAATCTGTAGATCATATTTCGTGCGATCCTCAAGCAGTTCCGTCGCCCGATCCGCGATCGGTTCAGCACCCACAAAGTGAGGCACCAGTTCCGTGACGACTTCTCGACCAGCGAGAATATTGGGGAGCGTGATATATGGCGTTTGGATAAGCCACCGCGCAAACAACGACCACCCGATTCGCCCAATTTTATACACAATGACCATCGGACGATGCTGACGAGCAATCTGCAGCGTCACAGTCCCAGAAACAACCAATGCCAGCGTGCACCATCTCACCGCAGCATCGGTATTGGCAACCGTAAGACCCAACGAATCAGGCCAAATAAGTCCGTGATCTTTGGCCAGTTGCCTGAGTATCGGCTCGATTTCAGGGCGGGTCACCGCCACCATCCCGCACATATTGGGGTGTTCGCCCTTAAGCTTGATATATGCCCCCAGAAGCAACGGGAAATTCTTCTGGATCTCCGATGGCCTAGAACCAGGCATCAACGCGATCTGCTGCTCCCCCTGATTCCAATCCTGAATCTGTTCATCGAGCCCCGCTTCGTCGATCGGTTTTTCAAACAGCGGGTGCCCAATAAATGTCGCCTCAACGCCGCGAGAACGGAACCACTCCTCTTCAAATGGAAGCACGCACATCACATGGTTGGTCAATCGACGGAGCTTTCGAATCCGCCACGGTGCCCAGGCCCAAAGCTGGGGAGCCACCATGTGGACAACACGAACGCCGCGAGATTTCATAATCGCGCACACCGGGAAGTTCGCCGCCGGCGAATCCACAGGTACATGCACAGCCACCTCGTTGTCCTGAACCCAACGAGCGATTCGGGCATTGATCTTTCGATGTTCACGGATTTTTGCAAGCCCCGGCATCCCCATCACAGCCGCGTCGCCAGTCCGCTCAATAACATCCGCACCCGCCGCTTCCATTTTGCGGCCTCCCCACGCACATATCCGAATATCCGGGTATCTCAATTTGAGTTCAGCGATCACAATGGAAGCATGATCATCGCCGCTTGGTTCAAAGGCGGTAAATAAAATTGCTGGTTTTGAATCAGAATTGGTCACGCCAAACAGTAGGCCCGATGATCGCATCGTCAATCAAATGTGCGCGTTGCCCTCAAAAACCCGCGGCCGCAAACCAAACGCTCGGAGCCACACCCAAAGCCTCTGCAATAATGGTCAGCGACTCAACACTGGGCAGATGCGTACCCCGCTCAATGGAACTGAGCTGGCTCACCGATACGCCTGAGATTTCGGATAGATTCCGCAGAGTCCAACCACGCTCGGTTCGCGCCAAACGAATCTGGCGACCCAGAGTCGCCCGGAGCCTGTCCAATGGCTTTTGCCCCAAGCCCAGTTCTTTCACCGCTTGACTGAGCGACTTTCGCAAATCATCAATCGCAAATGGCTTGGGAATATAATCAAAGACATCCTTTCGGAATGTCTCACGCATTGAATCAAGTGTCGGGAATCCCGTCACCATAATCACACATTGTCGCGGCCATTGTTCACGGATTTGTTCCAGTACCTTGGTCCCGGAATGCTCACCCATTTTGACATCCAACAAAATCACATCCGGCAAATGCTGTTCGCACGCATCAAACAACTCCTTGGGAGTCCCAGTCAGCCTCGCAGAATGCCCGTCAGCCAGTAAAATACCCTGGAGATATTCCCGGAAATCGGGATCGTCATCGAGTGCATAGATTGTTAATGGAGTTATTTCGGTCATGGTTGCCTACTATTTCAGATGATACTATCCGCAATAGTCCGGTTGAACAAGACAAATATAATTTAAACTACGGCATCCAATGGGAGATGCACTTCAAACTTCGCCCCACCACTGCGAGTCAGACCAGATTGATCGCTCATGTTCACATTTGAAGGGACCACAATCCCGCCGTGTTCCCTCACAATCCCGTCTGAAACAGCCAACCCCAGCCCAGTCCCCTGTGAGTCCATTTTGGTCGAAACAAACGGGTCAAACATCGAATCAATCATGGCCGGGTCTATCCCCGGCCCGTCATCAAGGATCGAGATCACGATCCAATCACCGTCTTCACGGGTTTCGATGATCGACGACACAGTAATGTGCCCGCCATTCTCATGATCTACAGATCGCAAAGCATGAACCGCATTTCTGATAAGGTTGACAAAAACCTGAACCATGCGGCCTGGATCGCATGCAACAATATGATCCGAATTGACCTCATTGACAAACGCAATGCGCTGCCCCGGAAGCACACTCTGGCGATCAAGCTTGATGAGCATCCATGCGTCTTCAATCACCTTATGAATATGCGATTGCTCAAGCCGAGGCGTTCGGACACGAGCGAAATCCAGCAAGCCTTCTGAAAGAATCTCGATCCTACCAACCACTCTAACCAAGAGCTTAATCTCTGATTCGCTCAATGCTCCCTGATCCTTCAGTTGGCCAACCAACCCTTTGACCACAGACAAAGGCGTGTTGAGTTCGTGCGCAATTCCAGCAGACATCATCCCCAAAGAGGCCAGCCGATCCGCCCCTTCAAGATTTTTACGAGCGGTCTCGAGCAGGCGGTTCTTCTTATGCAAATCAATCGCCACGACTTCCAGTCTTCCCAGTGCCGCGGCCAGTTCCCGCTCATTTGACCTGAGCAGGCCAATAGTCTCGTTGCGCGAAGTCATAATTTCACCAAGTTCATCTGTAGCAATCAGATGCTCAGGAACCAACTCATTGGCATGGTCCTTTGATCGTGAAGCGTCATCTGCATTGAGCAAAGCCTGAATTGGGGAATATACATGCTGTGGAAGCACCAGTATTTCAAGGGCAATGGCTACCAGTGCATATCCCGCAAAAAGGGTCACAATCACCAGGCCATAGACCCATTGCACCGTCGTGCGTGCTTGAGGCGACCGTGTCCGGATTTCCAAATAGCGTTGGGCCACCGGATCAAACCCCACAACCCCTCCGCCAAAGGAATCGCCTCGGAGTGGAATCAAAAACTCGGGCGTGTCACTCAGTTGGGCTGCATCATGCTGGCTGATCCCGAGGCCTGAGAGTTCTCGAAAGCGTATTTCAACCGTATTGGAATCAAAGTCCATCGCACCTGAATGTTTGACAACCGAATCAAAGATCAACTCTGCCTGATCTTGCTCTGCTCCATCGACCATCTTGCCCATCGCTGGAGCAAGGGCTACCAAGAGCAGAACCCCGAGTGCCAACGAAAACGAAGTGTGCAGGACGATGAGTTTCTTCCGAATTTTGAGCCCTGAGAACAGACCCCTCGCCCGGCCTGGCACCGTTCGGACCTGTTTTTTGGATGTCTGAGTTGAACCCATACACAGACTGTATCAATACCAAAGGCCCACGCCTACTCTCCCCCAATGACCAACGCACCTTATCCCTCAGAATCGCAACATATCCCACACGCCAGCTCAGCCCCTCCCCCCGCAGACGCCAGAGACGCTGCCTACCGCGTCCTGAGTAGCCACG
>JAESRA010000163.1 GCA_016764895.1 Phycisphaerales bacterium | reverse complement strand
GGCCGCGGCCATCGTGATCGGGGCGGGCAGTTCTGTTGCGTATAGCCAGCCGATCGGATCGGATCAGATTCAGGTGCTGGTGCCTCAGCGGTCAATTCGAGTGCCGGGGATCGCCGAGGTTGCTGCGGTCAAATCTGTGCACGCCGAGGTTCGGATCGTGGGGAGTGTCGCGACGACCACATTGACCATGGTGGTGTATAACCCGACCAATCGCGTCGCCCAGGCGAGGGTGGTGGTGCCGGTGCCCGACGGCGCGGCGATCAATACATTTGGAATAGACGGGATCGGTGATGAGCCGACGGCAGAGCTGCTCCCGCGTGACGAGGCGACCCGGAGATACCGGGAGATCGTGCGGCAGATGGTCGATCCGGGTTTGCTGGAGTTTGTGGGCAACGCGATGATCCAGTCGAGCGTGTTCCCCGTTGAGCCGGGGGCCCAGCGGACGGTGACGATTGCCTATGAACAAGTTCTCGATGCGCACCGGGGGACGGTGGAGTATGTGCTGCCCCGCTCGGCGGGTGTGAGTGATTCATCGATCGGATGGGACCTTGAGATTGTGGTCGAGTCCGATGGGACGGAGCTTGGGGCGGTGTTCTCGCCGTCGCACCCGATTGTGAGCACCCCTGAGGGCGACCGGCGGATGCGGGTGGATGTCCCGATGCTTGATGAACCCGGGGCGTTTGTGTTGTACGCATCGACGGGTGATTCGACCGGCGAACCCACGGTGCTGATGTACCCGACCGATGAGACCAGCGGGTACTTTATGTTCGTGGCCGACGCTCCGGATCCGATTGATACGGATCAGAGCCCGATGCTCCGCGAGGTGACGATCGTGATCGATCGGTCTGGATCAATGGGCGGGGAGAAGATTGAGCAGGCCAAGGAATCGGCCAAGCAGATCGTCTACGGGATGGCGATCGGCGAGCGGATCAGTATCGTGGACTACAGCAGCGATGTCCGATCGTTTGCCGATGGGTCGGTGGTCATCACGAAAGAATCACGGAAAGAAATCATTGCGTACATCGACCGCATCCGCTCCGGCGGCGGGACCAACCTGCATGATGCGCTCGTTGAAGCGTTACGGCAGCCGAGCGTTGATGGGATGCTGCCATTGGTGTTGTTTATGACCGATGGTTTGGCGACCGAGGGTAAGACCGGCGAGGTGCAGATCCGCGATGCCGCGATCAAATACAACACGGCTGATCGGCGTGTGTTCACCTTCGGGCTGGGGTTTGATGTCAACGCTCCGCTGCTCGATGCGATCGCTCAAGAGACCAAGGGCGAGTCGACTTATGTTCTGCCGGGCGAGGATGTCGAGATCAAGGTTGGTCGGGTGTTCGACAAGCTCAACGGCCCGGTCATGACGGGGATCGAGTTTGCAGGCGGCGTCGGCGGGTTCTGCGGGACGGGGATGACCCAAGAAACGAGAGACTTGATCCGCAGGTCCAAGGTCTACAGCGTCGAGGACGGCGGGCTGGGTGATCTGTACCAGGGCTCGCGTGTTGTGGTGCTTGGGAAGTATGAAAACCACAGCGGTATGCCCTTGTGGCTCCGGTTGTCTGGCGATCGAGACGGTCACAACGCGACGATCGAGAGTTATGTCGCCAACGACGAGGCCTCGACCAAGTACAGCTTTATCCCACGATTGTGGGCCCAGCAGCGGATCGATTCGTTGATCACGCAGATCCGGGTGTCCACGGCTGATGGATCTCAGCCCAGCAGCGAACTCGTTGACGAGGTGACCAGTTTGTCGTTGGAACACGGGATCATGACCGAATACACCGCGTTCCTAGCGACCGAGGACATGGCGTATGAATCGCTGGCCGAGGTTGACGCGAGCGGCGTGCGGCTCATGGACGGGCGGGCATTCCAAGAATCCGAAGAGAAATCAAAGGCACGCTCCGGGCGAGGCGGTGTGTCGCAATCCATGAACCGCAAGGATCAACGCGTATCATCGCTGCAATCGGAGGTTGCCGCCGATGCGTTTGTTCAATCAAGCGGCATGATCAAAAGCAATCAGTATTTTGATGCGGACATGAACCAGATCACGATCTCAACAGTCCAGCGTGGCAAGGGCTCGACGCTCTACCGCAAAGCCGGTCGTTGGGTCGATGTCTCGGTTTCTGATGACATCAAGCAGGCGATTGACGAAACCGTCGAGTTTGCGACCGATGCGTACTGGTCGCTTGTTGATGATCTGGCGAGCCAGGGGCGTCAGTGGATTATCGCTAATCGTGGTGATGTCGAGCTGATGAACCACGGCAAGCGGATCCTCGTCAAGAATCCAAAGTAAAGATGCGACCCCCCAAACCCCCAAACCCCCAAAAACCTCTGGTATCCGATAGCTCGGGTGCCGGGGATTGTATACTGAACCAAGGCCGCGGCGACTGCCAATGGCACACAAGGAGAAACTCATGAACTCGATGAAAGCACTGACGATGATCGCGGTACTCGCTGGGGTAAGCGGGTGTGCGATGAGCGACGACACCGCGCTGACGATCTACTCCACCGCCGCTCCGGGGGCGATCCCCGCCGAGTGGTACCGTCCGGTGCCTGGTCAGAACCAGGGGTATGGCTACAACCGGTACAACCAGATCCCCGGCTACGCCGTGATCCGGCAGGATCGGACGCTGGAGATCGAGCAGGGTTTGAGCGAACTCAAGTTTACCGATGTCGCGGCGATGCTTGATCCCACGACCGTCCGGTTCTCGTCACTGACGGATCCTGACGGGACGAGTGTCCTTGAGCAGAGCTACCGGTTTGATTTGCTGTCGATGGGCCGGATGCTTGAGCGGTATATTGATCAGACGATAATTCACAACGGTCAAGAGGTGACGCTGATGTCCACGGCTGCCGGGGGGATGCTGCTGCAACTCGACGACGGTCGCGTGCAGTTCCAGCAGGGTTATAACGGCGTGGTATTTCCGTCGCTCGATGAATCGCTCGTCACCAAGCCGACGCTTCTGTGGCAGGTCAGCGCGGCCACTGGTGGTGAACATGAAACACGGGTGTCGTATCAGACCACTGGGATTACTTGGTGGGCCGATTATAATTTGGTGTATGCCGAGGGTGAGGATGCGAACTCTGGGACGATTGATATTGGGGCTTGGGTGTCGATTTTGAATCAATCGGGTGGGACTTATGAGGATGCGAAGTTGAAGTTGGTGGCGGGGGATGTGCATCGTGCCCAGCCGCAGAATCAGTATGCTCGACGAGAGATGATGATGCGGTCTTCAATGGACGGTGTTTCTGGTGCTGCCGGGTTTGAACAAAAATCATTCTTCGAGTACCACATGTACACGCTTGGGAGAGCGACGACGATTCCGGATCGTTCGACCAAGCAGATCGAGTTGTTTGAGGCCGTCAACGGGGTGCCTGCGGAGAAGATTTTGATGTACGACGGGACAGCCCAGGCGATTTTTCGGCCTGGCGGGGTGCGAGAAGATCAGAACTATGGCATCCACTCAAACTCAAAGGTCGCGGTGTTTCTCAAGTTTGACAACAAGGAGGAGTACGGGCTTGGGATTCCACTGCCATCGGGGCGGATTCGGGTCAATCAACTTGATGAGGCCGACGGGGCGTATGAGTTTATTGGTGAGCATGTGATCGACCACACGCCTCAGGGCGAGACGATCATGATTAAACTGGGCAACTCGTTTGATGTTGTTGGTGAGCGTCGGCAGGTGAGCTTTGAACGGGGCAAGCGATGGATCGTTGAGATCATTGAAGTCAAGATTCGCAACCGCAAGGATGTGCCTGTTGAAGTGATGGTGCAAGAGCGGCTTTACCGCTGGTCCAACGCGAAAATCCAAAAGATTTCGCACGACTACGAGATGCTTGACTCGCGGACGATGCACATCCCGGTGACGCTCGAGCCGGATGAAGAGGGCATTGTCACCTACACGGTTCGGTATTCATGGTAAAGTGTTGATCAAAGGAGAATGGTTTGTCATTAGGTGTATTGATAGTTGTGGAAGATGACGACTCGATCAGGCGTGGCTTGGTCGATGCGTTGTCGTACTCGGGCTACACAGTCCACGAAGCAAGCGACGGCGAGCAAGGGCTGGCGATGTGCCTGTCGGTCGAAGCGGATCTTGTGTTGCTCGATATCATGATGCCCAAAATGGACGGGCTTGAGGTTCTGCGCGAGCTCCGCAAGCCAAAGCCCGATGTGCCTGTAATCTTCCTGACCGCCCGCGGCGAAGAGAGCGACCGGATCGGCGGGCTCAAGCTGGGGGCCGATGATTATATTGTTAAGCCATTTTCACTTGACGAGCTGATGGCCCGGATCGAGGCGGTGATGCGGCGGATGCCGGCGCGACCGTCGCAGCGCAAGAAGATGACCATCGCCGGGCGGCAGATTGATTTTGAACGCCGGGAAGTGGTGCTTGTTGGCGGGGCACGCCGGACGATGACTGAGCGCGAGGCCGAGGTCATCGGGTTCCTTGCGGCCAATCCGGGTCGCGCGGTGTCGCGTGATGAGTTATTGCAAAAGGTCTGGGGGCTCGATCCGCGCGGGACCCACACGCGGACTGTTGATATGGCCATCGCCCGTATCCGCGAAACGCTCGATGATGACCCGGCCAATCCAGAAGTGGTCCGAACAGTTCGCGGCAAGGGCTACATGCTCGCCGAGCCCGATAGCAGCGGCGGCAACGGCGGCAACGGTGGCAACGGTGGTGATGATTCATGAATCAAGGGCGGAACAAACTCTGGTGGGCGTTCTGGGGCGGGGTGTTGTTAATCGTCGCCGCGCTGAGCTGGGCGAGTATTACGGTCTACACACTCCAGGCCCGCAGCGAAATCTCGCGGGCAATGAACCAACGACAAGAACTCATCCGGCTAGCACTCTGGCGAATGGACTCTCGGCTCGCCCCGATGATCGCGCTGGAAGCGGCTCGGCCAATCGAAGATTATGAAACGATGCTTGGGGAGCAGGAAGAGAGCTTCGGGCTTTCATATGAAAAGGCAGCGGGACGATCCGAAAAGAAAGTATTGGATGGGGGGCTCTACAACAGAGGATTCTTTGAGATCGACGAACTCGGCTCAACCAAGGGTTCGGGGAGCGAGGCCGACGCGATCGCGATACTGACCAACATGCAGCAGAAGATGCTTGACAAGGATTTGGTTTCACAAGAGAGTGAAAATAATAAGAGGATGGATTCGCGTGAGATGGTGGACGGGGCGGTGAGTTCTGGTGCGATGATGATGCCGGAAAGATCAATCAACCCACCCGCCAAGGCCGAGGCGGATTTTGAGGCGAGGCAGAAGATCGCCAACATCGCGCAGAACAGGCAGGCGATTTCGACAAGCCCGGCTATGGAAGAACCCCTTGTTGCGGCTTTGGATTCCACGGAATATGCCTCCGGCGATGCAATGTATTCGTTCGATTTTCAGAGTTCTGACAAGAAAAAAGCGAATGCTCAAGAGGGTCTTGAGAGAATGGTGTCTGACAGTAAAGACACTGGTGTTTCAGGCTATTTTGATGATGACGGGTTGTCAAAGGTTCAAGATGTCTCTGAAATTCAAGTTGTCTCTGGGATTGTCGAGGCCGCAGATGCAGTCGATATCATCGATGTCATCGGCGCCATCGAGCCCCGTTGGGTTCTGCGTGATGATGGCGTCCACGAGCTTGTCCTGACACGGACCATCCAGCGCGGCGGGCACACAGTTGTTCAGGGGGTTTGGCTCGACTGGGAGAGCATGTCCAGGGAACTTCTGGAATCGATCCGCGATCTACTCCCGCCCTCGGCATTGATTCCGATTACAAGCGATCGTGTCCAGCCAATACAGGGCAAGAGGGGGCCGCAACTCCCGTCGTATCGGCTGGCGACTGTGCCGGTGTCGTTTATTCCGGGTGGAATGATTCAAACCGGCGGCGGCGGGCTGACCCCTGCGATGATGGCGATGTTGGTGACATGGATTGCGGTGATCCTTGCGATGGTTGCCGTGGGGTTGGTGTTGCGGACGGTGCTGACTTTGTCGGCAAGGCGGGCGCACTTTGTCGGGGCCGTGACGCATGAACTGCGGACACCGCTGACGACATTTAGGCTCTATTCGCAGATGCTCGCTGACGGAATGGTGACCGATGAAGCGGTGCGTAAAGAGTATCTCAATACTCTCAAGCGAGAATCTGATCGGCTTACCGGGATCGTAGAGAATGTACTCGAATATGCACGAATTTCGCGTCAACGCTACGGCAAGGACAAGCCCAAAGGTGAACAACAGCTCTCCGTCGGCGAGTTGATCGCGCGGATTGTCCCGCCGATGTCCCGGCTCGGTGAGCAGTCCGGAATGGACCTGGTGGTTTCAGATGAAACCGGTCAACGCGCCCAGCGGACGGTGACGCTTGATCCCCATGCGATTGAGCGGATCGTGATGAATTTGATGGACAACGCGTGTAAGTATGCTGGCGTTGATGCTGAATCGGATCAAGAATCTGATCTCCGCGTGCATCTGGATGCGTCGATTGTGGGGGACTCGTTGTTGTTGGTTGTTGCGGATCATGGGCCGGGTGTTGCTAGCCGGGATCGCCGAAAGATTTTTGGCGAGTTTGTGCGAGGTTCTTCGCCGGCCTTGCGCGACCGATCAGGATTGGGATTGGGCCTTGCGCTTTCGCGCGGATTGGCTGTGGAGATGGGCGGGGATTTGTCGCTGATCCGCAGGCGTGGTCATGGCGCGGAGTTTGAGCTTCGCATTCCGCTTGATGACGAAGTTCTTAGTTAAAACCTGAGCGAGAACCAAAGCACGCGAGCGATTCTTCAAGCGTCAGTGATTGATCGAATCCGATCGCATCGGATTCGGGCATGTCGGCGCGTCTTCTGTGGACAGCCGCTTGGATCGAGTCTTCGTGGTCAGCGCGAACGATGGGGACATCGGATCCAAAGATCAGCGTCTCGCCGGGGACGCATCCAGAGTCGATCAATGCCCGCAGTGGGAGAACCCGGTTGAGCCGGTCTGCGAGTCCTGTATTGAGCGCCTCGATATCGGGCAGCAAATGGCATGGCTGAACCGAAACGATCACGCCGAGTTTGACAAATCGAGCAATGTCATCAGGATGGATCAACTCGGCGTGTTCGATGCGGGGGTGCATGTGGGTGCATGAAGTCCGCTCGATTGAATCGAGCACCGCGCGGACTGCGGCGTCGCCAATTGCGTGGGCCGCGACGGGGAGGTTGTGGGCTTTGCTCATCAGCATCGCGTCGTCGATTTGTCGTGGCGACATCATCGGGGTTCCGGTTGTGCTTGTATCGGTGTAGGGATCGAGCATCCATGCGGTTCGGGAGTTGAGCGAGCCGTCGGTAAATATTTTTGTGCCTGCAAGGATGAGGCGGTCCGATTCCCATTGGTCGCGGGTGGCGAGCGTCGCGCCCAGGTCGGTTGTGAGCGGGAAGAGTTGGAATCGTTGATTGATCTCGCCTGCAGTTTGGAGATCATGGAGCACTTGCCCGAGCCAGGGTTGGGCTTTGAGGTCATGGATTTCGTCGAAGCCCAAAGCGTCGAGGTGCAGGCACGCACTGAGAACAAGCGATCGGCGTTGAGACGCATCGGGCTCAGGAACAGACGACCACAGTTTGAGGGCGGCGTGTTCAAAGAGTACGCCGGTGGGGGTGGGGGGTGG
>JAESRA010000162.1 GCA_016764895.1 Phycisphaerales bacterium | reverse complement strand
CGCTGCTGCAACTCATCGCCAAGCAACCGAATCAAGCGTTTCCCCTCGCGATAAGTGTACGGGTTCTTAGAATCAAATCGCAATCCATCAAACATGGTCAGTGTCCCTCGAATGGAGTACTCGTCGGCGATCATTCGCGATTCAAATATTTCCATGTAGTTCGTAAATGTCCGAGCCCAAGACGATGACTCAGCATGTCTCCGAAACCAAACATACACATCTCGCCACGCCCGATGCCTTGTTCTTACGGGCATATTCTTCGGCGGATCATCAACCGAAAGAACCAGCAAATATGGCAAATCAAATCCATGCCGCACGGCCGTAGAAACATGACGCTTGAGTTGATTCACACTGATCTTTGAATCTACTTTCGATTCAATGAGAAGAGCCCACCCAAGCTCAGAATACACACACCCATCAGGCAGCCCCTTGCCTTCTACATCATCGCCAGAAACAGCCGTCCCCGGAACCTGCTGCTCAGTTATAAAAAGTGAGTTTGAGTTGGGAATATCTCCACAACCCGTCCATTTAAGAAACGGCCTGAGCAAACTGCGATCAGCATCAAGCGTACAAATCAATGCATGCGTGAGTTTGTTCTCTTGCTGAGTGTACTGATCAAAGACATTTCGCATTCAAGATCATGATAGGAGTCAGTTTGCGGCAAACACATCCTCTATTTTCATTCCTCCCCCCAACAAAGCCGATAAACTCCATCAATGTCCCCAGCCCCCCAAATCCCACAAATCCTCCCCATCCCAGACCCCTCCGCCTTCACCCAAGCCCCCCTCATCCTCGCCATGGCCGCGCTCCTCCTCTGCTCAGCCGTCGCCTCAGCATCCGAAACCGCACTCTTCGGCATCTCCCACGCCAGCCGAGTCAAACTCCGCAAAGACCACCCAAAACTCGCCCTCACCGTCGATCGTCTCCTCACCAACCCACGCCAACTCCTCCTCCAAGTCCTCCTGGTCAACATGGTCATCAATGTCGGCTACTTCATCGCCACCTCAGTCCTCACCCTCCACGCAGAATCCGCCACCGCCAAAATCGCCATCTCAATCGCTTCCCTCTTCGTCATCATCCTCGTAGGCGAAGTCTTTGCAAAACTCGCCGCCGTCGCTTTCCCAACCCTCTGCCTCAGAATCGTCACCCCAGGCCACACCCTCGTCCGCCGACCACTCCGCCCACTCATCGCCGTCCTCGAACGCTACTTCATCCTCCCAGGCACCCGCCTCCTCGTCCCCGGGCCGCCCCCACCCCCAGGCATCACACCCGAAGAAATGTCCGCCCTCCTAGAACTCGGCACAACCGAAGGCCTCATCGACCAATCCGAACAAGACCTCCTCTCCGCCATCGTCATGCTCTCACAACGAAAAGTCGAAGAAATCATGCGCCCCAGAGTCAGCTTCACCTGGCTCGACGCAACCGCAACCAAAGACGATGTCCTCACCGCCTGCAAAAAATCAAACGCCACCCGCTTCCCCGTCTTCGATGGAGGCCTCGACGGCACGCCCATCGGCATGATCGACGCCAAAAAAATACTCGCCGCCCCAGTATCAAAACAATCAATACAAGACACCCTCACCCCCCTCCTCTTCATCCCAGAACAAGCAACCCTCCAAACCCTCCTCACCCAATTCCGCGACAACGCCCAAACCATCGCCCTCGTAGTCGACGAACACGGCACCGTCGTAGGACTCGTCACCCTCGCAGACATCGCAGACCAACTCCTCTCAGGAATCGCCGACCAACCCTCAACCAAAGCCCAAGAAATCCAAATGATCGGCCCCGCGACCTGGTCAGTCCCCGGCCGCATCGCCGTTCACGAATGGTCCACCCTCTTCGGAGGCCTCACCCCAACAAACTCCACCGCCCGCACCCTCGCAGGCCTCATCATGCACACCCTAGGAAGAGTCCCCAAAGTCAACGATGAAATAAACCTCGGCTGGGCAACCCTCAAAGTACACTCCATGAACGACCTCGTCGTCGAAACCGTCGAAGTCACCCTCAATCTAGACCAGCCCAACCCACACACGCCTCCAAAATCGGAGGCCTCACCATGACCAATCCAGAAATCATCCTTTGGGTATCCCTCACCCTCTTGGGAATCTTTGGCTCAGCCCTCTGCTCAGGACTCGAAGTCGGCCTCTACTCTGTCTCAAGAGTCCTCATCCGCGTCCGCTCAGTCGATCAACCCAAAGCCAAAATACTCCACACCCAACTCCAAAACCCCGCCCCAGTCCTCACCTCTCTCCTCATCTACAACAACATCTTCAACTACATCACCACCCTAGCAATCACCGCCCTCCTGGCTTCATCAAGTCTCAACGAAATTCTCCAGGCCATTCTCATCACCCCCGTCCTCCTCATCTTCGCCGAGTCCATCCCCAAAGAAATCTTCCGCTCTCGCGCAAACTCCCTCATGGAACGCCTCGTCAACATCCTCGTGGCCATGCGATACTCCTTCACCATCATCCCAGTGGCTCCCGTCATCACTTTCATTGCAGTCACCGTCTCAAAGCTCCTGGGCGCAGACCTCACCGGCTCAGTTCGTGACGCCCGCCAGCACATGGCCGAACTCATCAAACACGCCGACGAACACATCACCCAATCCCAAACCGAAATGATCGACCGCGCCCTCCAACTCAACCAAACCCCAATCCGCACCGCCATGACCCCCCTAACGCGCGTCATCAAAATCAACACCCACACTTCAAGAACCGACGCTCTGGCAACAATCCAACAATCCAACCATTCCCGCTACCCAGTCATCAACCCCGATGGCCAAATCATCGGTTCCATCCACACCATCGACCTCTACATTTCCACCGACGATCACATCAATGACCTGATCAAACCCATCGTCCGCCTCAACACCGAGACCTCCATGCGTCAGGCCCTCACCGAGATGAACGCCGCCAACGCCCACCTCGCCATCGTCACAAGATCGGGTGTTGATGCAGGCCTCATCACCCGAAAAGACCTGTTATCACCCCTCATCGCCACCACCCACGACTGGTAGCTCTGGTAGAACGGGCTTCCAGCCCGTTTCTTAAATAAAGTTCACCCAAAACAAGGGAATACAACTCCCCTCAAACCCATTATTCACCTACGGAGCCATCACCATGAAAAAGTATTTCCTCATCATCCTCTTCACTGCTTTGATCGCCTTCATCATCGCCCCCAAGGTCATGAACATCATCCAAGGCCCCGCCGAAATCCCAAGCATCTTCTCAGCCAAACTCTCCATCGAACAAGCCTCCCTCAAATCAGAAAACACCGGCAAACCCATGCTCGTCCTCGTCACCGCCGACTGGTGCCCACCCTGCCAAGCACTCAAAAAAGGCGCATTAATGGACTCCAAAGTCACCCAATGGGTCAAAGACAACATGATCCCCGTCTACCTCGAAGACAGCACCCACAGCGACCAAATCCGCATGCTCCCCGTCAACTCATTCCCAACCACCCTCATCATCAAAGACGGCAAAATCCTCGGCCAATTCACAGGCAACACCTCCGCCACCAACTTCCTCAACCGCATCAAAGCCCTCTCCAGCCGATCCTAACCCCAAATCATCACACCAAATCTCCTCTCCCTCCCTTCCTTCCTTCCTTCCTTCCTTTTCCTATCTTCCTTCGATTCCTCCCCTCTTCTTCCTCCCCCGGACTTCCGGGGGAGGTGTCCGCGCTTCGCGGACGGATGGGGTCTTTCTTCTCTCCCTCTCCCTCTCCCTCTCCCTCTCCCTCTTCCTCTCTCTCCTCTTCTCCCCTTCCTTTTCCTCTTCCTCCTCTTCTCCCTCCTCTTCCTCTTCCTAACGTCATTGTTCAAAAAAGACAGAAAAGACCGGG
>JAESRA010000161.1 GCA_016764895.1 Phycisphaerales bacterium | reverse complement strand
CTTGGTGGCCACAGTATTTGACGAATAGCTTGTTGCCAATCCATCGTCTGGAGCGGCCAGCACTTGTTGGCCTTCTTCGATATCAACGATTGGGACTGCGCCGTTGGCCGTCCATACGAGTGTCATCGCGGTGAAGCAGCCGCATTTGCCGGTCACATATCGCATGGACTTGCGTGCGGCGCGTTGGATCGCCAGGCCGACACGGCCGATTGCTTGGCCAGCACGAGTTTGACCAGCGAGACCCGCAAGGTTCTTCATGATGTCTCAAGAACCCGACTGCGCCGAAGACGGCGAGTCGGGGCACCCGGCCTGAATGATTGTTTTTTTGATATTCTTCGACTGAATGTTTGACGGATAAGGTTTTTTCGGCTAGTCTATATCCGTATATGCGGATATAGGGCTTATGGCAAAAATACCACACACTTCATCACAACTGACTGCTGCTGAATCTTTGGGGCAGTTGAGCGATCCGATCCGGCTTCGGATGATGCGGGTGCTGTGTGTGCATGAACTTTCGGTTGGGGAGTTGATTCGGGTGATTCAGATTCCGCAGTCTTCGGGGTCGAGGCATTTGAAGTTGCTGGCTGAGGGGGGTTGGGTTGTGCGGCGTTCTGTTGGGCCTGCGACTTTTTACCGGGTGGTGCTTGATGATTTGCCGGGGACGATGCGGGGGATTTGGCTTGCGGTTCGGGATGAACTTGATGGGCTTGCGGATTCTCAGGGGGATGACCAGCGGGTGCGGTCGGTGTTGTCTGAGCGGGTGACTGATTCGAGTGCGTTTTTTGGGGCGCATGCGGGTCAATGGGATGGGGTTCGGAATGATATGTTTGGGCGGTTTTTTACGGATCGGGCGTTGCTGAGTTTGATTGATCCGAGGTGGCGGGTTGCTGATCTTGGGTGTGGGACGGGGAATTGTACGGAGTTGCTTGCGCCTTGGGTTGAGCGGGTGGTGGCGGTGGATCGGTCGGCTGCGATGCTTGAGGGGGCGCGGGCTCGGCTTACAAATGCTTCGGTGCCGACGGATCATATTGAGTTTGTTGAGGGTGAGCTTTCGGAGCTGCCTTTGGCATCTGGGAGTGTGGATGCGGCGGTGTGCATGCTGGTGATTCATCATATTGATGAGCCTGTGGTTGCGTTGCGTGAGATTCGGCGGGTGTTGACTTCTGAGCGTGGTGGCGGGGTTGTTTTGCTTGTGGATATGTGCGAGCATACGAATGAGGAGTATCGGCGGGGGATGGGGCATACGCATTTGGGCTTCTCTAACGAGCGGGTTATCGGGATGTTGGGGGATGCGGGGTTTGGGTCGATACGGGTGAATAATTTACGGCCTGATGTGAACTCATCGGGGCCTCCACTCTTTGCCGCGGTGGCGAGGGTTTTGGATACATAAATAGCGCGTAAATGACGCATAGAGAGATGACACACTAAGAAATCGGTGGCTCAATACCGATACAGGGAATAACAAAAGGAAACACCAATGACAGCAACAGCTACGACACCGTCTTTGACAGTTGACACGATTAATGGGCTTGATTTTAAGGTTTTGGACCTTGGTCTTGCCGAACATGGGCGGAAGGAGCTTCGGCTTGCCGAGCATGAGATGCCTGGTTTGATGTCGCTGCGGGAGCAGTATGGGCAGAGCAAGCCGTTGAAGGGTTTGAAGATTATGGGGTCGTTGCATATGACTGTGCAGACGGCGGTTCTTATTGAGACATTGACTGCACTTGGCGCTAATGTTCGTTGGTGTTCTTGCAATATTTTCTCTACGCAGGATTTTGCTGCGGCGGCGGTGGTCGTTGGGCGGACTGAGGATGGGGGGACTCCTGAGAATCCTAAGGGTGTGCCTGTGTTTGCTTGGAAGGGTGAGACATTGGAGGAGTATTGGTGGTGCACTAAGCAGGCGCTCACATATCCTGATGGGTCTGGGCCTGAGCAGATTGTGGATGATGGCGGGGATGCTTCGTTGTTTATGATCAATGGTGCGGATTACGAGAAGTCGGGTAGTGTACCGGTTTGGAATGAGCAGAATGATGCTGAGGAATGGAAGCATGTGCTTGCGACGATCAGCTCGACGATTGAGGGGAATCCTGGTTGGTTTACGAAGAACACGCCTGAGATTCGTGGGATTTCTGAGGAGACGACGACTGGGGTGCATCGTTTGTATCAGTTGGCTGCCGAAGGCAAGTTGCCGTTCCCTGCGATCAATGTGAATGACTCGGTGACCAAATCGAAGTTTGATAATGTGTATGGGTGCCGGCACTCGCTTGTGGATGGTTTGAACCGGGCGAGCGATGTGATGCTTTCTGGTAAGGTTGCTGTGGTTTGTGGGTATGGTGATGTTGGTAAGGGGTGTTGCCAGTCGCTCAAAGGCCAGGGGTGTCGCGTGATTGTGACGGAGATTGATCCGATTTGTGCGTTGCAGGCGGCGATGGAGGGGTATCAGGTTCTGACGCTCGAAGACGCGGTTGAGTATGCGGACATTTTCATTACCACAACGGGGAACAAGGACATCATTACGCTTGAGCATATGAAGCGGATGAAGAATAAGGCGATTGTGGGGAATATTGGGCACTTTGATAATGAGATTCAGATGGAGCCTTTGATGAAGGACCCTGATGTTGAACGGATCAATATCAAGCCTCAGTTTGATGAGTTTGTGTTTAAGTCCAAGGGGACGAGTATTTTGATTCTTGCTGAGGGGCGGCTTTTGAACCTTGGTTGCGCGACTGGGCATCCGAGTTTTGTGATGAGCGCGAGCTTTACGAACCAGGTGATTGCTCAGATCGAGCTTGCTGAGAATCTTGAGAAGTATGACAACTCTGTGCATGTGCTGCCGAAGCATTTGGATGAGATGGTTGCTCGATTGCACCTTGATCAGCTTGGTGTGAAGTTGACGAAGTTGACTGAGGATCAGTCGAAGTATTTGGATATTCCTGTGGATGGGCCTTATAAGCCGCACCACTATCGGTACTAAGTTTTTTGATGATCGCCGTTTCTAACGGGGCGGCGATTGTTTTTTATGATTCGCAAACTGCTTGATTCTGGTACTACTTTTTCTTTTGAGTTCTTTCCGCCTAAGGATGAGGC
Organism: Phycisphaerales bacterium; assembly: GCA_016764895.1. Classification (GTDB taxonomy): domain Bacteria; phylum Planctomycetota; class Phycisphaerae; order Phycisphaerales; family UBA1924; genus UBA1924. The sequence continues at coordinate 1,944 of JAESRA010000161.1, read as the reverse complement.
GGGGGCGGGGCGTTTGTTCGAGAATATTTTGAAGTTGGAGAGTTTGGGGCCTTCGTTTGTTTCGATTACTTATGGCGCTGGTGGGGGTACGCGGAAGTTGACGCGGGATGTGGTGCATCGAGTGATGGAGCGGACGGGGCTTGCGACGATGCCTCACTTGACTTGTGTGGGGCATAGTGAAGGGGAGATTGATGAGATTCTTGAGGGGTATGCAAAGCGGGGGATTACGGATATTCTTGCGTTGCGTGGGGATGCGCCGAGTGACGAGTATGACTGGTCGGGGGATCGGTTTCAGTTTGCATCGCAGCTTGTTGAGCATGTTGTGAAGTTCAATGAGCGGCATGTTGGTGGAGATTTCAAAGGGTTTGAGATTGGAGTGGCGGGGTTTCCTGAGGGACATCCTTCGACGGCCAATCGGCTCACGGAGATGAATCATTTGAAGGCGAAGGTGGATGCGGGGGCCGACTTTGTGGTGACGCAGATGTTTTTTGAGAATCGGGATTACTTTGATTTTTGTGATCGGTGTGTTTTGGGTGGGATCAAGGTTCCGATTGTGGCGGGGATTATGCCTGTGCTTTCGATTCCTGGGATGAAGCGGATGGCGGACCTTGCGCTTGGGATGCGTTTTCCGGCGTCGTTGTTGCGGGCGGTTCGGCGGACGGATGGATCGAGTGATGCGATTCGTCGGGTTGGGGTGCATTGGGCGACGGAGCAGAGCCGGGATTTGTTGGATCATGGGGCTTGTGGGATTCATTTTTATACTTTGAATCAGTCGGATGCGACGGTGAAGATTTATGAGGCGCTTGGGGTTTCGAATTCTCGGCAGCTTGCGGATGGGCCTGTGTTGCCGTTTTAGTTTTTTGGATAGAAGAGAAGAAAGACCCCCTCCGTCTGCTGCGCAGACACCTCCCCCGGAAGCCCGGGGGAGGAGGGTAGATAAGAGTTGTGAGCCGTCAGGCAGGATTTAGTGGGTGTGGGTTATTCGGTGAAGATTGCTTGTACGAGTTTGTTGAAGAGGTTTTGGCCTAGGTTTGGGTCTTCGGTTCGTTCTGGGTGCCATTGGATTGCTAGGCGGAACTTTGCGGCGGGGTCGTGGATGGCTTCGATAATGCCGTCGGGTGCGGTGGCGAGGATTTGGTAGGTGCCTGGGTTGGTGATGGCTTGTCGGTGGGAGGAGAAGGATGTGCCGCTGGGGAGGATGGATTCGTCGGTGGAGATGATGGGGTGTTTTTTGTTCCAGTGGTCGGCGTGGGTTTTGTGGGTGTCTGGAAGGTGTTGGTTCAACTCGCCGTCATTACAGAGGGCGAGCATTTGCATTCCTAGGCAGATTCCTAGGACTGGGATGTCTGGATGGTTATTGATTTCTTTGATAAGTGCCGTTTCAAAGGTCTGGCGGGCTTGGAGGACTGGTGTTGCTTTGGGGTGAGTTGGATGGCCGAAGGGTTCGGTTTTTGGATCGTCTCCGCCGGAGAGGATGAAGGCGTCGAAGCGGGTGATGAGGGTGGCGATGGTGTCTGGGTCGGGCGTGGTTGGCGGGAGGATGACGGGGATGGCACCGGCGTTGTGGACGGCTTGGGCGTAGGTCATGGTGAGGTAGGCGGTGGGATGATCTTTGCGGATCATGAGATCGGAGGTGATGGCGATGAGGGGTTTGGGTTGGGGGGGAGTCATGTTGTTTGTTTTGTCGGGTGTTTTGGGTGGGAATGGGGAGGAATGGTCGAATAGAGTATGGTATGTCACTGAAAACTTTGCTTATTTCGATTGTTGTTGCGGGCTTCTTGGCGGGGTTGGTTTTGGTATCGGGGAGTTTAGGGAGATCGGATGAGTTTGGGGGGAGCCGAGGCGAGATGCGGGTTCGGGGGATTGGGATTGATGCGGTTTCGGTGGTGGAGGTTCGGGTGGAGTCGGATGGGTCGGATGGGATTGGGGGGATTGGGGGGATTG
>JAESRA010000160.1 GCA_016764895.1 Phycisphaerales bacterium | reverse complement strand
TGTCTTCCTCCCCCAAAGACCAAGCAATCCAAAAAGACACGGCTTGCCGAAGACAGTCAAGCCGTGGCACCCCAACCCCCCCTCGCCCTCACCCTTTCCCAATCCAGTCTGGCACGCCGTTTGTGATAAGCCCATCGCGGGTATCTGGTGTTCATGGAGGAACACGGATTCACCGACAGAGGCCACGCCATGAACTACGGGATTCAAATCTCAGCATCGGGAGCACTCGCATCAATGCACAAGCAGGATGCACTGACGGGAAACCTCGCAAACCTTGGTACCGCAGGCTTTAAGCCCATCATGGCCGGAACACAGTTCCGGCCCGCAGTCCGTCAAGAAGACGGGCTCTTTAACCTCGATTCCAACGCCATGCTCGAACGCCTCGGGGCGGGCGTACTAAGTGCGCACAACAAGATCAATTTTGCGCAAGGAGCGTTGGTCATGTCCTCATCAGACATGGACCTTGCTATCGAAGGCTCAGGCTTCTTCATCGTTCAACACAACGGCGGCCAAGCCCTCAGCCGTGATGGCAGACTCACCGTCAACGCCGATGGCGTCTTGGTCCAGTCCACCTCAGGCCGCCCCGTACTTGATCCAAACAACAATCAAATCAACCTCAACCCATCCAACGGCCTGTTCACCTTCCACAGCGACGGACTCATTACCCAAGGCGATGCGGCCGTCGGACAACTCGGGCTTGGCGATGTTGCCGACCGCAGCATCTTGACCAAGCACGGCCAGGGCCTCTTTGTTTCCAAGTTCGGAACCCCACTCAGCATCCAAGACGGGCACGGTGCTTTTCAACAGTTCGCCACCGAAGCATCAGGCGTCAATGAGATCGACGCACTTATGCAAATCCAGTCCGCCTCACGGTCGGCACAAAGCAACATCGGGATGATCGACATGCAGAACCGCATGATGGACAAAGCAATCAACACCTTCGGACGCATCGCTTAAACAAGCGACCCGGAATAGACCAGATAGATTCAGGAGATTACAATTATGGCAATCCTCGCGATGCAATCGGCAGCTTCGGGACTTCGGGCACTCAACACCCGGCTCGATGTGACCGCAAATAACCTGGCCAATGTCAATACCGAAGGGTTCAAAGCCTCGCGCGTTAACTTTGAAGACCTGCTCTATATCGAACGAAGTCAGCCCGGCGTAGAAAACGCCAACGGGGATCGGAGCCCGACGGGTCTGTATGTCGGGCTTGGAGTACGGACATCTGGCACGCAGCAAGATTTCTCGCAAGGCGCACCGATTCCGGGGAACGGGCCTTTGGATATGCTCATTGATGGGCGTGGGTTTTTTCAGGTACAAGTTGAAAATGACCTGGGGTCCGGCGGGATTGCCTATACCCGGGCGGGGAACTTTGTACTCAATGCGGACAACGAGATTGTGCTGGCCAACTCTACCGGACGCCGGCTTGATCCAACGATCACGATCTCGGCGGATGCTGAGGACTTTTCTGTGGGGCCTGATGGTCAGATTTGGGAGAGCATTCCGGGGCAGGCCTTGCCGCAGTTGGCTGGACAGATTGAACTGACGATTTTTGCGAATCCGGTTGGGCTCTCGCAAGTTGGAGGCAACTTGTGGGTGGAGTCTGCTGCATCTGGCTCTCCGATCACAGGCAATCCAGGATCGCAAAACTTTGGAACAATTTCTCCCAATATGCTCGAAGGGTCCAATGTTGATCCTGCCATTGAGCTTATTGAATTGATCCGTACCCAGCGTGCATTTGAGATGAATTCCCAGTCGATCCAGGCTGCCGATGAAACACTGCGGTCAATCGCCCAGCTCCGTCGATAGTTCTTTCGCTGAACGGATAAGCCCATGATGATTCAACGATTCCAATTTGCTCGCCTTGCACTCTCTGTTGCTCTATTGATGGTGACGGCTGTGGTGGCTTCTGGTGGGGTGACGACGGTTTCGTTGCGGTCAACTGTGCGGTTGGTGTCTGATGGGCCGATTACGCTGGCGCAGGTTGGTTTGATTCTGGGCGATCAATCTGAGCAACTTGCTGGGCTTGTTATCGAGGAGTTATTGACGGGGGAATCTGGTCAATGGCAAGGATTGGCAGTGACTGATCTGCGTGAACTACTTGAACGGGAGCCTGGTGTGCATGCGGGATCGATTGTGATTGAGGGGACGGGTGTGTCTGTTCGGAAGACGGATTCGTCGCGGGCGGTCGCTGTGAAGATTTTGGCTGTGGATGCTGAGGATAAAGAGATTACGAAGAGCGGGTCGGTTGTGCGGTCGCATGTGGAGCGTTGGGTTCGGGATCGGTATCAGGTTGGGAACGATTTGCTGCGGATGTCATTTCGTAGCAATGACGAGGGGTTTCTTTCGACCCCGACTGATTCTCGGCTTGTTGAGATTCGGGAGATTTCCAAGCGTGGGCGGACGGCGATTCGTGTGATTGTGCTTGAGAATCTTGAGGTTGCTGAGGAGCAGGCGTTGGTGTTTGGTGTTGAGGTATTTCGGTCGGTTTTGATCGCCCGGAAGCGGGTGAACCGTGGGACGGTGCTTGAAGATTCTGATGTTATAACCGAACGCCGGTGGGTTTCTCCGGAAGACTTGAGTGCTGGCATTGATGAGGCTTTGGGTATGGCGTTGTCGAAGACGATTCATGCTGGGCAACTGATTCAGGAGCAGCATATCGAGCTGCCTCTTGTTATTCGGCGGGGTGATATTGTGACGGCCAAGTCGATTTCTGGGTCGGTAATTGTCACTATTCGCGGGCGGGCAAAGGCGAACGCTCGGCTTCGTGAGGCCGTGGAAATTGAATCAATGAATGGCGAGAATGTGTTTCGTGCCCAGGCGACGGGCAAGGGGAAAGCTGTGATTATCCGAGAGGGTTTGGATGGAGGTTTGTTATGAAATGCGTGTATGGAATTATTTGGGTTTTGATGTGTGGCTTGCTGGCTTCGAATGCTGCGGCGCAGAGCTTGTATTTGACTGAGGGTGAGGAATACGCGACGGGCCCGGATCAGTCTTCGGTGCCGGTGATTTTGCTTGAGGATGTGTCGCTGACTTACATTCCTGAGCCTGAGTTGCGGACCTACCAGAAGCACGATATTATTACGATCATCATTGATGAGGTGTCGTCGCAGACGAGTTCGCAGTCGCTCGAAACCAAGAAAATAAGCAAGAGCAGTGTTGAACTCAACGCAATGATTGATCTTCTTAAACTTCTCGAACTCCAGGTCAATACCAACCCAAGATTCAGCAACCGCACACTCCTTGATGCCGATGCCAAGCGTAAGTTCACCGGAGAAGGCGACTATGAACGCAAGGACAAGTTCAGTGCCCGCATCACTGCAACGGTGCTGGAGGTCAAGCCCAACGGGTCACTTGTTCTCGAAGCTCAGAAGCGTATCCAGAAGGATGAGGAGATTCAGACGCTCATCATCGCAGGGCTCGCAAGAACTGAAGACATCACCACCCAAAATACGATCCTCTCAAGCCAGCTTGCGAATCTCACATTGGCGGTAGAAAATGAGGGCGATGTGAAGGATGCTTCTGGAAAGGGCGTCGTCACCAAGTTCCTTGATATGCTGTTTGCTTTCTAGAGCAATCCAAGGCAATTCGTAGCATTACCCGTTACCCATTTGAAGACCCGCAGGTGGCAAAGCCCACCAGCGGGGCACCC
>JAESRA010000159.1 GCA_016764895.1 Phycisphaerales bacterium | reverse complement strand
TCCGACCTCGCCCTTTGCCCCCACCACTGTTTCCATCGCGGCCCCCGCCACCTCCACTGCGTCGTCGTCCACCAGACCCACCGCCGTCACGATCTCGATCGCCCATAGAAAACATCCATTCCGCCCAATCACTGGGCTATTGCCGAACCGAGCAGCTCAAAAACCACCCTCGGCACCTTCAACCACCCCAGCACAACGCCAAGGCACGCAAAGATCATAGGCCACTCAAATTACAGTGCTTTGAGCGACCTCTGGGTGCCATGCTTTGACCGTCTTCGGCAAAGCATGTCTTCCTCTTACTTGTTTGATATCCGGGCACCCATAAGAGTCGTCTTCGACTTCTCCATGATCTTAAGCATCATTCGTCGGGCTCACAGTTCTCTATGATCCGTTCCCAATACCACTCGCACTCGTAATCTGCCCACGACGCCTTTGTTTCATATCCAGGTACAAACGCACTCAGGTTTTTTGCCTGAGGAGCGACAGAAAAATCGGGCTCAATAAGTTCCTGTAAATACACGGTATCTTCTTGCCAACTCGCCTCCCAATGCTCAACCAGAAATTGAGCAGAGAGAAGTTCACCAAATGAATCTGGAAGTCGTCCGGTTTGTAATGCGTACTCATCCAACGCTATAAAAAAATTGCGATATGCAACAGCCTGTCTTTCGGCTTCAAGCAATCTATGCGCAGCTGATCGAACACTCATTGCAAACCAAAGCAACGACATCAAAGCCACACAGACAACCACACTCCAAATAACGGCTTTCTTGCTACGCATCTATATCCCGTACGCATCTCACGAAATCTAGTTTCACCGTGAATCCCCGCGCCCAAGCTCATACAAAATCATGTGCTTCATCAAAGTTCCCGCCGAGGTCGTGCTCGCCGCCAGCCACCCAGCACGCCCATCCCGCCAAGACCCCTTGATCATCGCCTGCTTAAAGAACGACCACAAAGGCGACAACGCCATCTTGATCGCATTGGTCTCCTTCCCCAAAGCATGCAACGCCGTCGCACTCGCCCTCGCCAAACGCAACTGATTCTCCAAATGCTCCGAAAAAGTCTCAAATGAATCGTGAATCAAAATCCCATCGAGCTTCCGAACCTCAATCCCCTTCTCAATATCAAGATGATTGTGCGGATCAATCCCCGTAATCTTGGCCCGACCATCACGCACCAAATCCATCCGCGCCAGCCGAACCCGCCACTCCGGCTGCCAAGAGTTCACCAACAGCCGCCCCTGATACTCCACCACCCGCCGAACCATCCCCGCACCAACCCCATCACCCACCGCCGCCCGCACAGACTCCCCCATCTCCTCAGTCACCGGCTCATCAGAATCCAACCACAACACATGCCCACGATTGCACGCCTCCATCGCCATCGAAGAGGTCCGCACAAACCCACGCCAATGCGTCTGAATCAACACCACCTCACACGCATCATCCCCAACCCACTCCCTACACGCCTCCACCAACTCCAGCGTCCCATCAGTAGACCCAGAATCCACCACCACCAACTGCGAACACAACCCACGAACAGACTCAAGCACCCGCCCCATCGTCCGAATATTGTTCCGGCACGGAATCATCACCGACAAATCTAAAGTTCCGGGTTGGCTGGCGCGAGACGACATGATCCACTAGACTAGCACACATACCCCCAAAGAGTCACACATGTCCAAACCAACCCTCTCCCAAACCCTCCCCAACGGCTCAACAGCCCCCACGACAGCCCCCACGACAGCAAAGGTCTGGATCGGCGACTGCCGCCAGCAACTCAAAAATATCCCAGAAGTCCAATCCTCCTCAATCGACCTCGTCTTCGCAGACCCCCCCTTCAACTTCAACCGAGACTACAACAAACACGAAACCCCAAACACCAAGTCCAACAAAGTCTGGGACGACGCCGCCATGTCCGCAGATGAATACCTCACCTTCACCCACGACTGGCTCAACCTCTGCATCGACGCCCTGGCACCCACCGGCGCCCTCTGGGTCAACATCCCCGACGACTGGGCCGCCGAAATCGTCGTCCACCTCAAATCCAAAAACCTCACCATGATCAACTGGTGCATCTGGCACTACCGCTTCGGCCAAAACACCACCAAAAAATTCATCAACTCAAAAGTCCACGCCCTCTACTTCGTCAAAGACCCAAACAACCGCACCTGGAACCCAGACCCCATCCTCGAAGAATCAGACCGCCGCGCCGTCTACGCAGACCACCGCACCGAATCCAAACGCGACGGCATGCCCCCCGGACTCCGCCTCCCCATGGATGTCTGGTACGGCAAACACCTCGGACGCATCCAAGGCAACAACAAAGAACGACGACCACAACACGACAACCAACTCCCAGAAACCTACCTCCACCGCGTCATCGCATCCACCTCCAACAAAGGCGACACCATCCTCGACCCCTTCCTAGGCTCAGGCACCACCGCCGTCGTCGCAACCGCCCTAGGCCGAAACTTCGTCGGCACCGAATACTCCGCCGATAACGCCAAAGCAGCTATGCAACGCATCAAACTCGGACCCATCCGAGACCTCACCGCCGCAAGAGGCACCTCCACCGCCATAGCCACCCGCCCCAGAAGTAGCAGCCCCAGAAGCCAAAAAGCCCCCATCGCAACGCCCGAAAACCAACCCACCTGATTCACCAATGAAATCCCTCCCAATTCATCCTCATTTCCCTTGATTTCAACCATTTACGCGCCACTCTATAGGCATGAAAAACACTCCCGCAACCACCCAAAGCCACTCAAAGCTCCCCTGTCACTCCCTTCACCTCGCCCTGCTTGCCATCGCCTCGGCCGCCCTCACAGCCCCGACCGCCCAAGCCGTCCCCCCCAAATACACCCTCGCCACCTCACAAGTCGGCATCTCCGCAGAATCCGTCACCGCCATAGGCTACCCAGGACAAATGCACCGAATGGCCGGAGGAATCTGCGTCGCAGACTTCAACAACGACACCTACCCAGACATCTTCATCCCCTCCCTAGGCATCGCACCAAACAAACTCTACATCAACAACCAAGACGGAACCTTCACCGACCAAGCCGCACAATGGGGCATCGACGACACCATCCTCTCCATGGGCGCAGCCGCAGCAGACATCAACAACGACGGATACCCCGAAATCTTCGTCACATCCTACGGCAACCCAGGCCTAGACAACCCGCAACCAGGACAATGCAAACTCTACCTCAACTCAGGACCAGACAAACACGGAAACTTCTCCTTCACAGACATCGCAGAAAAAGCAGGCGTCAACACAGTACTCGACATCCCCGGCGGAATGACCCCCGCCTTCGGAGACATCGACCTCGACGGCGACCTCGACCTCTTCGTCGCCACATGGATGTTCTTTGAAGGAGGAAACAGACTCTTCGAAAACCAATTCATGCAAACAGGAACCAACACCTTCATCGACATCACCACAGAATCACTCTCAACCCCAGACCGACAAGAAATCATCCGAGGATTCGTCCCACATATCGTCGATGTCACAGGCGACCGATACCCAGAAATACTCCTCACCGCAGACTTCACCACCTCAGAACTCTTCGTCAACAACGGCACAAACAAAAACGGACGAGCCACCTTCCGCACCACCACAAACAAATCAAACATCAACGCAGACTTCAACGGCATGGGCGCAGCCGTCGCAGACTTCAACGCAGACGGACTCCTCGACTGGTTCCAAACAAACATCTATATCGCCAACGAATCCCGCGGAAACACCCTCTACATGTGCCAATCCATCGACGCACTCGGCGACCCCATCTACCAAGACCAAGCAGCGACCAGAGCCGTCCAAGACAACGCCTGGGGCTGGGGCGTCGTCGCAGGAGACTTCGACAACGACCTCGACCAAGACCTCATCGCAACCAACGGCTGGCCAGGATGGCCAAACGCCACCACACGATTCTGGGACAACGACGGCACAGGACACTTCTCAGACCAACCCGTCACCGCAGGACTCCTCTTCAACATCAACGGCAGAGGACTCGTCTCCCTAGACCACGACAAAGACGGCGACCTCGATCTCATCTTCATCGACAACCAAGGCCCCCTCCGCTTCTACAGAAACGACCTCGCCATCGAAGACGGCTTCACCAACTACCTCAAAGTAAGACTCGATACCTCCACCCACCCATGCCTAGCACCAAACGGCTACGGCACCAAAATCTACGCCACCATCAAAGGCCAAACACAACTCCACGCCGTACACAACAACGCCTCATACCTAGGACATTCACAAATACTCACACACATCGGCATGTCCAACAACACCCAAATCGAAGAACTCCGCATCGACTGGGCCGACGGCTCAACAACCACCCTAAACAACATCAACGCCAACCAAGAAATCACCGTCCAAGCCTTCCACCCAGTTGACTACAACCACGATGCCGCGTTCGACTTCTTCGACATCAGCACATTCGTCAGCGCCTATCACGCAAAAAATCCAACCGCAGATTTCAACCAAGACGGCTTCATCGACAACTCAGACATCTTCGATTTCATCAACGCCTTCAACAACGCCTGCACCCCCCCAAAGTAAAAACTCCCCCCCCCAAAAAAAAAGTAAAGAGAAGATTGCCAGGTACCACTACTCACCGGGTGCCACTACTCGCCGCCGGGTGCCCCGACTCGCCGTCTTGTTTGGGGGGCGGCGCAGTCGGGTCTTCTCTTCATCTTCCCCACTGCCCACTGCCGGGTGCCACGGCTTGACCGTCTTCGGCAAGCCGTGTCTTCTCTTCCTCTTCCCCATTCCCCATTCCCTATTCCCCATTCCCCATTTCCGGGTGCCACTACTCGCCGTCTTGTTTGTGGGGCGGCGCAGTCGGGTCTTCGACCACCTACAATCCACACCAACCCCGCCAGGACCAAAAAAGTGACGACTCCTAAACCCGACATCACCCAATCCACTCGCTTCGCCAAAACCCGCGCCGCCCACCGCGACGAAACCGCCGAAGATTATGTCGAGGCCATCGCCCAACTCATCCAACAATCCGGCACCGCCCGCATCTCCACCCTCGCCAAATGTATGGGCGTCTCCCATGTCACCGTCACCAGAATCATCGACCGCCTCGCACGCCAAGGCCTCGTCACCAAAGAACCACGCAAACCCATCCACCTCACCCCCAAAGGCCAAGCCGTCGCCACCCAATCCCAAGCACGCCACGAAATCGTCCTCGCCTTCCTCCTCGCCCTAGGAATCGACAACACCCAAGCCCAAATCGACGCCGAAGGCATCGAACACCACACCTCACAACAAACCCTCCAAGCCCTCAAACAACTCACCCAAAAACTCAACACCAAATGACCCCCACCACCCCC
>JAESRA010000158.1 GCA_016764895.1 Phycisphaerales bacterium | reverse complement strand
TGGGGGATCATATCTGGATAGAGAGGTCCGGGTGTTTTTGCGGGTGATCGATATGTGATGCTGATTCGTTTATTTTTTACGCGTGCAATTCTGGATAGATGCTGATAGAGTTGGGTGTTCTAGAGGAAGGTGTCGATCTGGGCACCGGCTACGGATATCAGTGGGTCTGGATTCCACTTCTTTCAAACTGACAAAGGACAAATAAATGATTTATACTGAAGATCGAGATGTTCGGATGCTGGTTCGATTTGTACGGATCGGATTTGTGGGCTTGATGCTGGTTGTGATGATGCTGTATGTGCTGAGTATCAATCAGGCGGATGGTGATCTTGAGGTTGGGTTTGCTCAGCGTTGGTGGGCTCCTGTGCTGACGGCATTGGTTTTGGCTGGGGCGTTTTTAACGGTTGATTTGTTGATGCCTCGCAAGAAGATATCGATGATTTCTGGGGTGATGTTTGGGCTTATGGCGGGGTTGATGGCGGCGTGGGTATTTTCGAATGTGATTGATTTGGTGGTTCGGTCGTGGGACTTTGAGGCTGGGGCCTTTGTGTCGGCGATCAAGGTGCTGCTGGGTGTGTCGTTGTCGTATCTTGGTATTACGACGGTGCTGCAATCGCAGGATGATTTCCGATTGGTGATTCCGTATGTGGAGTTCGCCAAGCAGATTCGTGGGGCTCGTCCTTTGATTCTTGATACTTCGGTTTTGATTGATGCCCGGATCGTGGACATCGCGGCGACGGGGTTGATCCAGCAGGCGGTGGTGATTCACAAAATCGTGCTCGAAGAACTTCAGACAATGGCTGATTCGCACGATCGGATGAAGCGCAGCAAGGGTCGGCGCGGGCTTGATATGGTGGCCAAGCTCCAGCGGATGGGATTTGTCGAGGTGGTGATTGATTCAACGCCTGTGCAGAAGAAAGCGGTGGACCTTGCTCTTATAGAGCTTGCTGAGATTACTAAGGGGCTGCTTGTGACGCTTGATTCGGGTTTGTCGCGGGTTGCGTCGATCCAGAAGATTCCTGTGTTTGATATTAATGAGATGAGCAATGCGCTCAAGCCTACGGTGATTCCTGGGAAGTTGATTCGTGTGGATCTGATCAAGCCGGGCGAGCAGCAGGGTCAGGCGGTTGGGTATCTTGACGATGGGACGATGGTGGTGGCCGAGGACGGGCTTGAGTTTGTTGGGCAGATGTGTGATCTGGTGATTACCAGTTCGATGCAAACGGCGGCGGGACGGTTGTTGTTTGCTCGTGTGGATATGGCACAACCTGGGTATGAAGGGGAACTTCCGGGTGATCCTGGGTATGGGCAGGGCCATGGGTATCGGGGGCACCATCCTGACGATGAGCATGGGAATCATGGTCATGATGACCATGATGATGATGAGATTCATCATGAGGTCAAGCCTGCGGAGATCAAGGGGCCGACGGTTGTGGGTGATCCGCACGCCAAGGGCACGCCGAGGAATCCGAGGCGGTAAAGATTTAATTCAGGACATACTCTTGCGCTGCGATGATTCTCATTGTGCGCGTATTCATCAGGCCGGCACGATGGGTGTGTCCAGCGATATCGGGATAGGAAATACAGACATATGAAAATACCAAGCATGCCCGCAGCCAAGATCGGCGGCGACGATTCGTGGTCGATCAAAAATGAGTTGCTTTCTGGATTGACGGTGGCGCTGGCGCTTGTCCCTGAGGCGGTGGCGTTTGCGATCATTGCCGGGGTTGAGCCGCTTGTTGGGTTGTATGCGGCGTTTATGGTGGGGTTGCTTGCGGCGGTGTTTGGTGGTCGGCCTGGGATGATCTCTGGAGCCACGGGCGCGATGGCGATTGTGATGGTGGCGCTTGTTGCCGATCATGGGGTCGAGTTTTTGTTTGCGACGGTGGTGTTGACGGGGTTGCTTCAGATGGCCGCGGGGGTGTTGCGTCTTGGGAAATATATTCGCATTGTGCCTCATTCGGTGATGCTTGGGTTTGTCAATGGGCTTGCGATTGTGATCTTTTTGGCGCAGCTTGAGCAGTTTCAGGTCGAAGGCCCTGATGGCGGGCATGCGTGGATGACCGGGACGCCGATGTTGTTGTTCCTTGGGTTGATCGCAGCGACGATGATGATTATTCACTTTTTGCCCAAGATCACCAAGATCGTGCCGTCGTCATTGGCGGCGATTGTGGTGGTTTCGCTGGTCGTTATTGGGTTCAATCTTGATACCAAAACGGTCGGCGACATCGCATCAATCGAAGGCGGGTTCCCGACTTTCCATTATCCACAGGTTGCTTGGACACTTGAAAACCTGATGATTATCTTGCCTTATGCGATCACGCTGGCTGGGGTTGGGTTGATCGAATCGCTCTTGACGATGACACTGATTGACGAGATGACCGACACGCGCGGCCGGGGGAATAAGGAATGTATCGGCCAAGGCATCGCCAACTCGGTGTGTGGCCTCTTCGGTGGCATGGGTGGATGTGCCATGATCGGGCAGAGCATGATTAACATCAACTCTGGCGGACGCAAGCGATTATCAGGAATCAGCGCGGCGTTGTTCCTGCTGGCGTTTATTTTGTTTGCAAGCAAATACATCGAGATGATCCCGATGGCGGTGCTTGTCGGCGTGATGTTTATGGTCGTGATCGGGACCTTTGAATGGTCGAGCTTGCGGATCATGAACAAGATTCCGATGAAGGATGCGTTCGTGTTGATCTTGGTGTCGGCGGTGACGGTGTATCACGATCTGGCGATGGCGGTGGTGGTCGGGGTGATTGTCTCGGTGCTGATCTTTGCGTGGGAACACGCTCGGCATATTCATGTTGTCAAACGCGATGAGCCGGACGGGACGCGGGTGTATGAGCTCAATGGGCCTTTGTTCTTTGGGTGTATTAGTGAGTTCAAGGAGTTTTTTGATCCGGCCAACGATCCTGATGATGTGGTGATTGATTTTCGCAACTCGCGGGTGGTGGATCATTCGGCGATTGAGGCGATTGACAATTTGGCCGTCAAGTATCGCAAGGCGGGGAAGACTTTG
>JAESRA010000157.1 GCA_016764895.1 Phycisphaerales bacterium | reverse complement strand
CCGTTTACGGCGGTGGCCTCAGAAATCGTCGAGGGGGCAGAAGCCACCGGAACGGTGACCAAGATTATGGACTTCGGTGCTTTTGTGCAGGTCGCTCCGGGTGTTGAAGGGCTGGTTCACATTTCTGAACTCGACTGGAAACGGGTCAACACGGTTTCGGATGTTGTTCAAGAAGGTGAGGTTGTTCAGGTCAAGGTGTTGAGTGTTAATGCTGAGGATCACAAGATTTCGTTGTCGATCAAGCAGCTCAAGGATCGGCCTCAGCAAGAAGGCGGCGGTGGTGGTGGGCGCGGCCGAGGTGGAGGGCGTGGCGGGCGCGATGAAGCGGTTGTCAAGGAGGAGACTCCTGAACTCCGGCGGATGCGTGAGAAGGCCAAGCGGAACCCGGTCGCCCAGAAAAAGGGTGGCGGGCTTGGGAGCTCCGGCGGGATGGGTATGGGGCTTGGCGATCTGAAGCTTTGAGAGTGGTTTGATCAATAGAATAGTACTTAGCCGCCCGTGATTTGATTGCGGGCGGTTTTTTGTTGGGGGTATACTTGGGGCGATGAAGTATGTGCATCCTGACATTGTGATTGGCGAGGCGATTCCGGAGATTGAGCTGAGGATTGATTATGAGCGACTGGCCGTCGTTCGTCGTTTGAATATTTGGTGGCGGTGGTGCCTTGTATTTTCATTGGCATTGACCGCGGTGTCTGTGATTCTTCGTCCCGGATTTATTATTGGGATTGGGATGGTGGCGGTTGTGCTTGTGTTGTGGATTGTGCCGCTGTTTGGGCGGTCGATACGGGCTCAGAGGCGCAGAATGCGAGAAGCCAATCGCTTGCAAAAATCTACGAGCAGCAACTTTTGGAATATCCCGTTCCGTGACCTCACAGAAACTCAGATCATGATACTTGGCCTGATGGTCATCTTTCTGTTCCTGAACAATGTGAGCGGTGGGCTGGGCAGTATATTGAGTATCTTTGGCATATACGCATTCATGGGTGGCATCGGGATCATCGCCTACGGCTACCACGCCCGCCAGCCCGGGCAAATATCTTGCGTCAAGTGTTCCTACCCGCTTGTTGGGCTCACCATTGACTGCAGGTGCCCTGAGTGTGGTATCTTTATTCTCTCGCCCTTAGACACCTCTGATTGTCCTCGCATTCGCTCGCCGTGGTTTTGGCGTATTGGCCTGACGATGTCCATTCTTGGCGGGGTGCTTACTTACATCAACTACGCCAACCCTGCGGCGTTTTATGCTCCGGTACCGAGAGCGGTTCTTTTGAAACTTGCTCCGACTGATCGGGAGGCGTTTGAACGGATTGTCAGCAATCCGATGAGCCAAGAGCAGACTGATGAGTTGATTGAGAAGCTTGTATCGAGCGATATTCATCGGGACAGTGCATACATGTCGTACTGGCAGCGTCAATGGCTGAGTGAGCAGTTCGTCGCTGGGTTGCTCAGCGATGATCAGGCCAACCGGGTTCTTGAACTGGCGGATGATATTTGGATCAAGGCACCGGCAACCGGGCGGGTTGGTGAGCCGATTACGCTTGGGCTTAACACAAACGGGGATTTCGATGCTGGCGGTGGCATGAAACCCAGGTATTACTTTGGTGGATTTGTCATTGGTGAGGACCCCACGCCGCACCAAAGGGGCACCAACCTACGATCGATTTCCCTGATCACAGAGCAGATCAAGGATTCGATTCGGAGTTTGATGCCGGAGTCACATTTGGCGCGGATCGAAGCGATGAAGCCGCCGGTGTATGTCTTTATTCCGGAGCAGCCCGGAGTGGTCACGATCCGGGTTCGGCTCGTTCTGGCGATTCTCCCCGTGGCCGGGCCTCAGACCATTGATTGGGAGAATGGTGATCAACGATTCCAAACTCAGCCGCTTTGGGTTCGGACGATTGATTTAGAACACACCATTACCATCGAGCCGGCCTCAGGGAGTGATGATGGTGGGTGACGATTTGTGGTTGTTCAATCGGTGGTATTTTTAGGCACGGGCAATATGGGTGTGTTTTAGTGTCCGGTGGAGCCGAAGCCGCCGGTGCCTCGGGTGGTTTCATCTAGTGAATCGACTTCTAGGATTGTTGCGTGGGAGACGGGGGCGATGATGAGTTGGGCGATGCGCATTTGGTGGGTGATGTCGATGGGTTTTTTGCCTAGGTTGATGAGGGCGACGAACATTTCGCCTCGGTAGTCGGCGTCGACGGTGCCTGGTGCGTTGGGGATGGTGAGGCCTTGCTTGGTGGCGAGTCCGGAGCGGGGGCGGATTTGGCCTTCATAGCCGGGGGGGATGGCGACGGCGAAGCCGAGCGGGATTTTGACGATGTCGCCTGGATTGACGGTGACTGTTTCGGGTGTGTCGTGTCTTGGGAGGCAGGCGGCCAGGTCGAGGCCTGCGGCGAGTTGGGTTTGGTATTGGGGGATGGTGGCGCGGTCGTCGAGTTTCATGAAGCGGACGGTGGCGGTGGATTGGCCAGTGGCGGGGGAGGAATGGATTGGTGTCATGCTTGGAGGATAGGTGTGCAAGTAAGACACGGCTTGCCGAAGACGGTCAAGCCGTGGCACCCGAGGGAGTTCTGTACTTTGGGGGGTTAGTCTGACTTTGGGGGGTTAGATGAGGGCGAGGTCTTCGTCGGTGAGGTTGCGGCGGAGGTCGTCGATGACGCGGTTGAAGGAGTCGATGAGTTTGCGGGTCGAGGCGATGGCGTTGTCCATTGAGGAGTTGCCTGTGACTCGTTTGAGGAGATCGTCTTGGTGGATCGAGGCGAGGTTGCGTTCGGAGACTTTTTTGGCATCGAGGAGCGTCGTTAAAAGTTTGGTGGCTTCATCACGACGGCGGGTGGTTTGGGAGAGGAGTTGTTTTTTATTCAAACTGATGGTCGCATTGGTGGTGTTTGACGAGTCTTTGATAGTGGTGGTCGCTTGTGGTATGGCTTGGGTATTCATTGGATTGGTTATTGCGGACATGTGACCTCCGTGTGTTGGCTCTGATTCCAGTTGTCGTAACTTCTCCAGGTTCCCTCAGGTATCGGTCCGTTTTGAATGGTTAATTGTCGCATCTTCGGCACTGAAAGTCAAATAGGATGGTTGCGCCCGGCAAATGTTGTCTGTTGCCCTTTGAATAACCCCCAAATCAGGGCGATATTTCATTGGGTAAATTATTCATCGTTTTCGTCATCATTTTGAGTTCTGGTCGATTTGCTTGGTTTTTTGCCCAGGAACCCCAGTTGCACGAACAAACCCAGAATCGCGATGATGATCCATGTGGTGGCCCAGACGACGGCGGGGCGGTCGAGGAAGGTGGGGATTTCGCCGTTGCGGGCGGTCAGGAGTGCGGTGCCTGCGCCGATCCAGATGGCCGAGCCGGTCAAACTGGTGACGAGGGCGGCGGCGCGGTTGGGCATGACGACGCCGATGAGGAGTCCGAGTCCGAGCCCGGCGAACATGGAGGAGAAGGCGATCATTTTATCTCGGGTTGGGCGGGTGTCGAGGTCGTCTTTGACTGTTTCTACGACGCGGGCGACGAATGCTCGTGAGCGTTCGGCGGCGTCGAGGATGTCGCTTTTGGTGTCGTCGTTGATGAGGGGGTTGAGGGGGTTGTTGGTGTCGCTGTTGAGGAGATCGACGGATCGTTCGGCGGCTTCTCTGGCGATGGCGTCGGTGGTGGCGTTGAAGGCGTTGGTGGCGGCGTCGCCGCCTTGGACGATGGTTGATTCGGTGGCGGTGAGTTCGGTGTTGGTGGTTGGGTTGAAGCTGAGGTAGACCATGGCGCCGAGGAGTCCGGCGGCGGCGAAGGCGAGGGCGGCGGTGAGGGTGATGACCATGCGGAACATGGCGAGCATGACGAGCCCGCCGATGATTGCTCCGGCGAGGAGGCCTGTGATTCCGGGGGTGATGGTGAAGTTGCCGAGTTCGAAGGGTGGGAGTCCGGTGAGTGGGAGGATGGTGGTGCCGACGAATCCGCCGATGGCGAGGCCGAAGATGAAGAAGACGGGTTTGACGATTTTGGCGCCGAAGAGCCAGAGCATGAGTCCGCCTGCGAGCAGGAAGAAGAGTGGGACTGAGCCGCCTTCGGGGAGGGCTTGGGCGAGGGTGAGGGATGTGGGGAAGGTGCTTGGAGCCATAGGAATGTTCTTGGGGATTGTGGGGATGGGGTTTCTGGATGGATATGGAGTCCAGAGGGATGAAAATGATTGAAATATCGGACAATCATACACGAATCAGGGATGTTGGTTGACGATTGTGGGCTGGATTGGCGATATGGTCGTATCTATGGCGAAAAAAAGCACTAAGAAGAAGACGGTTGAGAAGAAATCACAAGCGGGTGTTGAGTCTCCGATGGACTCTGCGGCCTTGGATGGATTGCGGACGAAGATTGATCGGATTGATAAGAAACTTGTGGCGATGCTCAATGAACGGGCGGGGTTTGTGGTTGATGTGGGGGAGATTAAGCGTGGGAGTGATACGCCGATTTATGCACCGCATCGGGAGGCGGCGGTGTTGCAGAAGGCGTTGGACAACAACGATGGGCCTTTGCCGAACCGGACGATTGAGGCGATTTATCGTGAGATGATGTCGGGGAGCTTTGCGCTTGAACGGGCGTTGCGGATTGGGTTTTTGGGGCCTTTGGGATCGTACTCGCATCAGGCGGCGGTCAAGCAGTTTGGGTCTTCTGTTGAGTACACGGATTTGCGGCAGATCGCGGCGGTGTTTTCTGAGGTTCGACGGGGACATGCTGACTATGGGTTGGTGCCGATTGAGAACTCGATTGGGGGCGGGATTACTGAGACGCTTGATGCTCTTTGGGAGAATGCGGGGAAGGTGCGGGTGTATGCGGAGATTCAGATTGGGATTCATCACATGTTTTTGAGTGATGCGGATCCGAAGGATATTCGGCGGATTCATTCGAAGCCTGAGGTGTTTGCGCAGTGCCGGTCTTGGCTCAATGCACAGTTTCCAAATGCGGCGTTGTGTCCGGATGTGTCGACGAGTCAGGCGGTGCAGACGGCGATTGATGAGAACAAGACGGCGCGGGGTATTGGGGCTGAGCCGGGATCGGCGGCGATTGCATCTGAGCTGGCGGGGGAGTTGTATGGGCTGCCTTGTGTGTTTGAGGGGATTGAAGATAATGCGGACAATATCACGCGGTTTTATGTGATTTCTAAGGAGAAGGCGGGGCGGACGGGGGATGACAAGACGGCGATTACTTTCGTTACGGAAGATAAGCATGGGGCGCTTGTCGAGGTTCTCCAGTCGTTTCACAATGCGGGGGTGAATTTGAGCCATATTGACAAGAGGCCTTCGGGGCGGGAGAACTGGAACTATACATTTTATATTGATGCGACGGGGCATCGGGATGATCCTGAGATGAAGCAGGCGTTGAAGGATGCCAGGGTGCATTGCAAGGAGATTCAGGTGCTTGGGTCGTTTCCGAGGTCGCAGCGGATTTTGTGAGGGGGGTGGGTTCGGTGGGGTATGATGTGTGCTGATGAAGAACAAGTTGGATTTGAGTTCGAAGCAGACGCACCGTGAGAGTCTTTGGCGGTTTGCGGTTTTGATGGTGTTGTTGGTGGGGTATTTTGGGTATATGAGTTGGAAGTTTGATGCGTCGACGGGGGCGGTGTTGGCGGTGTTGAGTTGGAGTTTTTTTGTGTTGTGTACGCCTGTGGCTGATGGTGGGTTTGTGGTGGCGTTTCCGATTCGATTGCTTTTTGGGGTTCGGATGATGGTGACGCAGATTGTGGTGTGGTTTGTGGCGGTGGGGGTCAATGTGGTGGGGGTGTTGGTGTGGCCTGGGAGTTATGAGGATACGGCGTTGACGCGGTTGTTGTATTCGATATTGACGACGGCTTGGCCCAACTGGAGTATTTTGGTGATTTCGCTTGCGGGGACGATGTTTTCGATTTGGTTTGGGGATGAGATGATTGATGTGGTGGATCATTCGATGCGGAAGAAGCAGCATCGGCATGGGTTCAAACACAAGATGGTGATGATCGTGGGGTTTGGGGTGTTGACGGTGGTGGCGTATTACCAGATTCTCTCGAATCTTGGGATTTCAATTCCGGGGTCGTAGGGGGATGGTGCGTAGAGTTGGGGATGGATAGGCGGCCGACGATTTCGATTTCGATGGGTGATCCTGGTGGGATTGGGGCTGAGGTTTTGGTGCGGGCACTGTCAGAGAATGGGCGGCGCAAGAAGGCCCGGTATTTGATTCATGGGTCGGCGATGGTGATGCATGAGGCGGCGGTGGTGTGCGGGGTTGAGCCGTTTTGGTGGCAGGTGGATGCTCGGTCGGATTTGACTTCGACTGTTGGGGGGATTGGGGGGATT
>JAESRA010000156.1 GCA_016764895.1 Phycisphaerales bacterium | reverse complement strand
CCCCCCACAGCTTAATCCGAAATCCGCTCACCCTTAGAAATACTCCGAATCACCCGCACAGCCCGGTTATTCCGGTGCTGACCCACCTCAGCAGTAAACTTGGGCTCCCCCTCAATGTAAATCACGGCTGGATCCTTAGCGTCATGCGTCGTCACGATCGTGTCCCCCACCGAAAGCTCAGAAAGCTCCCGCAGCGTGATCGTCGTATTGGCAAGCGCAACAGACGCCTTAACCCCAGATTGATCCAAATTCTTGACAATCAAATCCTCATAACTCGTATCAGAATCACTCCGATTGATCGCAAACCAACTCTGACTACTCAAATCATCCATCACAGGCTCAATCACATTGTACGGAATACACAAATTCATCGTCCCCGCACGCGATGACATCCGCATCTCCAACCCAATCACCATCACCACCTCATTGGGAGGCACGATCTGAACCAACTGAGGATTCGACTCATGAGCAACAATCTTAAACTCAAGCTCTTTAACACTACTCCACGCCTCGCTCAACGCCTCAAGCCCCCGGCCAAGCACATTGGAAATCAACCGCTGCTCGATCGGTGTCATCGGCCTCTGCGGAATAAACAAGTCCTGATTCGTCCCCCCCAAAAGACGATCAATAATCGGATAAATAATCAAAGGCGAAATCTCAAGACACATCTGCCCCTCAAGCTTGTCCGTCTGAATCAAATTATAACTCGTCGGGTTCGGCAGCCCAGACACAAACTCCCCATAAGTCATCTGTTCACACGCCGCCACCCGCACCTCAACAATCGTCCGCAAAAACCCAGAAAGCGAAGCCCCAAAATTCCGCGCAAACGCCTCGTGCAGCGTCTCAAGGGCCATCATCTGGTCTTTGGATACCCGCTCAGGACGCTTGAAATCATACTGCCGAACCTCAACATTATCCAAATCCTTCCGCGTCCGCGAAAAAATACTAATCTGAGGCAGCGGCTCACTGACCTCGTCCTCATCCACCGCCGCCATCATCGCATCGATTTCATTCTGGTCAAGCATGCCCATCAGCCAAAAACTCCATCAAACAGATATACCGATACCCCACAGCAAGCAGGGACAGTCAATTAAGTCTTGTATCGGGCACTCTAGCCACGATTCTCCACCATTTAGACTGCGATCTCATCCAAGGCAGGTAATCCTGTGGAACAAATCACCCATTCCCACCGTTGGCCATCACGACCCCCCATCACGACCCCCCAATGCTGATACGATCCCCTCATTACCGATCCACGACCTCGGAGTTCCAAGTCAATGCTCAAACGCATCCAATCAATCCTCGCCGCCCTCCTCCTTCTAGCGATCACAACCCAGTCCCCCGCGCAGCCAAGCTTCGACGGATTCGGGTCCGATGCCCCCCCAGTCACCATCTCAGTAGAATCCTCAGCAACAACCCTCGTCCCAGGCTCGACCTTCGTCATCGCCGTCACCCTCAACCACAGCCAAGGCTACCACACCTGGCCAAACAACCCAATCATCCCAGAAGCCCTCGGCGACTTCACCGCCATACCCACCAAAATCATCCCCACCCTCCCAGCCGGATTCGAAGCAGGCCCCGTTCAATGGCCAAAACCATACACCGTCGAAGTCCGATTCATGGGCCCCCCCATCCAACTCATCAGCTACGCCGGCAAAGCCGTCGCCTACATACCCATCCGCATCGCCCAAAACACAACCCTAAGCGACCACACACTCACCATCACCACCTCCTACCAAGCCTGCGACGACTTCGTCTGCTTCCCCCCAACCAGCGATAAGCAGACCATCACCCTGACCATCACCCAAGAATCCGCAACAATCACCCCCACCCCCAACGCCCTCTTTGACAACTTCGACCCCTCCATATTCTCAAACCCCCAAGCATGGACAGAATCTTCAAACATCACAACCCAGCCCCTCAACAACCAACGCCAATTCCTAGGCCTCTTCATACTCCCCCCAATCGACTCCCCCGCGGGCATCGCCGTCATCGCCCTCGCCGCAGCCTTCGGCGGATTCATCCTCAACCTCACCCCCTGCGTATTGCCGGTCATCCCTCTCAAAATCATGACCATCACCAACCACGCCGGCGAAAGCAAATCCAAAGCCATCAAACTCGGCATCATGATGGCACTCGGAGTCATCGCCTTCTGGGTCGGCATCGGCATCCCCGTCGCCTTCGTCGCTGACTTTGTAGACCCTTCCATCATCTTCGGCCTCTGGTGGGTCACAGGACTCATCGGGCTCCTCATCGGCGTCATGGGGCTCGGCATCATGGGCCTCTTCACCATCAAACTCCCCCAAAGCACCTACATGATCAATCCCAAAGCCGACTCACCCTCAGGCTCCTTCATGTTCGGCATCATGACCGCAATCCTCGGTCTCCCCTGCTTCGGTTTCGTCGCCGGCGCACTCCTGGCCGGAGCCGCCGCCATGGAGCCCTGGCAGGTCATGATCATCTTCTTCTCCCTCGGATTCGGCATGGCCTTCCCCTACCTCGTCCTCACCATGAACCCCAAATGGATGAACAAAATCCCAAAAACAGGCCCCGCCTCAGAACTCGTCAAACAAGTCATGGGCCTCCTCATGCTCGCCGCGGCGACCTACTTCCTAGGCGTCACCATGATCTCCATCGCCTCAGGACAAGGGTGGGCAACCCCCTGGTGGTTCAAAACAATCCACTGGTGGATCATCGCCTTCTTCGCCCTCACCACAGGAGGCCTCCTCCTGATCCGCACCCTCAAAATCACCAAAAAACTCGCCCCCCGCGCCATCTTCTCATTCCTAGGCCTCCTCATCGCCACCAGCGGCATCGCCATCGCCGCCAACCAAACAACCCACCAATACCACTATTTCTGGCAACCCTATTCAGAATCCGCCTTCGACGAGGCCATCGACTCAGGCAAGGTCGTCGTCCTCGACTTCACCGCCGAGTGGTGCCTCAACTGCAAGGCCCTCGAAGCCAAAGTCCTCAACCGCGACCCCGTCAAATCCATGCTCTTAGGTCCAAATGTCATCCCCATGTCCGCCGATCTCACCGCCATGTCCGCCCCCGGCTGGCAGAAACTCCGCGACCTTGGCCAAACCGGAATCCCCCTCCTGGTGGTCTACGAACCCAACAACCCAACCCCCATCTGGCTCTCCAACGCCTACACCTCCGACCAAGTCGTCGCCGCCATCACCCAAGCCCTAGGCCAATAATCCACCCCCCAACGCCTTAACTTGAGCGGCAACGGCATCACTTGTCAGGTAGATTCAAAAACAGATTGACCAACGCCACTTTATGGTCTATTTTTACCCCTGCTG
>JAESRA010000155.1 GCA_016764895.1 Phycisphaerales bacterium | reverse complement strand
CAGGGGTGCCTACGGCAAGAATGGTGACTGGGACGAAGTCGTAACAAGGTAGCCGTAGGAGAACCTGCGGCTGGATCACCTCCTTTCTAAGGGATTTCCTTAGACTCGATCGTGTGGTTACTCCCATGAAACCCCTTACAGGGAATCAAAATAGTAACCTCCTTGGTGCGAACCGAATCGAGACTATGAGCACATTCTTGCTCGTCATATCATTGATTTCTTGAGTGTACTCTTGAGAGATTCGTGGACGAATAATGACTCAGTAATGAGTCGTGAAGATGGACCCAACTGTTCACTGGTTAATAAGCCGCGAACGAAACCTGCTTACCCAAGCAGGTTTTTTCGTGCGCTGTTTTTGTACACCTGCTTTGTGAGACTGCTTTATTCCCCCATATCAATCATGGCTCGTTCATTCATCCAGTGCCTCGGCCCCTGTCTTGGGTGGGGCGGGGTTTGAGAATCTGTTGATGTATCTCCACTCCATCCCTTCAACGCCAGCACGATTTGTTGAAACCTGCTCTGGGAT
Source organism: Phycisphaerales bacterium (assembly GCA_016764895.1). Lineage (GTDB taxonomy): Bacteria > Planctomycetota > Phycisphaerae > Phycisphaerales > UBA1924 > UBA1924. The sequence continues at coordinate 45,272 of JAESRA010000155.1, read as the reverse complement.
CAAGCCCTTGACCGGTACATCTTTGAATATGAAGGGGATTCCGAGTATTTTTTTGTGCCCAGGATTCATCTCAGCAAGAGATGGATCAGGACGATACACCACATCAATCTTGCCTCGCTGAACAGCCCGCTCCCAAAACTCGATCTGATCGATGTATGGCTTGAGCCAGCCGGATTCGCCGCCAGAATATTGCGGTCCTATTCCAAGACAGTATTGAGAATCAAGAAACGCAATAATTGATTGTCCGGCAATTTCTTGGTCATCGATTCGATAGTGGATTGTGCCCATCAATGAAAGATCCTCGGCTATCGGATTTTCAATTGTTGCAAATAAGAAAGTGGTACTTTTAATCGAGTTGTGCTTTGCCATCTCGACGACATCTGTGGGGACCATCAACTCTGAAATGAACAACCCTTCGATAACATCGGACCCAACTGCTTGATTGGTTTCAACTTCGATGTATTCCGGTTCTGAACCTAGACGCACGACTTCATGCCTGAGTTCCACACTCCATCGGTGTCTTTCTTCGCCATTCTCTGAGAGTACATATTCGATGGGGATTCGAAAGACAATATGGTCCTTCCCGACAGGGATTGGGGCGTTTGTAGTCATCGCTCCAATGCTCTGGAATGGGTACCAATAGTTTAATCCTGTCCCCATAGAGCCGTACCGATTGATCTTTGAATCATCTGTAATTGCTCCGAAAATCCTGATGTCTAGGTCCCAGTGCGTTTCGTGCCCATCATATAAACTCAGCCGAAACTGACGGTTCCCAACCCCCCTTGTTTCTCGACCCTTGATTTGATAGAGCAACATGTCCGAATCAGGGCCGATTCTTTCGTGAGCGACCATGTATTGCTCCATTGAATCCTCGGCTATCTTTCCGATCGTTTCACTATCCAAAAGGTCAACATACATCGCATACACAATCACATCGCCCCACCGCTTGTCCCAGGGGACTGATTCGTCGGCTTGGAGGGTGAAGGCGTGGGTGATGAGTTTTTGGAGGGCTTGGTCAGTGACATCGCCTGGGATGAGGCGGTCGTGGAGGGTTTGGAGGGCGTTGGTATCGCCGGTGGTGGCGAGTTTGGTCAGGAGGGGTTCGGGGAAGTGGTTGTAGATGTTGATGTTCTGGATCGAGGGGAGTGTGGAGAGTTTGGGCCAGGCGAATCCGGTGGCGGCGGTCAGGAGGAAGAGGATTGAGGCCAGGAGGGCGAGTTTTCGGATCTTGCGGAGGCCTGTGGTGATGGCGGGGGTGTTTGTGCGGAGGATGGTGCCGCATTCGGGGCAGGGGGTTGGGTCGGCGAGGTTGAGGCCGGCGAGATCAAACTTGCACTTGCGGCAGTGCGGGTTTGGGGAGATGAGTTTGCCTCGGATGGCGATGCGGAGGAGGAAGAGGCCCATCAATGCTGAGACGATTGAAAATACAAGGATGGTGAAGAGGTTTGTCGTCATCATGGGAGCTTATTGTACGCTAATCTTCATTTGATGCATGCCATTGTCGCTCATTGAGCGTCGTCATCCAGATCTTGCCATAGGTATCGACGAGGTTGATCGATACATCACGAAAGACCAATGTGGTGTCGAGGATGGAATCAATCGTGGGATTTCCCTCAGCGATCGTTGGATCTGAGCGTAAAATAATGTCTGCTTTACCAATTTTTTTGAGCATGGCCACTATGTCGGCTGCTTGCTTGGATTTTTCGGGATCGTCGGGGTCCACCCGCCAGGAGATCGCGGTGCCATGGGAACCTCTGCTGTTGGTTTGCTCGTGGATCACCTTTGCGATTTCGATCTCTTGGCTCTGGGCTCCATCGGTGACCCTCAAGAACGCGCGAAAAGCCAGCGAGTCGGAAAGTCCCTCGTTGATCATTATCGAAAAGCCCAGGATCGGAGTCCAACTTTTTCGATCCGGGTCCAATTCGGCGAGCATACGGATTGCCGAGATTGTGTATTGTTCTTTGAGATTTTGGATGCTCAATGGGTCGGACTTCGTATCGACCAAAGGTGTACCTTCTTCAAGGATTCGGATAGATTTATTGATGGTGATGGCTTTGTAGTATCGGGTGGTGTCATCGGTGTTGCCGTTGGAAGTCAATGAAGAGGGAACCAACGCAAGTTCAACATTGACCGTGATTGGCAAATCTGTCCCTGGCTGAGCGGATATTTCTTTGGCAATCGAACGAATGTCCACCGCGTTTGAATAGCTCCAGTTTGAGTAGGTGTTTGGAATGTTGATCTCGGTATGTGATATCCAAAGGGTCTTGCCATCGGGTCGATATGGCCGAGTGGGTTCTTTTCCGATCGAAGAACTCACGATGCCAATTTTGAGTGAATAGCCGCTTTGGGTTCCATTGAGGGAATGGATTCTGGCTGGTGTCATCCGGGTTGTCAACTGTATTTCTGTTGAGCCGCGGACTGCCCGGTCACGCATCAAGAATTGGATGTCCAGTGCATGATCGAGATACTGATTGATTTGCTCGTCGGTCAGTCGATTGGTGATCCAAGCATCAGCGAGGATTTCGCCGATCACGGGCTTCCATGGGGCCTGTGGGTCGGCTTGGATTTTGAGCGCGTAGTCAATAAGTCGATCCCAGTGAGCATTGCTTAGCGGGGGGACACGGGTAAGCCGATTGACCAGTTCATCGAGCGCACCACCTGAACCAATAGTAGAAAGGCGAACGATGATGCCATCGGGCATTTTGGCGTAGACGGCTGCGGAGTTGCCGGTGATTCCAATACCTGTGGTGGTAAGACCTGCCAATAGGAGAAATGCAACGACGATGAGCCCGGGTTTGGAACTTCGGCGGAGGGTGGTTCGGCGGGAGGATTGGGTGTGGATGGGTTGGCCGCACTCTGGGCATTTGTTGCCTTGGGTGTCTATTGGAGAGCCGGTGAGGTCGAACTTGCATTTTCGGCAGAACTGGCCTCGGCCAACGATGCGTCCTCGCCAGGCGAATATGAGCAAGAACATGCTGAAAGCGAGTAGTGCGATTCCAATAATGATCATGATGAGCAGTATACCAAGTTATTGCTCTTGGAGAACTTGACTGTGAATCTATCGGCTCATGGGCCTGCTGTATGATCCTCCGTGCATCCATGCTCGATCCACTCAAGCTCTCGCAGCGTCTTGGTTATTGGAAAGAACTTGATCGTGTCTTCCTCCTCGTAGACTTCGATTGGGATGTTTTCAAAGACCAGTGTGAAATCCAGGACTCGGTCGATCCCTGGTTTCCATTCGGCAAGAGAGGCGTCCGTTTTGAAAACGATGTCAATGTGTCCTTGGTCGATGATGCGTTGGGTGATGATCGCTACCCGCTCGTACATCGCGGCGTCGTAATAGGTGGCCGCCAAATAAGCACCGCTCCCTTTCAACGCTGGATTTGGTCCTTGCTGGGTCCAGTTATTGTTTAATTCGATGAGTTCGCCGTCATCAAAACGCAAGAACGGTTGCATTGCGACGGATGCGAGGATGCCGTCGAATTTCAGTCGTATTCCGAGAGCCCTTATCCCAAAGTTTGATGTTGGTTCTGGGATATTCTTGAGTATTCGTACGGGTGAAATCTGGATTGAATCGCAGAATTTTTGGGCCAACTCTGGGTCTTTGAATGTCGAAACGACATCCTCGTCTTGGGCAATGATAAGAATGGATTGCTCGGTTCGATATTCTCCGACCACGCCGAGGCCGAGGCCTCGGATCACCAGTTCGTACTCCACATAGACCTGGACTTGCGATCCGGGTTCTCTGTCAAATCCGGTTCCGAACGGATTGATTGTGTTCCTGTAGGGAGATGAGGAACTACTCCCGTGTTTGGGAATATAGAAGTTGTGCATGGATTGGTCATCCCCATAGAACTTTCGTGGCTTGTCCCCCACCACGCCCGATCGGACGAGTTGCGTTTGTATCCAGTACCCGGTCTCGTTGTGGTTCTGGGCTGAGATTCGTCCTGGAGATGAGGTGACGGTGATATCGACTGCATCGGCCCCTTGGCGTACGCGGTTGCGGATCTGGGCACTCATATTTGTGCCATTCCTGACATACTGCTTCATTTGGTCGTCGGTCATGATGGGATTGCCGAACGACAGGGAGAGCACTTCGCCCCAGCGTGGGTTCCATGGCTGCGAGGTGTCGGCTTGATGCACCAAAGCAAGCTCGATCGCGCGGATATGAAACTCTGCGGGGATGGGATTCGTTGTCGAAGTAATACGGCCAGCCAGTTCATCGAGTGCTTCGTCAACCCCTTGTTCGGAGAGCCAGAGGATTGTTGAGTCTGGTAGAAAACCGAAGAAAATGCTTGTTTTTCCAGATGAACCAAGCCAGAGAGCGGCGATACCGCTTGCCATGAGCACAATGGCAAGTGTCAGCCCGAGCCGGGAGCTTCGGCGGAGGGTGATTCGGCGGGAGGATTGGGTGTGGATGGGTTGGCCACATTCAGGGCATTTGTTGCCTTGGGTGTCTATTGGAGAACCTTCGAGGTCGAACTTGCATTTTCGGCAGAACTGACCTTGGGCGAAGATGCGTCCGCGCCAGGCAAAGAGGAGCATGAGTAAGCCAATGACGAAGAACGCAATGCCGATGATAATCATGTTGCTCAGTATACCAGATCAATCCATATCAAGGAATGCTGCGGTGATTGGTTGGGAGCGGGTTGTTGTTGGCGAGTTCTGAGGACTCCATCGCAAGACCTCGACCGATTTACCCGTGAGACTGCTTGTCCGTGTGATGATGCGGGGGACCAACGGTGAAACTGGGACATCTTTGAAGATGATCGGGCGGTTGATGAATGAGGTGATCCTTGGGTTCTGCTCGGCCATCTTCAGATTGGGGATGATGAGAACATCGACCTTTCCGACTTGGAGTGCCTCTTCCCAGAAGGAATGGTGCTGATCGAAGTATGCGAGGGTTTCATCGAACTCGCTCGATCCGCTCCATCCCCAACCTGAAACATAGCAGATTGACCTTCCGCGATTCCTTGGAGAAGTAATGCGGGGTTGGGGGTTCCATTCGATGGATTGGTACGGGATTTGGTGGTCTCCGATTCGGAATCGGATGTCGCCGAGGAGTTTGTGATCAAAGAGCTTGGTTGATTGAATGGAAAGCGCTGGTCGGACGCCGCGGCGTGTATCTGCTTGCCTCGCAAGATCGGTCTGGGTCGGGACAACCACCATTCCAATGTTCAGATTGCTCAGGATCGGATTGATGATCGCGGGGTCTTCGATGTGCTGGGCATGCTCAACGGGGCCAGTTGCTCGTTGGATGGATGTGTTGATGGTCTGCTGCCAGGTATGGACCAGAGTATCGTTCTGCATAAGAACATAGTTGATGGCGATTGTTGCATCGAGTACCTGCTGATCAATGGGGAAGGGGATATGGATGCGGCTGGTGGCGAACTCGGTGTTGATGGCCGCCCAATCATTTGAGGTGCTCGCCCATTTTTCTTGATTGGGCAATGGTTTGCCGTTGATGGCCAATATTTGGGGGGTGCACACGATACGGAAGTCGGATGTGGCTCGCATGCTGTTGACGGGTCGGTCTTTGAGTTGGAGCGGGATGGTGGTCATCCATGAGCCCATGAAGCGTTCGACGCCGTGGTGGGAGATGACGGCATAAGTGGTGTCTGAGTCGTTGCTCTGCAAGGCGTGCAGATGAATCTTTGAAGTGACGGATCCCTCGATGAATGTGGTGCGTTCTTGATCGGTGAGTTGGTTATCGTAGAGTGCATAGAGCAGCACGCCGCCCCATCGGTAGTCGTACACGGCGGAGGGATCGGCGATGTGCTTGATCGCCCGGTCGATGAGGATTCTGAGTCCCTTGTCGGAAATCTTGCCTTTGGTCATGCGCCGCCAGAGTTCATGGGCAGCGTCCTCATCGTTTAGGGCTTCATACAAACGCAATGTGGGTTCGGAAGACTGCTCATAGATACCATGCCAATCGATATATTCGAGTGATGGGTGTCGTTTGATTGATGTGTATCCAATCCCCACTGAGCCGACGAGCATGATGACAAGAGCGATGGGCAGAAGCCAGAGGCGGGTTTGGCGTTGGCCTTTGATGATGGATCGCGTGTTAATGACCACGGCGGCCCCGCACTCGGGGCAGGGGGTTGGTGAGGAGATGTCCAGTCCGATCAAGTCATACCGACACGCTCGGCAGAACGGATGATCCGAAATTTGGTGCCCGAAGATCGCCCTGACCAAGAGTACTAACCCGATCAAGGTAAAGATACTCCCGAATGTCATGATGAGGACGGGCATGGTTGGGTATCCACTGGGTTATGAAGTTGTTGGATTATTTCTCTTTATTTTTGGCGTGTGGCGGACGATGTCGCCTGTGACGAGGTAGATGACGCCTTCGGCGATGTTGCCCAGGAGGTCGCCGACGCGTTCGAGTTCGCGGGCGACTCGGTAGATTAATAGATAGTTTGAGGCTTTTGTGGGGTCGCTTTTGATGAGCAGTGTGATTTCGTCGAAGGCTTGGCCGTCGAGTTTGTCGATGGCGCGGTCTTGTTTGACGACTGATCTTGCGAGTTCGGCGTCGGTGTTGACGACGGCGCGTAAGAGTTGATCACACATTACGGGGATGCGCTGGCCCATTTCTCGGAGTGATTCTGGCCATTGTGGTGTGGGGGCTTGGATGCGGGCGATGATCTTGCGGATTGATGAGGCGTGGTCGGCGACGCGTTCGATATCGGTGTTGACGCGAAGGATGAAGGTGAGGAGCCGGAAGTCGGCAGCGAATGGGTTTTTGAGCGCGAGGATCCGGTAGCATTCCTGCTCGATTTCAACCTCTTCTTTGTCGATCTCATTTTCGATCTTTGAGATCATCGAAGCGGTCGATTCATCGAGTTCCCAGAGCGAGTCGATTGCGGATTTGACAATCTCGATGGCTTGGGCGGCCTCGCTGATCATGCGGCGGCGGACCTGGGATAGGTCGTCGTCGAGCGAGATGTCGGTCGAGGTCAATGGTGATGAATCGAATTCGGCTGATGTATGTTCTGGGTCGTTGTGCATGTTCGTCCTTGAAGTGGATTGTTGACTGTGTAGTATATCGGAACTGGTGGGTTTTTGTGTCAAGAGTTTGTTAGAACTGTCGAAAATTGCGTGTTTTGAAGGGGATTAGCCTGCCATTGGGGTTTGCTGTGCCCACTCGACGAGGGCTTTGGCGATGGCCATGGGTGAATGCAGGGCTTCGACAGGTCGGACATAGACTTCGGCGTAGCTTTGGCCTGCGGCGGTTTTGGCGTTGGTCTGGGCGAGATCGGCTGTGATCACGCGAGTATTGGCGGGTGATTTTGCAAGTATGGTTGCGAGTTTGTTTGGGTCGGCGGTGAGGAAGATGATGTCGCTGCCTCGGACGCCCAGGGCGCGGACGCTGAGGGCTTGATAGGAGGCGCGGACGCGAGCGCCCATGATGAGGCGGCGGGTGAGTTCGGGGGGTTTGGTGTAGGCGCTTGTTAAGTCTTGGACGACGCGGTCGATTTCATTTTGTGATCTGGCCATTGCGAGTCGTCGGTAGACTTCGATACGCCGCGCGTCTGATGGGATGTAATTTTTTGGAATGTAGCCGATGAGGCCGATGTCGACGCTGGTGTGGGTGATTTGGTCTTGGATTGTTGAGTCGTTGAGGCGTTCGACGGTTTGGTCGAGGAGTTGGCAGTACATTTCGTATCCGACTGATGCGATGTGGCCGGATTGTTCTGCGCCTAGGAGATTGCCTGCGCCGCGGATTTCGAGATCGCGCATGGCGATTTTGAATCCGGCGCCGAGCATGGAATATTCTTCGATGGCTTTGAGGCGTTTTTGGGCGACTTCTTTGACGGTGCGGTCTTCGGGGAGCAGGAGGTAGCAGTAGGCGCGGTGGTGGGAACGACCGACTCGGCCTCGGAGTTGGTGGAGTTCTGAGAGGCCGAAGCGGTCGGCGTCGTTGATGATCATGGTGTTTGCGGTGGGGATGTCGATGCCGGATTCGATGATGGTTGTGGAGACGAGGATGTCTGCTTGGCGGCGCATGAACTTGAGCATGACTTCTTCGAGTTGGCTCGATTCCATTTGGCCGTGGCCGAAGATGACCTTTGCGCCGGGGACCAGGGCGCGGACATCGGCGGCGATGGACTCGATGTTGGATACGCGGTTATGGACATAAAACACTTGCCCTTCGCGGGCGAGTTCACGCTCGATGGCCCTTTGGATGCGGTGTTTGTTGTAGGGGATGACCTCGGTGACGATGGCTCTTCGGTCTACGGGGGGCGTGGTCAAACTGGAAATATCGCGGAGACCAAGCATGGACATGTGGAGGGTTCTTGGGATGGGTGTTGCGCTGAGGGTCATGACATCGACGGTCATGCGGAGTTGGATGAGGCGTTCTTTGTGTTCGACGCCGAAGCGTTGTTCTTCGTCGATGACGACCATGCCTAGGTCGTTGAAGATGACATCTTTTGAAAGAATACGATGGGTGCCGACGACGATGTCGACTCTCCCAAGTTTGAGGTCTTCGAGGGTGCGTTTGATTTCTTTCTTGGTTTTGAAGCGTGAAAGAGATTCGATTCGGAATGGGTAGTCGGCGTAGCGTTGTTTGAAGGTGCGTTCGTGTTGTTCTGCAAGGACGGTTGTGGGGACGAGGATGGCGACTTGCCTTCCGGATTCGACGACTCTGAAGGCGGCGCGGATGGCGAGTTCGGTTTTTCCGAAGCCGACATCGCCGCAGATGAGGCGGTCCATTGGGCGGGATGAGGCCATGTCTTTTTTGATTTCGAGGAGTGCGGAGATTTGGTCTTCGGTTTCGTCGTAGGGGAACTCGGCTTCGAAGTCTTTGAACATTTGGGAGTCGCCGGGATATTGGAACCCGGTCAGGTGCTCGCGGGCGGCGCGGACTCTGAGCATTTCACTTGCGAGGTCTTTGACGGATTCGACTACTTTTTGTTTTTGGGCTTTCCATTTTTTGCCACCGATGGAACTGAGCGGGGGTTTGCCTGCGAAGCCGCCGACATATTTTTGGACGAGGTCGATCTGGGAGCATGGGACATGGATGCGGCTTTTGCCCTTGAATTCAAGGGTGAGGTACTCTTCTTGGTCTTCTTTGTGTTTCTTTGGTGGTTTGCCGAGTTGTTGTTTGTGTTTGGCGGTGCCTGAGGCGTTGAGGATTGTGAGGCCTGTGAATTTGGCGATGCCGTGGTCGGCGTGGACGACATAGTCGCCTTCTTGGATGTCGAGGAAGGTGTCCATTGCGCGGCCGGCGCGGATTTTGGAAACCCGGCGGCGGACGCTTGATCGGTGCAGGAGTTCGCCCGATGGGACGATGGCGAATCCGGTTGGTTTGTCGGTATCGGGATCATGGGTGCGCCAGATGAAGCCGCGGCGGATGTCGATGATCTCTCGCTCGATGGGCGCGCCGCGGGCGTGGATGGAGAGGAGTTCTCCGAGTCGGGCGAACTCGCCGTCGGAGGTGCAGGTGAGAATTACTCGGCCAACCTGGGTTGCGAGTTCGCCGAGTTCTTTGATGGCTTGGCTGCTCTCGCGGTCGAAGGGTGGGACGGGCTCGACGGGGAGGGCGACGAGGGTGTCGGCTCCGGCTTTGCCTGCTGAGAATTGGTTGAGCTCGGCGAGTGCGTGGAATCTGGTTTCGAGGAGTTTGAGGACGGCGGGTGGGCCGAAGATTGTTCGGCCGTCGTGGACGCGTTCAAAGTAGCCTCGGCCTTGCTCGACGACTTCGAATGTTTCGGCGATGAGGATGAGGGATTCTTGTGGGATTGATTGAAGGAAGGATTGGTCGTCGGAGGATTCTTCGAGGTATTTTTCACCCATTGCGGCGAGTTTGGCGGCGGTGACTTTGCGGTCTGAGCCCATGGTGTCGAGGTCGATTTCGGAGATGGTTTCGAGTTCGTCGCCGAAGAAGTCGAGGCGGAGTGGGATTGATCCCCCACTATTACTTCCGTCGAGTCCGCCGCCGGTTGATGGGAAGATATCGAGGATGCCGCCTCGGAGTGCGAATTGTCCTGGGGATTCGATGGTGTCGTTGCGTTCGTAGCCGTGGTTTGAGAGCCATTGGATGAGTTCGGAGGGGTCGATGGAGTCGCCGGCGGCGAGTTCTCGGATGAGTGATTCGCTGCGACCCGGTGCGGGGATGGGTTGCATGAGTGCGGCGATTGGGGCGATGATGATGCCCGATGTGTTGCCAGCTTCGATGTCGCGGGCGATCAAGAGTCGCTGAGTGAAGAGGTCGGCGGAGATACTGGTTTCGCCTGGGGAGAGTTCCATGGCGGGGAAGAGTGTCGAGGCTTTTGGATCGAGGGTGCTGATTTCGGCGTGGAGGTCTTCGGCTTCGTCAAGGTGGGCGCAGACGATGACGACTGAACGCTTTGTTCGTTGGTGGAGAGCCAGGGCGATGAGGGCGACGGAGCAGCCGCTGGATCCTGTTGCGACGACGCGGCCTCCTGAATCCATTGCCTTTGCGAGGGTTCTGAAGTTTGGGTTGAGTTGGATGGGGTCGAGGAGGTTCATGTATACTGAGTGGTTGTTTTTTTCAGTGCGCGCACGGGTGTACTCGGATGGCTGTGTTGAAGCCGCCCGATGGGGTTGGTTTGGGTTGTTGAGAGCATATCCGGGAATGTGGGTCAGGGTGTGGTGATGGTGACCCAATCGGCGAGGCGTTTTAGGGTTTTGGGTCCGATGCCTTTGACGCGGTCGAGGTCTTTGAGGGATTTAAATTGGCCATTTTCTGTGCGGTCGTCGATGATTCGTTGGGCAAGTTTTGGGCCGATGGAGGGGAGGAGTTGGAGCTGGTTGGTGCCTGCGGTGTTGATGTTGACTAGCAACTTGGCGGGTGGGGGTTGGCCGGTTTTTATAATTTGTTGCGTGTGGACTGTTGGTGTTGCGGCGGTGGTGGTCATTGACCATATCAAGCCGGAGATTGAGGCGATTCCGAGGATGGCTGTTGAGACCATGGCCGCGGGTGTTTTGGACCAGTCGGAGGGTGTTGATTCTTGGTTTGTCATTTGGGGCACACGCCGATTAGGTGGGAGCGTTTTGTGAACCGAGGAGTGCATCGGCGGACCATGTGGGTGGGAGTTTGGACTCGGCGACCGCGGTTCGGAGTTCGGTCATTCGATCGAGTGCTGGGCGTCCGAGGCCTTTGATGTCCATGAGTCCGCCGGTGCGCATGTCGGTGGAGCCTGTGGGGTCGGCGAGTTCATGCCAGCAGATGCTTTCGATGTAGGGCTTCGACAACGCTACGGCGGCGTAGGCCGAGAGCCAATCGGCTTGGAGGGCTTCGCTCCATGGCTGCCTCCACATTCCGGCATTGGGATGATTCGGAAGATTGTCTTTCGGTGAAATCTTGGATGTGGGGACACCCAATGATGAGATGGTGATTGGACGATCGAGCATTGCGTACTGATCGAGCATCGCGCTGAATGCCAAGAGGTCGCGGGTTTGGAGGCCTGGGCGGTAGGAACCCATTTGCATGCGAAGGGAGAAGGCGTCGATCTGGATGCCTGCTTGGGAGAGCATTTCGGCGTACAACAAAGGGGGGAGTGATGAGCGGTCGTGGGTGTGGTACTCGCCCCAGGGTTGGGTGATTTCGACTTGGATTTTTGCTCTGGGGTGAAGTTTGCGGGTGACGAGTACGCAGATTCTTGTGAGGTCCATCATTTGTTCGAAGGAGAGTTTGAAGTGTTCGCCGCAGTGGAGTCCGGAGCAGACGGTCCAGCGGGTGACGGTTCTTCGGTAGCGGGTGACGAGTGTTTTGATGTGTTCGTAGACGAGTTCTCGGAGGGTTTCGTAGTCGTTTTCCCAGATGTAGAGCCATTCGGGGACGCTTGTGGAACGGAAGTCGATGAGGGGGCCACCGACGACTTGTATTTTGGCCTGGCGGATCGCCCATTCGATCCAGCGGTCTGTCTTTGAATAGTCGTACTCGCCCTCGGCGGGTTCCATTTCGGTCCATCGCATCGGGACGGTGATGAAATCGCAGGATCGTGCGATTGCGTCTTGAGTCATCGGGGCAAAGATATTGGGCGAAACAACCGAACCCATGGCTGGCTTGAATGGGAGCATGACGCCGCCTCGTCCGGGGTGGAGGATTGGCTTGCGTTTGGCGGGGTCGGTGTGTTCTGATTCGATGCTTTCGTACATCGAGCCATCATTTCTCGGCGTAAAATCGCGCTCAGCTTGCTGAAGCGCAAGACGCTCAGAAGCTTCCAACGCAATCCAAAGAGCACGCAGAGCCAACTTGGCGGCTTTGGAATCCGGGAGGATCGAATCTGGTGCACAGACCATCGCTTGGATAAAGGACTCGCGGGCGATGTCAAACAAACGCATCGGGAGGGTGCCTTCGGTTGATTCGATCGCTTGCCAGTCTTCGAGTTTGGTCAGGAACATCATGATTCGATGACGGGCGAGTTCCAAGACCAGCAGATACGGGCTCTCGCGTTGGGGCAGGAGGCAGGTCTGGAGAGTCCAGGTCCCAAGCGGAGCGAGCCTCACGCCCTCAACAACGATGTCGCTTCCGAGTTGATCGAGCCGGCCTTGGTCGAGGTCGAGTTGGACGGCGATGGCAACGGCTTCGGTGGTTCCTTTTTCACAGACAATGATCCCGTCGCAGACGGTGACTTCGCCGGCGATGGCGACATTGTCTTTGCCCACGAGATAGGCGCCGGAGAGTGCCCCGGTGGTTGTTGGCGTGGGATCGATGGATACAAACCGGAGCATGGTCTCGAAAATCTCCTCTGTCTACCTGTTGTCTACCTGCTGATAGACAAGCCGAGCCCGGCGGGGGTTCGGTCGATAAGAATATGATCCATTCAGGCTCAGGGCGAGCCCGAAGGGAAGGAATCAGGATAGTTGTGTCGATCTTGGCTGGCGAGGATTGGGCTTGCTGACTACGCTCACAAGATGAGCACCAATCCATCATCGCAGAGTTCTTCAGGATCAGCACTGGTGACTTCTGAGACTGATCTGAAACTCCCCGGCGTCCGGAGGGGGAAGGTTCGGGATATTTATGTTCTGCCTGAGGAGATGATGCAGGGCGGCTCTGCGGGGGCAGAGCTTGATGGAGCCGGGGCTCTTGTGATGATCGCGACGGATCGGATCAGTGCATTTGATGTCATTTTGCCTACGCCGATCCCGGGGAAGGGACGGGTGCTGACCTCGATTGCGACCTTCTGGCTCAAATGGATCGAAGCGCAAGGAATTTGCAAGACCCACCTGATTTCAACGGACGACCGGCTGATCCCCGATGAGGCGTTGACCCCGACGACGGGGCGCGGGCATCTTCGGGGGCGGACGACGATTGGTCGTTTGTGCCGGGTGATTCCGGTGGAGTGTGTGGTGCGGGGGTATCTTGAAGGTTCTGGGCTTGTGGACTATCAGCAAACTGGCTCGGTGTGCGGGGTGCTGCTCCCGGCTGGTCTGAGGCAATGCGACCGGCTCGATGAGCCGATTTTTACCCCAGCGACCAAGGCCCAGGAGGGGCATGATGAAAATGTTGGGTATGAGCAGGCGTGCGAGCATGTTGCTGATTTGGGCGGGGAGAAGTTGATGCGGGTGCTTCGGGAGCGGTCTCTTGAGATTTACTGTCGAGCCGCTGAGTATGCGTTCAAGCGTGGGATTATTTTGGCGGATACCAAGTTTGAGTTCGGGCTCCCGATCAACAGCGATGGAGAGATTATTGATAACGACCCGATCTTGATTGACGAGGCGCTCACGCCTGATTCGTCGCGGTTCTGGCCTGCGGATTTGTATGAACCTGGGCGCGCTCAGGCGAGTTTTGACAAGCAGTTTGTTCGGGAGTACCTGCAATCACTGGTTGATTCGGGCTCTTGGGATAAGACCACTCCTGGACCTGTTCTCCCGGCTGATGTCGTTGAAGGCACACTCGACCGTTATGAGCAGGCGCGAGCAATGCTCACGGATTGATCCAATCTATAGGCCTGATTGATCAGTTGTTCTTCACGCCTTTGGCACCGCGTTTGGAGCGGGCGTCGATTTTGGCTTCATAGAAGACGCGGAACTGGGGCATGCCTTCGGGTTCTGGGAAGAGGACTGAGAATGGTTCGGACTTGCCTTGCTCGGCCATGGAGTCAACCAGCGGTTTGAACTGGGTTGCTAGTGAGTCGTAGGCGTAGCGTTTGAGATCATCCGGGGCGTAGCCGTATAAGAGTTCGGCTTGTTCGGGATGGACGGTCATGATCATGTTGGCGAACAACTGGCCTGCGAGGAATGTGAAATCGCGGTCCATAAACTCCATGCGAGCGGTGTTTGTTGAGGCGACAACTTCGTTGAACTGTTGCTTGAAGTAGTAGGCGTGGGCTTTGCGCGCATAGTCCCATTGTCCGTTGAATACATCCATGTCTCGGACCATGAGGCCATTGAAGAAGGCGTTTTGGAGCGAGGCAAAGACCTCGGAGACGGCGACTTGTGGCGCTCCGAGTGAGTCATAGAGTTGTTTGTCTGCGAACTCTTTGAGCGAGAGGGACATCTCGTAGGCAAAGTCTGGATCGTTGACATTGACGCCTTCGAAGTTTCTCAGTTTGTCGTACCAGAAGTTGGCGTTCTCTAGATCGCCGCGGCGGTAGAAGAACCGGACGGCATCACGCAGGAAGTTCTCGTAGCCGACGGCGTACTGGCGGTAGGGTTTGTGGTCGGCTTCGTAGATGCCCGAGGCGTTGACGACCTCGTGGAGCATCGCGCCGTAGGTTGGTACGAAGTAGACATTGGGCACGCCTTGGTAGTAGGCGGCGCGTCCTTCGTGGACATCGAGATAGTTGAAGTACATGTCTCCGTGGCGCCAGAGGTCTTGGACGGATTGCATGACGATGCGGAAGGCGTTGAGGAAGTCGAGCGATGAGCGGTTGCGTGCGCTGACTTCCATGCGTCCTACATCGGTGCCGCGTGAGGACCAGTACAGGGCGTGGGCTGCGGGCACGCGCCAGTCGATGGGGCCGAACTTGTGGACCTGCTGGACCATCCGCACGGGTTCCATGTTGTATTCTTTGATCAAAACATGCTTGCGGAGGAAGTTGGCCAGGTCGTCCCAGTCTTGCTCGTTGGTGTACTGCTCGCGGAGGGCGTGCATGTTTTTGGTTTTGGGTCCCGATTCATTTTCGATTGTCCAAAGCTTGCCGGCGCGGACAATCTCGATGTCGAGTTGATAGCGGCGGAGGAACTCTTGATCGATCGTTGTGTCTGACCCAAGCCGTCTGTTTGTTTTGAAGTCTGCTTCGTATCTTTGGGCGATCTCATCGGCCACTGGATTCAATTCGCGGAGCATCGAGCGGGAGTTGGGGGCATCAACAATGCGTTGAACCCACGCTGCGTAAAGCTCGATGACCTTGGCTCGCTCGCGTTCTTCGGGGTTGATGATTGGGGCGGGGCCCATGATGTTGTGCCATTTGTAGGCGAGCTGTCGTTTGTAGTGTTGGTTTGCATCGTCGGTGTAGCCGCCGATTTTGTGGAGGAACATCCACCCGAGTTCCTTGTGCATGTGCATGTCGTTTGGGTTTGCCCTGAGGCCTTCTTTGCGGAGCAGATTAATCCCTGCCATGACCCACTGCCAGCGTTCTTCTGGTGTGTGTGTGGTGACGGAGATGTTGTAGGCCATGTTCCATGCGTGGAATGTCCATACTTGGGGGAGTCTTGGTTGGAGTTTTGTGATCATCGAGGCGAGTTCGATGGATTCGTAGAAGCGGCCGTCTTCTTTGGCGGCGGTTGCTTGGAGCCAGAGGATGTTGACGAAGATTCCGCGGAACGCGCCCATGGCGATACCGAGGGCGACTTGGGGCGGGTCGCCATCTTCGGCGCGGTCGGTGTAGACGAGTTCGTGGCGGCCTTGCGAAGATGCGATGGCGGTGGTCAAGATGCCTGAGCCTAGGAGCCCGAGCATCATCACCAGGATCGCGATCAGACGCACCTTTGTGTTGTGTCCCATGGTTGCTCTCCTATTGCCCTGAATAGATCGCCAGCTGGCGACGCTTGAAGATGTAGATGCTCAATAGATAAAACACGCCGGTGGCCGCCCCGAGTGCGAGGACGCCGCTTGAAACTTGTGCCCAACTGAGTACACGGCCGTCGGAAATTCTTTGGGTTGGCTTGAGTTCGTGATAGATGCTGAAGAACTTGGAGACGGCATTGGCAAAGTGGAAGATGCCTGTTCTGAATATGCCAATGATCGAATCTGAATCCATCGCCCAGGCCGGGAGTGCAGATTGAACAAACCCGGCGGACTCTCCGATGAGGAAAACCGAGATCGACATCAGGCACGCGACCGGGAACGAAGCGAAAGACGAGGCCCAGACAGCGATCATCGCAAGCATCGCGAGTTTGACCCAGAGGACCATCATGATGCGCATGAAATTGCTCTGGAAAGAACCGACCTGATAAGAAATTTCGAGCCCGTCGGGAGGGATGGTCATGGTGCCCGAGTTTGGACGCAGCATCATGTTCTCGTTGCGGTCCAATCCGAGTTCGCCGTTATAGATTTGAAAATTCAGTACGCCTTGCTGATTGATGAATTGGGAATCAATAGTAAATGTGTGTGAGAACCCAAGCCCGGTCTGTGGCCTGGGGATTATCGTTCCGTCTTCAAAGGCAAAGGTCAACGCGTAGAACATATCGGGACGGTTTCCCTCGGCGTTGATCTTGTACCGAAGCGTGAGCGGTTTGCCGGAGATTTTGGCTTGATGGAGATTCTGGAATGAGAATGTCGCGTATCCCTCTGTTCGCGGATCGATTGAACGGTAATCGGTGACCGCATCGTCGTAGATTTTCTTTCGCATGCCGGCGAGTTGGGCAGGCGTTGGATTGAAGTTGGATTGGAGGAGCCGTTCTTTTTGAACCTCAGACTCAAGGGCTGCATCGAACTGCTGGTCGTTGGGGCCAAAGGGCAGATATGGGATCACCGATTTCCGGGCAGTCAAGACCTGGGTTTCGAGGATCATCCGATCCTCGGTCATGATCCGGCCTTCGCTTGCTTGGTAGGGGGCGACTTCGCCCAGAGCGGTCTGGGAGCGGAGATATTCGGTGAACTGGAATATTCCCAGTCCGGAGACGGTCAGCAAGGCACCTGAGAGGAGGACCACTCCGAGCCATTTGCCCAAGATGTATTGCCAGGCCGCGACGGGCTTGGTCATGGTCTGCCAGATTACTTTTTCGCGTTGTTCATACGACACAGTGGCGGCACTAAAGAACACCACCAAGAGTGCGATGAGCCAGAATGAGGCCCCCGTTGACCATTGCAAGAACCCCTGAACCCGGTACCGCAGTGGTTGATCGGTATCGAGCATCATGGGCATCACGGCGAGCATGAACGCCAAGAGCAGAATGAACACGATTGAGATTTTCATCCTGACCGCTTCGGCAAGCACATTGCGAGCGATGGCCAACACAGGATGAGCGCCGCTGAGTGCGATCCGCAGGGCGCGGAGCAATACTGTGAAGCTCATCATCAGCATGGTGACGCCGATGATGACAAAGCCCAGCCCGGACCACGCGCCATATCCAAATTTAAAGAGCGGCCAGCCTATGAGCCCGACGATCGCGATGGTGCCTATGTAGGTCAGCCCCAGGTTGAGCCAGATGACGACGAGAAGAAAGGCGAGGAGTAGCGAGACGCTGATGACGCCATTGACGGGTGATTGAGAGACATCGAGGATTGCTCGGAGTTGTTTGTCACGGGCAGCGATTGGGTTGGAGACGATGTTGCCGTCTTGGTCTTGGAGCAGTTCGGGGACCTCTGAGACCCAGTCGCCGGATTGTTTGGTTGTTGAGCCGACGATCGAGAATCCGATGTAGGTCAGCAGCGCGATCAGCACGAGTGCCGAAGCGGCGATCTTGAATGATCGCCCATGCTGAAAGCGGTCGAGTGCGCTTATCCGGGAACTGATACGAGAACTCAACATTACCGCTCCGTTTCATTGTCGGTACTGTCGTCTGAATCGAGCAAAGAATCAATGATCCCGGTGTCCACATCGTCATTTGACTGATGCTGGCTTTGGGCGGGCTCGGCGGATTGTGTGCCGGTTTGTGTGCCGGATTGCGCTTTGGGCTGCGTGTTGGTCTGCGCGTTGGGTTGAGTTTCGGGAGTGTCTTGGGCTGTCATAAGGGCGCTGATTACGCCGTCATCATCCTGTGTTTGTGATTCTTTTGAGGCGGTGTCGGATTCGTTGGCCACAGCATTGGCCTCAGACAGTTCGGTTTGTCCATCAGATGAGGTTTCTTGTGTTGACCCGGAATCGAGCAGGCTGTCGATGAGGGCATCGCCGGCGATGGGTGCATCTTGGGACCTTAGGAAGGCTGCGGTTTCGCCGCCTTTGGTGACGCCTGAGGTTGCGGTGCGTTGTGCTTGTGCTTCTTCGACGATGCCGAGGAAGAGTTCTTCGAGTTTCTGTCTTGGCGAGCTGACCGAGAGGATGGATTTGCTTCCTGATGACCGGCGACGGATGACTTCGTCGATCTCGGCGATGGTTGCGTCGTCGAGTTCGTCGGTTTCAATTGAGGTGCGTTCTTTGGAGGAGAGCAGGTCGTCGCAGGTGCCTTCTCTGCGAATTTTGCCGCCATAGAGGATGACCATGCGATCGACGACATCTTCGACATCGGTGAGGAGATGGCTTGAGAGGATGATTGTTTTTCCGCGGCGTCCGAGTTCGAGGATCAGGTCTTTGACCTGCTTGGTGCCGATGGGATCGAGCCCGGTGGTGGGTTCGTCGAGGATCAGGAGGTCTGGGTCGTTGATGAGTGCTTGGGCGATGCCGATGCGCCTTTGCATTCCTTTGGAGTATTCGCGGACTGGACGGAACTGTGCGTGTTCGAGCCCGACCATTTCGAGGAGTTCGTCGATGCGGGTCTTGCGGGTTTTGGAGTCGAGGCGGAAGAGTTTGCCGTAGTAGTCGAGTGTTTCGCGTGCGTTGAGGAAGGGGTAGAGGTAGCTTTCTTCTGGGAGGTATCCGATGCGTGCTTTGGTGGCGACATGTGTGGTTGGTTTGTCGAAGACCATGACGCGGCCGCTGGTTGGTTTGAGGAGTCCGAGGATGAGTTTGATGGTCGTGCTTTTGCCTGAGCCGTTGGGACCGAGGAGCCCGAAGATTTCTCGTTCGTGGATGACCATATCCAGGTTATCCACTGCACGCGCCTGGTCACGCATCCAGAAATCTTTGAATGTTTTGGTAAGCTGCTGGCACGCAACGACTGGACGACGGGTGTCGTCTTGGATACTGGTGCTGTGATTCGATTCGGGCATCGCCACGGACATGCTTAGGGTTCCTCTGGTTCTTTGAGGCCGCGCTGGGTTTTGAAGAATGATCGACGCATATCTTCGCGGCGTTGATCGATCGTTCCCTCTGCCTCGCGGCGTTTCCTCATCCGGTCGATCTCACGAGCGATGTCCGGGTCGTTGTTGATTAGTATTTCGGCACTCACGCCTCTTGGAAGCACGATCGTTGAGACAAAGTCTTTGTCGAGGAACTCGCTCATTGCAGAGGACCAATCGCGAGCGATCATGAGCTTTGGGTTGGCTTTGAATTGAGCTTGCTTGGACCGGAAGTTTTCGAGTTGGGCGATCGCGAGGCTCACGCGGTTCGACGATTGGGATTGTGCTTGGATTAGTAGTTCGGAAATTTCGCCTGAGACCAGTAAGCCTGTCATTTCGCCGCCGATTTCGACTTGATGGCCTTGGAGGATCGCGTCAATTCTGGCGAGTTGGATTTCGGACTCGTTGGTCATTTGCAGTTCGATGAGGCGTTCGTATTCGTTGATTTCAGCGATGAGCACTTTGCTCCCGAAACCTGCGACTTCGTTGAGCATTTGGTCGCGGAGCAGGAGGGCGTCTTCTCTGGCTTTGCCGGCGGTTTGGGCTGCGGCTTGGACGGAGTTAAACTTTGCTCTGAGTGATAAGGCCGCGTTTTTTCTGGTGAGGACTACGCGGTCGATCGAGATTCCTGTCTCAAGATCGTCGAGGGATTGCTGGGTCAGCGAGCGGACTCGGCCGGCGATGGCTTCTGATGAGTTTTTGAGGAGATCGTCGATTTTAATCGTGGCGATCACATGCACAACGGCCCGCTGAATCACAGCCTTGAGTATCGCGTGCTCTTGTGACGGGATGATGTTGGAGACATAGGTCGCGTGATCTGACCGGCGGTAGATCACGCTCCATTGTGTGTGGGCGATGTTGAAATCGGAGGTGATGTTTGAGCCGTCGCTCGCGGGATCGAGCTTGACAGAATTACTGAAGCGGCTGATGTTGAGCGACATGGCTGCTTCATCGGATTGATCGCCCGATATATTGGGCATGAACTCTTTGGCGATGGCGATCTCGATAGCGCCCTCGCCAACTCGGACGATTTCGCCGATGGGATAGGGGAATGACCATTGGATTCCGGGCTCAAGGTTTGTTCTGACCTGCTTGCCGAAGCGGACACTAATGCCCCGTTCGCCTTCTTTGATTGATTGAACACCGGAGATCGTGAACAGACCAACGAGTACGATCATGGCGACTTTGAGCAGGCCATAGGTGATCTTGAGCGCGTCGGCGAGCGATTCGTTGGCGGTGTCCATCCGTGCCATATCGTTTGCGTCTTGGTCGGACTGCCCGCCTCGGAGCCGAACCGAGGCGGCCCGGTTTGAGAGGGGTGATGGATTTGATTGATCCTGATCTTGGTCATTGACCAGATCATCGAGGTTGTGGTCATTGTCTGCCATGGATCAGTTCTCCGATCCCGAGGAAGCAAACGAGCGGTCGCCTTGCTGGGGGACTGGCAGGTTGCCCTGGCTATTTTGGAGGATGTTGGGATCGAAGAGTTGCATGCCGTAGTCTGAGGTTGAGAAGATCAGTGTGAATTTTTTGGCCATGGATTCACGCATGAGGCGGATGTTTTGGATGAATACCGCGAGTTCTGGATTGATGTTCTGCTGGGCGAGATATGGTGCGGCTTCGGCCTCGCCCTTGGCGAGAATTTCGTCGGCGCGTCGCTGAGCAAAGGCACGAATCTTGTCAGCATCGGACCTTGCTTTGGCTTCGATGGCACGCGCTTGGGAGCGGCCTTCGGACTCGTAGCGTTCTGCGAGACGGTCGCGGTTTGCGCCCATGCGTGTGATGACCGCGTCGGTGGCGTCTTCTGGGAGGACGATGCGGTCGATTCCGACGAAGGTGACTTCGATGCCGTAATCTTTGAGAGGGTTGCCGCCCTGTCCGCCTTGTGAGAGCAATGCAAAGACTTGGGACTCGAGTTCTGGGAGTGCTGATTCGCCGGAGATGGGGGAGTAGAGATCGGTGATGGAGAACTTGGAGGTCACACCGAGTGATGAACGCAGCAGGTCCTGAAGAACCGAGTTTTCGGCTTTGATGTAGTGGTCGATTGGTCGATCGCCTGCGTTTGAGAAACTCCGGAAGAACTTGAGCGGATCGACGACTTTGTAGGTCAAGAACGCTTCGACAATGACCTGGAAGTCGTCGGCGGTCTGCTGGGTTTCAGAGCGAGCCTGGACGATTCGGGTGCGGGTGTCGTACTTGGTCACCGACTCGATCGGGAAGGGCCATTTGAACTTGAACCCGGGCTCGGTGACGATTGAGTTCTCGCCTGCTTTGCCGAAGGTGGTCTTCACGGCTGATTCTGTGAACCGGACCGTGTAGGTCGCGCTGAAAGCGACCATCGAGAGCAGGAAGATCAGAAACACACTGATAAAGATGTATCGCATAAAGATGTGTCGCACGAGTAATCTCCGTATCCCCAATATGGGGTTCAAATGGACCTGTCTGGTCCGTAATATCTTTGCTTACTGATTCATGTCCACACCCGCTTCGGGTGCAAAGACATCGGTGCCCGCTTCTTGATCCATCAGATCAATCCGGACATGGAGCGATTTTAGCTCGCCTGGGGTGAGGTACACTCGGGTGTCCTTGATGGCATCGAGCAACGCGTCGAAATATGATTGTGAACGGTACAGGCTTGGGGACGCTTCGTAGGCGAGGAGTTGACCGCCGAGCAAGACGGCGCGGCCTCGCTCGGTCATGTGACGGGTCCAACGCTGTGCGCTGGCTTCGAGGAGTTTTTCGCCTGCTTCGCCGCCTGCGGTCTCGAGGAGTTTTTGGACTTGGAGCTCGGCTTCTGCGATCTGAATATTACCTGAGTTGGCTCGGCGATCAATATCGAGCTGGCTGAGCTGTCCGACGATTTGCTCGGCAAGTTCGACCGAACCCGCGATTTCTGTGAGGGTTAGGATTTCGATACGCCGAGCGTCTTCGATCATGGACTCGCGGTTCTGACGAGCGGCGATGATGCGTTCAAATGACGGCGCGACCTTGAGCGGGGGATGAGCCCCTTGCATCCCGACGAAGAGGATTTCAATTCCGGGGCCTTGCCCTTCATTGAGCTCTGCGTAGGCGTTTTCGAGTCTTGTGCGGAGTTGGCCGAGCATTGGGGTTTGATTGTGGGTCAGGACCTGATCGATGGACCATTCGCCGAGGAACTGGGTGACGACGCGTCGCCCGATCATTTGCAGGAGGTCTTCCCGCTGGCCTGGGCCTGCGAACTGGTCGAAGAGTTTGACATCACGGATCACAAAGTGCATCGGGACCTCGACAGCCACGAGCGAGAGATTTGCTTGTGACTGCTGAGATGAACCAGGAGTAGAACTTGAGTGTTCGACATCCTGAGTTGGCTGAACGATATTGAGTTTTTCGCGTGATGTGTGTGACTCTGTCCAGATGATCGGGCTTGATTTGTCTTCATCGGGTCGGTTGGAAGCGAGTTGAAGAATGCGCACGCCTGTGGTGGTGCGGACCTCGCTCTGCTTCCCGGCTGCGCGTGAGAGCGAGACTGGGGTTTCGTAGCTGGCGATGGGCCAGGGCCACTTGACATGCAGGCCTGGGCCTATATCACTCTCGCCACGATCACCAAAGCTGTAGATCGGGCTGCTGACGCGACCATTGGTCAGGATCAATCCTCGTTCATGAGGCTCGACAACCACCAGCATGGTCATGAGCCATGCGATGGCAACGCCCATGCCTAGGAGCCAGATGACGAGCTTTGAAATCAGTTGATAGAACCAAGTCCCGGTGACATCGACACCGAATTGGTAGTTGACCGCTTCGCCGATATTGGCCGCGATCCGGTCCGGAGCGGCGAGCAATCCAAGAAGGCGGGAATCAAAGGCTGGGCGTGGGTCTTCGCCGGGCTTGCGGGGGCGATAGAGATCGAGCACCAGATTCAGGGCGACCTCGCAACCCAGGACGATCATCCCGATGGGAACGATCATGGGCGTCAAAGATTTGAGGCCCATCTGCCCGAGCGAGAGTTCCATAAATGCAGCAATCGCCAGCAACACCCCGACCATCGAGATCGCGACGGACTGCGCGGCCCCTGCCCGCAGGCTCGACCAGATGGGCACCTTGCCCATGCCTGAGACAAAGCGAGCGAAAATGAACCCTACAACACCGATTGCAAGCCCGATAGCGAGCATGGCGCCGAGGATGTTGGTGTTGTATGTGAAGGTTTCGGAGGACGAGTACGCGTCCCACGAACGGAGCCTGGATACACCGGCGAGAATATTGACAGCGGCAAAGAGCAGGCCACTGGCGGGGATTACCCATTTCTGGATGAATATCAGTCGGCGTGCGGCGACGCGGAGTTCGTCGGAGGCATCTGAGAATGCGCTGGCCGAGGCTCCACCTGCGGTGGTGTACTGCTCGGCCTCCATGGCTTCGATCCGCTCGCGACGGTGCTGATCAAAGACGAACAGGAGCATCGCCCACACGATCACGCCTGATCCGAACAGGATCGAGGCACTGCGGGCGGCGTGGTCGCCGGAGTATATGGAGTAGATGAGTATCAGCAGCGCGACGAAAGTCTGGATGACCAGACCGACTACGCAAATGAGGGCCGCTCTTCGGTATGTTTGGTAATCGCCTCGAACCATGTCTCGTTGAAACCTCAGTGTTCGTGTGTCGCCCATGCTTGCCTGTGCCAGCCTGCTGACATATCCATTCCGGAGTGTACCGGGGGCTCTATTGTGGGCATCTGGGCGGTCAGAGTCCACTCATTGACCTCAATCAAGGCCAAACGCATCAAACCAGCCGCGGGGTCCCATCTATGCCAGTTCGCCCCTGTGGTTCACCTTACGCTGATTTGAAGGCGGGGGTTCGCCGGGAAATGGCAAATCATCAAGAAGATCACCGAACCAAGTCGTGGCATTGCCGTAGGGAAAGGCATTGTCCTTTGCGAGGCGCGAAAGATGCGCCGCCAGAGCCCCTCATCGACCATCCACCCCCCAAAGCCCCCCTACCATCGACACCGCATGATTGGCCACATCCTCCCCATCGCACGCAACTCGTTTATCGAGAGTCTCCGCCAGCCCATTCTGGTGATCATGATGCTTATTGCAGCATTCCTGCAAATTATGAACACCTGGATCATCGGATTCACGATGGGGCGAGCGTCCGTTCCGGGCGAAGTGACGGGGGATAACAAGCTCTTATACGATGTTTCGATGTCGACGGTTTTTGTGCTGGGGATTGTGCTGGCATCCTTTATAGCGACCGCCGCGATCTCTCGGGAGATTGAGAATAAGACCATTTTGACGGTGGTTTCCAAGCCGATCAGTCGGCCGAGCGTGATTCTTGGGAAATACATCGGCATTGCTGGGGCGATGATTCTGGCGATCGGGATTATGGTCGCAATGCTACTGCTGGCGATCCGGCACGGGGTCCAGACCACGGCCGCCGATGAACCTGATTTCGTGGTCATCATCTTTGGATTGACCGCACTGGGCGGGGCGATTTTCATCGCGGGGCTGGGCAACTTTATCTATGGATGGTCGTTCGGGCAGACCGCTGTACTGCTGATGCTCCCGCTGATCTGGCTGGCGTACTTCGGAGTGCTGCTGCTGACCGATGAATGGGAACTCCAACCGATCGGAACGGATTTTACCCCGCAAATTTTTCTCTCATGCCTGACCCTGGGGATGGCGCTCTTGGTCATCGCGGCCTTGGCTACGGCGGTTTCGACGCGCGTTGGACAGGTCCTGACGATCATGATCTGCGCGATTGTCTTTGTCATGGGGCTGATGTCCAACTACTTCATCGGGCGGCATGTGTATTCCAATACACGGGTCGCTGAGATCGCCTCGGCGCGGTCGCCGACCAAACTCGATGCCTACGACTTCAAACACGACGAGGTTTGGGATCTGGCGGCCAAACGCAATGGAATAGAACTCGAAGAGTTTATCGAACTCGGCTACGACCCACGCAACTTTGTCTCTATCCGCGAAGTGCTGGCAATGGGCCAAGTGGAAGACCCGCAGTGGCAAGAGGTCATGCTCAGGTCGCCGGGCTCGCAGATGATTATTGATTTGCTGGGGCCTCCGACGGTGCAACTCAAGGCGGGGGATTCGTTTTACTACGGCTCGTCGCCCAATGGTGTCGGACTGGTGACCCCGCCGTTTGAGCCGTTTGATGAGAATGATGAGCTTGTCGAGAACTCGCGCGAGACGCCGGGGCTGATAATCGTTCAGATCGACCCCAACTCGCTTGGGCAATCGATGCTGGTGATGCAGATCGGTCATACTTCGGTGCCGTTGTCTCGTCCGCCGCTGCCGAAGGATTCGGTGTTCATGGCTCCGACCAAGACCAACATGGTGCCATTGGTTGCATGGTCGGTGATCCCGAACATGCAGTCGTTTTGGTTGATTGATGCGATCAACAAGAATCAGCCGGTGCCGCCGTCGCATATTCTGCTGGTGACGATGTACAGCGGGTGCCAGATTTTGGTGTTCTTGGGACTTGCGGTGGTGCTGTTTCAGGGACGGGATGTGGGCTAGGCCGTGTGATTATCTGATGGCTTTCATCTTTGCACAATGGGTCATCTCGTGCATGTTTTTTCTCTGCTGGTCATTCTCTGGGCATTGAAGAATGATCTGATATTTGATCTGACTTCTCGCATCGTGGTTCTCGGACGACGAATCATCACAGCCACACCCACCCACCAGATCGTCTCCATACCACTCAACATCAACCGATTTTGGGCCGATCTACGACCAATGCACCCTCAAAATCGAGCAGCACAGGAGAACACCGTGGATACACCATTCATTCAGTCGAGCCGGCATCAGAATACACGACGCGGATTCTCACTCATCGAGATCCTCATCGTGGTGATCGTATTGGGCATTTTGGCTGCTATTGTGGTGCCGAACTTCGCCAGGGCCAAAGACAAATCAGGCGACGGCATCCGAAAGACCCATTTGCGAGCCGTGGAGAATGCATTGGAGCAGTACTACGGGAAACACGACTACTACCCAGTGAGCCCCGGCTGGTCTGGTGATGCACCAAACTACGGCGGAAAGGGCTATGTCGGGGACAACGGGTATATCCCAGGCCTTGCACCTTACTTCCTCAAAGAACTCCCCCAAGATCCTACAGTGACCCCCACCGCAGGACGAGGGTATCTCTACAGATCCGATGGCAAAAATTACAAATTCCTGCTCCATCAGACACCCAAAACTTTCGACGACGACAATCCGTTCGTTGATCCCAGACGCTCCACATATTCGTGGGCGGTGTATACCTCAGGGGGCAAGAATTGGTAATGGTGCCTCCGGTTCAATCGGTGGCAAAGACTATAAATCAGCGATTGCCCGCGCGTAGGTCTTGACGCATTTCTCACTTGCCCCGTCCCATTTGAGTCCACGCAGTTCAAAGCGGCCATGCTCGGTCAAGGTCTTGCTCAATGGTGGATATTTCAGAACCGCGACGATCTTGTTGGCCATCTCATCGACATCCCAGAAATCGACCTTCAGAGCATGCGTCAGCACCTCGGCGACGCCGGACTGTTTGGACACGATCACCGGTGTGTCATTGCGCATCGCTTCGAGCGGGGCGATCCCGAAGGGCTCGGAGACGCTGGGCATCACATAACAATCGGCCATTGCGTAGACCTTGTCGACATCTTTGCCTCGCAGGAATCCGGTGAAGAGAACTTTGTGCCCGATGCCGTTGGCGGCGGCGTCTTCGATCATGCGGACAGCCATATCACCCGAACCCGCAACAACAAACTTGACCTTGTCATAGACCTCCAGCACCCGTTTGGCGGCCTGGATAAAATACTCCGGGCCTTTTTGCATGGTGATTCTGCCTAGGAATAGTACGATTTTTTCATCGCTCTCGATCGCGGTGCCCAGGTCTGGCTGAACATCGTCTTGTTCGACGCCGTTGTAGACGACATCGATTTTTTCGTTTGGTACGCCGTACTTGGTGTGGACGATGGCTTTGGTCAGGCGTGAAACGGCGATGACGCGGTCGGCGGCGTGCATGCCCATTCGTTCGAGGTCATAGACGGCTTGGTTGATGTGCTCGCCGGAACGATCAAACTCGGTCGCGTGGATATGGCAGACGAGGGGCTTGCCGGTGAGAGCGCGGACGGCCATCCCGGCGGGGTAAGTTAGCCAGTCGTGGGCGTGGATGACATCGAATTTTTCATGCATCGAGAGCGCCGACGCGAGGCGGGCGTAGCGGTCGGCATCGGCGAAGAGATCGCCTGAATAGCCTTTGGAACCAGTACCAAGCTCGCCCAGAGAATCGAGTGCTTCTTGCATGGCATCGGCGAGTTCTGAGGCGTTGCTGCTTTGGAGCCCGCGGAGGACCGTGGTGGTCTGGCTTGTGGAAACCGATTCGGAGATGGATTCTTCGCTGGTGCCTTGTCTGATGTGTTCGACGACTCGGCGGAGGACATCGCCGGCGTCTACGCCTGGGTATGAACTGGGATACGGGCTGGTTTCGATGAGTTCTTGTTCGATGGTGTCCGGGGTGGAATGACGGGAGACCGTGTGGGTTTTGATCTGTGTTGTTGTCAGGATTTGGGTTTGGGTGCCTTGACCCGCGGCCCGGACTTTGGCGATGCGTTCTTTGAGGATTCGTGGGCCTATGAGGTTGACATGGGATTGGTGCCCGACGGGAATTGGTTGTGGGAACACGAATGTGATTTCGTGTCCTTGGGCGACCATGGCTTTGGTGAGCCCGGAACAGGCGGTGCCGAGCCCGCCTGCGATGAATGGTGGGAACTCCCAGCCGAGCATGAGTATCCGCATGATGCAGTCCTTGACCCAAACACTGCGGCTTGAGCTTTATAAATCTTCGCTTGAATCGTCCATATCCCCGAGCTGGCGAAAGCACTGCTCGTAGGCCAACAACCACTGTAGGCATGCCTGGGATTGTTCTTGGTTGTTCATGGGGATGACCTTTGATCTGAACACAAACTCCATGTCGTCGGAGCGGTAGTGCTCGAATTTGATGACCCCGGTATCTTCGTCGTACCCAAGATCGACGAGTTCGTCTTCGATGAGTTCGTCGAGTTTGTCGCCGGACTCGACGAGTTCGGCTTCGATGGATTCAGAGAGCCAGCGGTCTTTGGTGGCGAGTTCGATGATGGGGGTGTCGGAATCGAGGTACACCCGGTAACACGCGGGCTCGGCGGCCCCCCATGCGCTGAGTGTGAGGGTATCGCCTGAAAGCTCGATCAAACCGAAAACATTGGCGTTCTTTGCGCCTTGAACGATGATATCGAGTGCTTGTGCAGTTGTTTTTGACATAATAATCCTCTGTAGGGAGCTTGGGACTGGGACGATCCTGCTGAACCGGAACTCTAACCCGATCTTGATAAGAGAGCGTAATCATATGGCGACTGTGACGGAATCGCGTCATAAATCGTGGATTTGACACGATCTGAGGGTATTCATGGTCGACACGGAGCAGCGAGGGTGTATACTCCCTCCCCCGTCGATGACGGGATCCGCGGCCCAGGTGGCGGAATTGGTAGACGCGCCACCTTGAGGTGGTGGTTCTCGCAAGGGAGTGGAGGTTCGAGTCCTCTTCTGGGCATTGCAAGCAAGAAGCACCGGTTTTCCGGTGCTTCTTCTCATTTTTAGACGATCCATGATCCCCGCATAAAGCCTTCACCCGATCGGTTCGATGCCTCTGGTATGTAAATTCTTTGACCAGAGGAGTACGGTTGTGAAAGTATTGATTGTTGACGATTCGGCTTTTATGCGCAAGGTTATCAAAGAGATGATCCAGTCCGACGACACACTCCAAGTCGTGGGCACTGCCCGAGATGGAGTTGAGGCGGTCGAAAAAGCGATCCAACTCAAGCCTGATCTCATTACGATGGACATCGAGATGCCTCGCATGAACGGGATCGATGCTCTTCGAGAGATTTTGATCAAGTGTAAGGGCGATGACCCCGCGATCTTGATGTGTTCCTCATTGACCATCGACGGCAGCTCTGAGGCTCTCAAAGCCCTGAAGATTGGCGCGGCGGACTTTATTGCCAAAGACCCCCAGGTTGTCGGTCAACATGATACCGATTTTCAACGGCATCTACTGGCCAAACTCCGAGCAATCGGGGGGCATCGGCGTCGATTACGGAATCCGGTCACAACATCGGGTCGCAAATCGATGTCTATTGATCGCTCGGCCGCCAAGACCCTTGATGGGATGTGCACTTCATTTGAACAATGGGAGATGCCGAGCAATATTGATGCGATTGTGATTGGGTCTTCCACAGGTGGGCCGCCGATTCTTGAGAAGATATTCTCGAATCTGCCTGCGACTCTCCCGGTCCCGATTATTGTTGCCCAGCATATGCCCGAACTCTTTACTCGTTCATTGGTGAAGCGTTTGGATAATCATTGTGCTTGCGGTGCATCGATCGCTGAACACGGCACAAGCATGACCGCCCCTCAGATTTATATTGCTTTGGGAGGCAAGCATCTCAAACCGACCCTGGT
Organism: Phycisphaerales bacterium; assembly: GCA_016764895.1. Lineage (GTDB taxonomy): Bacteria > Planctomycetota > Phycisphaerae > Phycisphaerales > UBA1924 > UBA1924. The sequence goes on along the minus strand of JAESRA010000155.1, from coordinate 15,509 downwards.
GGCTGGGAAGAAGCTGATTGCGCGTTCGCTCGACGAACTCGAAGGGGCTTTGTACAAGCCGTCTGTGAATCTTTTGTTTTCATCGGCCGCCAAACTTTTTGGGGACCGAGTCTTGGCGATCCAGCTTACCGGAATGGGCGAGGACGGGGCTATTGGTGCCAGAGATATTCGAGATAAGGGGGGACATGTGATTGCTCAGAACGAGCAATCGTGCGTGGTATACGGGATGCCTCGGGCGGTGGTGGATAATGGCTCGGCCAATGCTGTGCTAAGTCCTATAGATATTCAGAAAGTGCTCCAGCGTGTGTGTGAAACCGCCCAATCTGGCGGTGCCGGTACCAACGCTATTGATCGAATCAGTGCATAAATACGGAAATCACGATACCGAACTTACTTCAAGGCCCAGAGGCGACGATAGAGACTTGCATCCGCTTGCATCTGCATGCATCCGCATGCGACCGCATGCAACTAAGGAGATTTCAATGGCAATGAACCAAATCGGTCAAACCACACCAAACAGCTCATTTGGCACTGACCAACTGAGATTGGTGAGCTTCAATGTTGGCAAAGAACTCTTTGCTGTTGACATTCTTCGTGTGCAAGAGATCAACCGAATGATGTCCCTTACTCAGGTGCCTCAGAGCCCTCCTGGCGTTTGCGGCGTGATCAATCTTCGTGGACGGATTGTCCCAGTGCTTGATCTTCGGACCCGATTCGGTCTTAAGGAATGTGAGCATTGCGAGGAATCACGCATTATTGTTGTCGAGATTAAGGGGGCAACCATTGGCTTCATCGTTGATGCGGTCCATGAGGTTTTGGAAATTAATCCTTCGATTATCGAAGAAGCGCCCGCGATCACAAGCAGTGCAGATGCTCGGTTCATCAAAGGGGTCGCCAAAATGAAAGACACGCTGCTGATCCTGCTGGATCTCGACGAACTCATGACAACTGAGTCACTCGAATCTGCTGGGGCAATAAAAACACAAGCAGCCTGATCTGCTGAACTGATTACACACACAAGGAATCCATCGTGACAATAACATCAACGAAAATTCATATGTCCACTGAACAGTTCAACCGGATGTCCAAGATCATTTATGATCGTTCAGGTATCCACTTCCCAGAACCCAAGAAGTACATTCTTGAATCTCGTCTATCCAATCGCTTGCATGAGTTGGATATGGAAGATTTTGACCAGTACATCTTGTACCTGACGATGGGGCCGTACCAGATGGACGAGTTCCAGGAGATGTTCAACCGTATTACCATCAATGAGACGAGCTTCTTTAGAAATGACGCGCAGCTCGATGTCTTTGAACGGCAGATACTCCCCGAACTGCTCGAGGCCCGCGCCAAAGACAAGCGGATCCGAATTTGGTCGGCGGCTTGCTCGACCGGAGAAGAGCCGTTCACACTCGCCATGCTCTTGCACAGAACCCTCGGCGTCCGGATCAGTGATTGGCGTATCGAGATTTTGGGTACTGACATCTCTGAAAAAGCGCTCAAGGTTGCTCAAGGCGGTACATACAACAACTATGCGGTCCGTACTACGCCATCGCTCATCAAGGATCGGTACTTCAAAGAAGACGGCCGCAACTTTCAGCTCTCAGAAGACATTCGTTCGATGGTGAACTTTGAAAAACACAATCTGAAAGACCGACTCGCTGCAAAGCGTCATGGTATTTGGGATGTGATCTTCTGCCGGAATGTACTGATTTACTTTGATGACGAGATGAAAAAAGGCGTGGTTTCGATGTTTGCAAATCAGTTGGCCAAGGACGGCACACTGTTCATTGGGCACTCCGAACGCATCAAAGACCTGACCGAAGATTTCCAACAACTCTCAATCCCCCAGGGATTCTGCTATCAAAAACCTGCCCATGTGATGGCTGTATAAACGAGGTATTCACTATGTCGATCAATGACTTTGACCCAGAAATTCTGCAAGATTTCATTACAGAATCCGGCGAACTGCTCGAACAGCTTGAAGGTGATCTGGTGACTCTTGAAGCCACCCCGCAAGACCCTGAGTTGCTCAATCAGATCTTCCGAGCGTTGCACACCATCAAAGGGAGTGCTTCGTTTCTCGCGTTGACAAATCTTGTTGCGATCGCACATGTCGCAGAGAGCGCACTCAATGCTGCCCGCAATAGCGAGATCATTGTCGGCTCCTCAGAAATGGACCAACTGCTTGCTGCAGTCGATGTACTCAAGATTCAGTTTGACGAGATCATTGCTGGCAATATGGATCTCACCGCCGCCGACCCGGATTTGATTGCGTCTTTGAGCAAACTGGGCGAGGGTAATGCTGTTGATGATGACGAGATTGTTGTCATTGATTTGGACGCATGTTCAGATATCGATGCAGCGCACCCCGATGGGCGTACTGTTCGCAAGCTGTCGCTTGACTCTTCGAAACTTGATCTGATCGATGCCCTTGCGAGTGATATTGATGACACCATCAATGAATCAGTGCTCAAGGTCGAGCAACTTCGCGATGAAACGACACGGGTTGCCGCAAGCAATGCCTTGATCGATCTCTTCGATGAGCTCCTCAAAACGATCGACTTCTTCGAAATCTCTGAAATGACTTCGCTCGTCAAAATTCTCGAATCCGCTATAGAAAGCATGGATAGCCTGAGCAGCGATGCGATCAATCAAGTGATTCCTCGATTGCATGGATTATGCCTTTTGTTTGCAGAGCAAACAGCACAACTCAACAACCAGATTGCGATCTCATGGAATACCGATACACTCACCGAACGACTCATGAGTTGGATCAACGGCGATGCCAACACAGACGAAATGCTCGATGCTAACGCGGATGGATTCGACGCACTCCATGCCGATGGAATCCCCTTCGGCGATTTGGCTCAAGCACAGGATTCGAGCGACCAGTCACTTCCAGGCGCGGCGGGCTCATCGGCAATCGATATTGCTGCCGGGCCACAATCCGCAGCCAAACGCACGGCGATCGGAACCATCGAACAAACTATCCGGGTCGAGGTCGGCCGACTTGAATCACTGATGAACCTTGCCGGCGAGCTTGTTCTCCAAAAAAATCGGATCGGTGCGATCTCTGATTTTATCGAAAAAACCAATATCGACAACGAGATCATCGAACAGATGGAATCGACTGCGGGGATGCTCGATCGGGTCACCGGCGATATCCAGCTCGCAGTCATGCGGACACGGATGCAGCCGCTCGACAAAATCTTCGGTAAATACCCCCGGCTCGTCCGCGATCTGGCTGGTAAAACGGAGAAAAAAATCAACCTGGTCATCGAAGGTGGCGACACCGAAGTTGACAAATCCGTGATCGAAGGGCTCGGCGATCCGCTGGTCCACTTGCTCCGCAACTCCGGCGATCACGGCATCGAACTCCCTGCAGATCGTATTGCTGCGGGTAAAGATGAGGTTGGAACAATCCACCTGATTGCCGGGCATGCGGGTTCGCATGTGTGTGTCCAGATCATCGATGATGGTAAAGGGCTTGACCGAAATATCATCGGAGCAAAGGCCGTCGAAAAAGGATTGGTCACTGAAGAACAACTAAGCACGATGTCAAATGAAGAGGTCTTCCGCTTTATTCTCGAAGCGGGGTTCTCAACGGCGGAGCAGGTTTCTGACTTGTCCGGGCGCGGCGTTGGCATGGATGTCGTCCGCACCAATATCGAATCAAAGCTCAAGGGCGAACTTACTATTGAATCCGAGGCCGGCAAGGGGACCACCCTGACGATCTCGATCCCTTTGACTGTGGCGATTATGCCCGCGATGATGGTGGCTGTTGCCGATGAGGTCTTTGCAATCCCGCTGACCAATATCACTGAGATCGTCCGCCCATCACCTGATCAACTCTCCGGCCTGGGCAATGATCCTGTGATCCACCTGCGAGGGCAGGTCTATCCGCTGATCAGTGCCCAAGAAATATTTGATGTACCACCGAGCAAACGCGGAGATGAAGACTTTGTAGTCGTCATCAGCTACAACCAGCGGGTCATCGGGCTGAATGTTTCTTCGGTCATTGGCCAGCAGGAAATCGTGATTAAACCACTCGATGGAGTGCAACGCGAAGGCCCGATCTCTGGAGCAACCATCCGAAATGATGGATCAGTCAGCCTGATTATGGATATCGCCAAGCTCATAAACTCGGCCAAGGCACAGTCAAATTCAAATCACTCACAAGAACCCGTCGCGATGTGCGGCCGCTGATTTCACAGCGTTTTTAACCAAGGAGTCAAGCATGGACGCCAATATGATTACCCCGTTCGTCAACGCGATTCAGAATGTGTTTTCGACAATGTTCCAACTCCCCGTGGAGATTGGTGAACCCCGCCTCAAGACCAACCGCAAGGCAACGCATGATGTTTCAGGCATCATCGGAGTCTCTGGGGTTATGGTCGGAACCATTGTTCTTTCGATGCCGCTCGAAGCGGCTGGATCGATTGTCACTCTGTTTACCGGCGAAGAATATGAAGCCGATTCTGACGACTTTGCCGATGCTGTCGGCGAGTTGGTCAATATGATTTCCGGAAATGCCAAAGCAGAGTTTCAGCGCAAAGGCGTCTCGATCTCTTGCCCGTCGGTAGTCATCGGAGCTGACCACACCATTGCGTTGCAGTCCGGTGTGCCATGCGTATTGATCCCTTGTTCAACCGATTGCGGCGAAGTAGTTCTTGAAGTAGCTCTTCGCGAAGCCGAAGTCGAAGTATCCACCTCTGCCGCGGCTTGAGCCGGGCACTCACTTAGTACACAATTCTCTGACGACCAGGAGTATGTAATGAAGATTCTGTTGATTGACGATTCAAAAACTATGCGGAACATCCAAAAGTCCGTACTCAAGCAACTCGGCTACACCGAGATCGAAGAGGCATGTGATGGCCAAGACGCACTGTCAAAGATTGGCGCGTTCAACCCAGACCTGTGCCTTGTTGACTGGAACATGCCTGTGATGGACGGCCTGACCTTTGTCACGACCTTCCGCCAGACCAATAAAACCACGCCATTGATTATGGTGACCACAGAAGCTGAAAAATCACGAGTGATCGAAGCGATCAAAGCTGGTGTAAACAACTATGTAGTCAAACCATTCACTCCTGATCTGCTCTCTGAGCGGATCACCGAGACCTTGGCCAAGTGCGCGGTCGGGTCATAAGACCCTACCGACATGCGGAAAGCCCCTTGTGGGTTTCTGCGCATGAAGAAGGTACTCCATGTCTCAGGGCGAGTGCGATTTAGACCGTCAGCTTCGGCTCCAGACCAACCCATCGAAGGTCGAGGGCACGCTGCATGTTGAACCGCTTGAATCAGTCAAGGGCCTGGATGTCGATGCGCTCCATGCGTTCTTGATTGGTAACGAAGTGCTGTCGCAATACATAGACGCCGATGATCTTGCCAAACTCTGCGAGGAAGTCCTCGAAGCACCGCTAGAACCCCATGAAAGGGTTGTCGCCAGAGGTGAAAAGGCAATCAACGGCAACTGTGTCACATACACATTGACCGACTCAATCGCAAAGCAGGTTGAGATCGTCAAGAGCCGGAAAAATGCGATCAAGGAGGGAACATTTGATCCCGACAATCCGCCTGCACTCGAACCAGAACCTGATAATCCCACAGCCTACAGCGATGAAACCGTCAATCATTATGACCAAATGGCGTTTGTGATCGTGAAAAAAGGCGACAAGATCGCGATGAAATCAAAAAGATCCGACGGGTTTGACGGATCTGATATCTTTGGAAAAGTTATCCCCGCCCACGAAGGCAAATCAAACGAAGGTGTACTGGACGCCTCGATCCATGTCGCCAGTGACGGCACATGCACATCGCTGGTCTCGGGAGTACTGACCGCTGAGCCCGGTCAAATTTCAGTAAACACAGAACTTGAAATCAAAGAAGATGTTGATTTTCAAACCGGTCGAATTATCTTTCCAGGAATGGTGACCGTTGGGGGGGCCGTCCGCGATCAATTTAGCGTTTGCGCTGAGGGCGACATTCTCATCCGAGGCTTGGTCGAAGCGGCGAATCTCGAATCCACTATGAATATCTCACTGGCGCGTGGAATGGCTGGAAAAGATACCGGAACCATCACGGCCGGTCAAAATCTTGAGGCCGGGTATCTTGAAGCAGTGATCGCTGATGTCGGTGGAAATGTTTCGGTCAAGGGGGAAATCACCAACTCAAAGATCACCATAAAAAATGAACTCCACGCAGAACACGCAGCGGTGCGTGGCGGGCATGTCCAAGCATCGATGGGCGGAAATATCGGTGCGATTGGGTCGGTGCAGGGGGTTGAGACGGTGATTGAGATCGGATCACTCCCAGAAGTGGAATCACATGTTCGGGCCATCGATGGATTCTTTGAACGGCTCGAATCGGGGATCGAATCTCAGAAATCTAAGATAGAAACCTATTTGTCCGCCATTGCCAAGCCCACAGCGTCACAGATCGAAGAACAAATGGGGATGCAGTTTGAAATCGATGAGATGGAACTCAGGCAGAAGCAACTCACCAAAGCCAAAGCCGGGCTTCTCCATATCTTGTCCAAGAACACCCATGCCAAACTTGATATCCACAAAGCGATCTACTCCAAAGTCGTCATTTACCTCCCTGGGTACCGGGTCGAGTTCCCGACTGAACTCATGGGCGAATCAACCATCGAACTGGGCCAGACGGGACATCCGAGCATCACCTTCCGTGGCAAAACCTGTGCCCTGAGCGAGCATGCTCGGGTGATGTCCGATGACCGGATCCTTCGGGTCATTCAGAATGAAGAGACTTTGAGCGAAGCCGCTTGATTTGAGCACCCGATCCAACACAAATATACCAGAACCGTTGGCGGCCTTGAGCGGTATATGCTCCTGCAGACCCAAGCAATGACAAGCCGGGTCGAGGACACTCATGCCCGTACAACGACCAAACAAACAACGGCTCTTATTCGCCCCTTCGCTCCTTGCTCTGAGCGTGTGCGGGATTGTACTGCTGGGCTTTACAGCCTCTGAGCAGTCTCACCAGCCCGCCGGAAGTGATCTTGGTTCTCAGAGTGAAGATTCCGCCAAAGATTCTGGTGTGCAAGAGTGTGTGTTGACATTCTCGACAGGCCGAAAGATCACCGGGATCATGATGGAATCCAATGACGAGAATGTGGTGCTCAGGATTAATGGGATTGATACGACATATAGAAGGACGAGAATTGATTCGATCAAGTTTCTCGCGCCCGTCTCTGAGAGGTTCAAAGAGTTTCGGTCCGCGATTCCGGATTCGGATATAGACAGTCGGCTGCTGCTTGTGGATTGGCTTCGGGATCGCCGGGCGTATGAACTGGCGATCGAAGAACTCGATTCTATTCTTGAAACAGAGCCTACCAATCCTCAGGCAAAGATCCTTAAGACCTGGTTAGAGCAGCATCTCAAGCTCGCCCAGAACCGCGTGGAGCGGAAAAAATCATCCGAGCGAATACGGAATTTAAGAAGAAGTCAGAGCAATATCCCGACGCTTACCAAAGAGCAGATCAACCTTATCCGGATTTACGAGATTGATCTCACCAATCCGCCTCGATTTAAAATACATGACGAGACGATCAAAGAGTTGATGCATCGTTCTCCAGAATCGTTCCCAGTCGATGAGCGACAGCGGAAGGCGATTCTTGATGGATCGGATCTGGATAAGCTCAAGCTGCTTTTTCGGCACAAGGCCCGTGACCTCTATCCACAAATCCAAATTCTTGAAGACCCCGCATCCTTCCAAGATTTCAAGAAGAATGTCCTCGGACAAAGCGGGTGGGTCATCAATGGGTGCGCGACTGCCAGATGTCATGGCGGGTCGGATGCGGGACAATTTAGGCTCACCAGCCACAACCCGAACTCTTCGGAATCCATGTATTCGAACTTTCTGGTACTCGAACAGTTTGAGCTCCGAAATGGGACGCCTCTGATCAACTATACCGACCCTGAACGGTCCCCTTTGGTTCATATGGGGATGGTCCGTTCGCGGTCGCTTTATCCTCATCCAACCGTCGATGCGGTCAAGTTTGGTCGTAAATGGAGGCCGGTGTTTCGGACGACCACCGCGATGAATTTTAAGCGGACGATCGAGTGGATTCGCTCGCTCTACACCCCCAGGCCAGATTATGGGTTTGAATATCCGCCTGAGGGCGAAATAAATCTGGATTCTGGATCATCAAGCCCGGATCCATAATTGGCCCCGACCCCCGCCGGGCGCGCTACGATACGACCCTTATGCCCTTTGACCAACCGGCACCCGCCGGTTGGTGAGTTTGAAGAGGATGCCATGCCGATGACACACCGATTGTTCCAGTCCCGCACCACCACCCAACGATTGATTCTTGCTCTGGCCGCTTCGGCTGTTGCGCTGGGTGGATGTTCCAAGAACGACGAGGCCAAAGAGGCGGTCAATGAAGCCAGCCTTGAGTTCCGAAAAGTCTCGATCGGCGACGCGACGCTCTCAGAGAGCCTTGCCAATACTGCCTATACCAATGCGGGGAATGCGACTGCTGAGTTTGCTGGCAACGACACGCCCTATGGCGAGGCGGCCGCGGTATCTGTTGCCCTTTCCAAACTTGGTCTAGCGACGCTGGCCAACAGCAAAGCTTCCAAAGCTGAAACAGCGGCGATGCACAAGTCCCGGATTATCCGTGGGCATCTGAGCGAATGGATCACGATGAATTCAGTCGCCAAAGCCTCGATAAACTTTGACATTACCGATGAGAAGAAGGAACTCAAGGGTCTTATTACACTCCGCACGGCTGATATGAATGAGTACACGGAGCTGTTTGAATCGCTCAACTCTGTAATCCAGAGCTTACAAACCCAGATTCAGGACCTTGATGCCAAATCTGTCACCGAGCGTAACGAGAGCGCACGATTTGAGCTCCAGATGACCAGCGTGACGGCAACCCAAGCCGCCAAGCTCGCCGAGCGTGTGCGTGAGCATTGGCTGCGGGCCGACGGGTTTGAGCTTGAATCTGTCCGTATCCAGGGACAGGTCGGCCAGCTTCTTCCTGGGGCCCATGAGATCAAACTCCAAGTCAAGAAAGCAAAAGATCAGATATCTCTCTTAAACCTATCGATCGACGAACTCGATCAGCGTGTGCGTGATTCAAAGACGGATTCGGCCCAGGCGCGAGCCCAAGCAGAACTCGCCCAATCCAAACTCAATGAACTGGTCGATGCCCTTGAGGACTACCGCCAGAACACCTCTATTCCCGCCAATGAAAAGGCCATCTCGCTCATCCGTCAGTCGCTTTCTGCGTCCCGCGATGCTTCAAAGACAGCCAAAGCCAGCGGCGCTATTGCCAAAGCTTCGGCCAATGAATCATTGGCTCGCGCGTATTCCCGTCAGTCACGAGGCGAGGCCGAGATGGTGTCGATGTACCAATCAATCATCAGTTCCGGGATTCCTGGCAACTGGCAATCAAAGCTTGATTCGCACACCGTGACCCGTGACGAACTCATTGAGAGTTCCAAGCAAGCCTTCCAGAGCGCGGCCTCGGCACTCCGAAGCACTCGCGCCCGCGGCGATGCCGGTGAGAGCATCGAAGCGGCGGCCGTCAGGCTTGATCGTCTTGGGGGCGTTGAACCCGAACCCGAGTACAGCGAAGAATATGAATCAGATGAGCCTGACTATGACGATACAGATTACGATAACGAGGATAACGATATAGAGGGTTGATACCCCGCAGTTGATACCCCACAGTTGATACCCCACAGTAGATACCCCACAGTAGAATCGTTTCTCCTCTTTGCCATCACTATTGCCATCGCCGTTGCTACCGCTGCGAGTTGTGCATTTATGAGCGAAACCGACCAATCCATCGTTGTTGAGGGGGTACCAACATTCCCCGAGGTCTTGCAGCATGTTGTGCGTCCGACCGATCCGGTCATTGGGACGGTCGTTGAGTCGCGGGTGTGTACCAAATCCAAGAAGGCTGCCGGGTTTGTCAGGCATATCGAGATTGATGTGTCGGGGACTGCTCTTGAGGGAGCATGGGTATCGGGGCAATCATTCGGGGTGGTCCCTCCGGGGCTGACCGAGGCGGGCAAGCCCCACAAACTCCGTCTGTACTCGATCGCCGCCCCCACTGGCGGAGAAACCGGCGACGGGACGATCATCTCCACAACACTCAAACGCGTGGTAGACGAACATTGGGAAGACCACACACTCTTTCAAGGCCTGTGCTCCAACTACCTCGCGGACCTGCAAATCGGTGATAAAGTTCATCTGACGGGGCCTGCGGGCAAACGGTTCTTGCTCCCCGCTGATCCCGCGGCTCACAACTACATCTTCATCGCTACGGGCACCGGGATCGCGCCGTTCCGGTCGATGCTGGGCGATCTGGTCAAGTTGGGGATGCCTTCGCGGGTGGATCTGATCATGGGGGTTCCGTATGAATCGGACCTGCTCTACGACGAAGATTTTAAGGAACTGGCCGAGGATTATCCGGGGCGATTCCACTACCGAACCGCGATCTCTCGGCACACAACTCCGGGCCAACCTAAAAAACTCTATGTCCAGGGACGCCTCCAAGAAGACGCTTCGGTCCTTGTTGAAATCCTCAAGAGCGACCGGACGCTGATCTACATTTGCGGGATCGCAGGGATGGAACTGGGCATCCTCCAGACACTCGCCGGGGTGCTCGACCCCAAATCCCTCAGCCAATACTTGACCATTGACCCTGAGATCGGGACTGATCCCGGCCGCTGGAATCGAAAGATGATCCCCAGGACGCTCAAACCTACGAAACGGATGTTCCTCGAGGTTTATTGAGTCCAACGGGAAGAGGGCTCTTCTGGCCAGATGGGGAGAGGTCGTGGGGCTTTGTGGCATAGACTTGGGGCAGTATTTTGCAATCGATGAAGATCGTATTTGATGGAGGATCCGATGAGGACCAAATCGACATACCTTATGAACCTGAACTCGAAGCTGAACTCGAAATTGAGTTCAAAGCTGAGCATCATCTTGACCCTCGGGCTACTCAATCTTGCCTTGGTCTCGCCGGCCTTTGGGCAGACGACCGTGCTGCCGCCTTCGATTGTTGAAGCCGCGGCTGTAAACGGTACGCAGCAATCTCAGATTGCGAGCTTTGTTGACCATTGGGGCCAGCGTGCAATCGGAACCGATTCCCAGCAAGCATCGCGGGCAATGACCAAACTCCTAGAGCCAATGATCAACGCGCGGGTATCCATTTCGTTCCGGCGCGCGTACTCCGACGCGCTGGGATCACTCTTGGATGCACTCCAAGCCAACGGCGATATCGGATCGACCTTGTCAGCTTTGCGTCTGGCGGGCGAGCTGGGTTCGACGAGGGGCACTCAGATTATTCTCAGCGGGCTCGATAACAGTGATGTCGGGATTCGGATCTTTGCGGCGGGACGCGCGGGCCGAACTTTCCGGACGACCGCGGCCAATGGCCCAGCCATGTCGGCCAATGACTTGAATTCGTTGATTGCCAAGCTCGATTCAATCGCAAACTCGACTGATAATCAGTCGTTGATGAGTGCCAGTATCCAGGCTTTGGGATATGGGTGTTCGCTCCCGTCGGATGATTTCTTAGCCACCCGCGCCGACTGTATTCGTATTATGTCCAATGTGGCTGGTGCGCAACTCTCAACGGGATCGTCGGATCTGGATTCTCGTGTCCGCATAGCGATGCTGGCTTCTGGGGCCGCGACCCATTCGCTGTCACAGGTTGGGGAAGATTCGACCAATGAAGCGGTCAGATCGGCTGTGGGGCTCGGGGCCAGCATGATCTCGATCGCGTTGTCTGAGGTGATTGCGGGAACGATGCCTGGGGTCGATGACCGGGCTCTCTATGTCACGCTTGTGCGGTCTGGTGAATCGTTGTTGTACTTTGCTCTCCGCGAGTACGCAGAACTCAATGGTCGGTCTGCATCAGGAGTGGATCAGACCGCATTTGCTGATCTGCTCGAAGCGGGCGATGATCGCAGTTTCCGCAACAAGGCGGCGTTGCTGCTGGGGCCTGGATCGCCGATTGTGACCGATTTCGGTTTCGCCGACGACGAGTTCGTGCGCTGATCTTTGATCTAAACAGCAACATTTGACACCATCAGCGGGTAGAGTGGTTCTATGAGCCGAATGTTAATTCCTGTTGCTGTTCTTGTTGCGTTGGTCGCGTTGTCGGTCTTTGGGGATCGCCCACTGCCTAGAGCGGATCTGACCTTTATCAACTCGTCGGAAGTCAACACGCTCGATCCCCAGCGGATGAGCTGGATGCACGATCTTCGCACAGCCCGGCTGCTCTATGAAGGGCTCGTCAAGAACGATGTGCTGAGCGACGGCTTCGACATCATCCCAGGCGTTGCCGAGTCTTGGGAGATCTCAGACGACGCCCGCACCTACACCTTTCATCTCCGCAAAGACGCCAAGTGGACCAACGGGGCAAATGTGACGGCCAACGATTTCGTGTTCTCGTGGCGGCGTGCGTTGCTCCCCGACTTGGTGTCGGATTATGTCGCCATGTTCCTCAATATCGAGGGCGCCCAGGCGTTCTATGACTGGCGACAGGAACAACTCGACGGCTTTACCGATCGCACCTTCGACAACGACGATGCCCAACGAATCGCGGCCTATGAACTCTGGGAAGACACCAAAGAACGCTTCGATTCGATGGTCGGGCTCAAAGCCGTTGATGAACACACGCTTGTGATCACCCTTGAGCGGCCAATCCCGTACTTTCTTGAACTGTGCGCCTTTGCGGTGTTTTCGCCGGTGTATGAGCCGCTGGTGGCGCAGTATGAACGACCCGATCCGGTGACGGCCCGCTTGATCCGGCGTCCGGGATGGACCAAGGGCGGGGTGCTGATCTCCAATGGGCCCTTTGAACTCACCGGCTGGCGGTTCAAACGCGATATGCGGATGGTCAAGAGCCCCCACTACTGGGATCGCGACTCGATTGCGATTCGTACCATCTCGATCCCGTCGATTTCTGATCCAAACGCTGGGGTGCTGGCGTACCAGACCGGGTCGATTGACTGGATCGCCGATGTGACGAGCCCGTACCGCGGGGACATGGTTGCCCAGAAACTGGCGTTCCTTGATGAACACAAGGAACGGGTCGCGGAACTTGAGGCACTTGGGTACGACCAGTTCTCGATCACCCGGATGCTGCCCGATGATCCGCGGGCTTTTACGCACGCGGTGTCGTCGTTTGGAACTTATTTCTACAATTTTAATTGCAAGACCCGCTTGCCCGATGGGCGTGAAAATCCGTTCGCTGACTCTCGCGTGCGCCGGGCCTTTGCGATGTGTATTGATAAACCCGCGATTGCCCGTGAGATCCGCCGGCTTGGGGAGCCGTCCGCTGCCACGCTGATCCCGCCGGGGTCGATTGGGGGGTACACCTCGCCCAAGGGATTGCCCAACATCGGCGATGCGGCCAATGAAGAAGAACGACAGGCGATCATCGCCAGAGCCAAGGCGTTGCTCAAAGAAGCGAACTTCCCGGATGATTTCATCGTTGAACTCGCATTCAACAAAGACGCGGGGCATGATCTGATCGGCCAAGCAATCGCCAAGAGTTGGCAAAAAACGCTCGGCGTGCAGACTTCGCTGTCGCAGAAAGAAATCAAGATTTTTCGCGATGATCTGAAAAACAAGCAATATATGACCGCACGGGCCGGGTGGTTCGGAGACTATGGCGACCCGACGACTTTTTTAGACATCAACCATTCCAAAGACGGCAACAACGACCGGGCGTACAACAACCCGGTGTTTGATGATCTCTTGTTTCAGGCGAGCAATGAGTTTGATCCCGTCAAACGGATGGCAATCTTGAGCGAGGCCGAGCGGATTATTATGGAAGAGGACCTGCCGTTGGTTCCCATTTTCCATTACGCGACGGTGTATATGTTTGATGCCAAGAAGATCACTGGGCTCTCGACGCATCCGCGCACGATGCAGAATGCGTTTCTGATTGATGTGCTGGGTGATGGCATCGGGCCCGACCTGCCTCGTCCGATGAACCCGGATCAGATCATTCCTTCTGCGGAGGCGACCACGCCATGATGACCATGATCCTCCGCCGGCTCGCGGCGTTGCCTTTTATCCTGCTGGTGATCTACACGATCACGCTGACCCTCGCGTGGGCGGTGCCTGGGAATCCACTAGAAAACCCGGAGAAACGGCCCAAGCCAGAGGTCATCGAGCAGATGAAAAAACAGTACAACCTCGATTCGTTCCCGAAGTTCTATGTGTCGTACCTCAGCAGCGTGACGGGGTTTGAGTACGCCAAGGACTGGATCAGCGGGGATCTGGCGCGCGACGAGCAGGCGGCTCTTGATGCTGGGTTCCCGGCGGCTCCGCGTCCGATCTTTGATCTTGGGCCATCGCTGGAATACGACGATTGGACGGTCAACGAAATCGTCGGCTCGGCGTTGCCCGTATCCATCACGCTCGGAGCGGCGGCGATTTTGATCGCGCTGGTTGTCGGTGTCGGGGCCGGGGTCGTTGGTGCTGTCAAACCCAACTCGGCGAGTGATCTCTTTACGCTGACCATCGCAATGATCGGGATTTCATTGCCCAGCTTTGTGATCGGGACGGCGCTCTTGCTGGTCTTTGCGGTGTTGATTCCGTTGTTCCCCGTTGGGGGATGGGGCGGGCCGATGAAAGCGGTGCTGCCTGCGGTGACGCTTTCGCTGCCGTTTGCGGCCTACATCGCCCGGCTCACACGCATGGGCATGATCGAAGCGCTCGGTGCTGATTACATCCGAACCGCTCGCGCTAAAGGGGCCTCGGAGAACGCGGTGTTGTACAAACATGCGCTCAAAAATGCGTTCTTGCCGGTGCTGTCATTCCTTGGACCAGCCGCGGCCTTGGCGATGACCGGATCGTTCGTCATCGAACAGGTCTTTACCATCCCCGGCATGGGACAACACTTCGTCAACGGCGTGCAGAACAAAGACCTCTTCCTCATCATGGGCGTGGTCTTGATCTTCGCAACGATGCTGATTTTGTTTAACCTCGTGGTCGATGTGCTCTACCGCTGGGTGGACCCGCGGATTGCGTGATCTATTCTGGGTGCCACGACTCGCCCCAAAGTTTGAGAAGTAAATCAGGCTTGCTCTTTGAAGCGGAATGATGCGCCGGGCTCGATGTCGCAGGTGATGAACTCAACCTCTGCGAAGTCTTTGGCGTGCTGATTTGGTGCGTTGACTTTGAGCCAGATGGCCATGTCTGGGCCGACATTGATGACCAGGCCGTTGGAGCGGGTGTCGATGCCGATGATCTTGCCCATGATGCGGCGGGGATGACCGGCAACTGGATCAATGCTTCGGCCACCAGCACCCACAGGGTCGATCCGGCGAGCGGTCGCGTGGATGGTGCCCAGGACGGTCTTGCCGACCATTGAACGGAGTTCGTCCAAATCCGTTGCTGAGTAGTCGAGGCAGAGTTTGTAGTTTGTATTGGCAAAGCTGAGGCAGACACACGGGGAATCCTCGCCGCAGACCGAGTCGATGGTGGTGCGGGTGAGGGTG
>JAESRA010000154.1 GCA_016764895.1 Phycisphaerales bacterium | reverse complement strand
TTGGGGGGGTTGGGGGGTTGGGGAGTTAGGCGCAGATTTTGAAGATGAACTCGTCATAGCTCAAACCCATGCCTTCGAGTTTTTTGACCAATACAGGCAGTGACGCTTGCCATTGTTCTCGTGGTGTGTAGTGCTTGGCTTCAATGGCAAGGAGTTCGGCGTAGAGCGGTTTGATAATATTGAGGGCCTCAGGTTTGGGAACCCTACGGCTTGAATGGTAACCCACTATCCGATTATTCTGCCCAAAAGTCGGAGTGACATGGGCAAAGACCCAGTAGTGATCGCCGTTTTTGCATCGGTTGACGACATAGGCAAAAACTTCGTGTCCTGCTTCGATGCGTTCCCAGAGGAATCGGAATACGCAGCGGGGCATGCTTGGGTGACGGATGATGTTGTGGGCTTGTCCAATCACTTCAGATTCTTTGAAATCGGCTATGCGAAGGAAGGTTTGATTGGCGTATATAATTCGCCCTTTGGTGTCGGTTTTTGAGACGATCAGATCGTCTTCTTGGAAGAACTGTTCGTTCCCGGTTAAGGTCATTTCTGTTTTCATTCGGGTATTCTCCCTGATGTGTGTAGGCACAAGTTTTATGTGCTGTCACAAAAAATCGGACAATAACCATGGCAAGTTCAGTGGTATGAGACAAAGCCATCTCTTTGTGTTAAGAATTGGGGTGTTTTGGCAATATCAAGCACAGATTTGGGTGATTTTCACCAGGTCAAGGGGAAGTGAACGAGGCGAGAATTCCGCCAGATTTGACAGAAGTGTCAAAGTAGGTCTTGCGAATCTGTTTATATGTCTCGTTGTTAAAAAAGCGTTCTTTGGTTGGTTCATCTGGAAACGAGAGGACGAACACCCTGTTGAAGGGGTCTTCGGCGTCGCCTATGAGCATTTCGCTTATTTTGAAATCGTATCGGAAGTAGCCATGGTGTTCTTTGAGAAGTGGGGCCATGCTGGCGCGGTATTTGTCGTAGTTTTCGTCGTTTTGAATATGCAGGCCGACGAGTATTTCAAAGCGTGGTTGAACAGTCATAGAGAATTTTACGAGGGGTCTTCGATTGGGTTCGTGTCTGATGAGCCTTTCTTTGAACCTTCATACAACTCGTAGCTCAGGAGTCGGCATTCGATTTGGGCGTTGTAGAAGATTTGGCGTGCCGATGTTTTGAGCCCGACCTCGTGGGAGAGGTTTCGGCTGGCGGTGAAGACATGCCCGGTCCAGCCTTGGCAGTCTGTTTTGAAGAAGTCGCCGATGCGGGCGTAGTCGGCTTTGAGTTCATCGGTTTCGCCGAGGCGTAGGCCGTATTCGGGGTTGAAGATGACATGTCCGGGTTCGTCGGGGACATAGCTTTCGGCAAAGTCGCAGCATTCAAAGTCGATGAGGTGTTCGACGCCTGCGGTCATGGCGTTTTTGCGAGAGGCCTCGATGGCGCGGGGGTCGAAGTCGGTTGCGATGATGGGCTTGGTGGTGCCGTGGGGGTTTGGAGGATTGGATTTTTTGGCTTCTTGGCGCATGGCCATGTAGAGGTCGTCGATGTCCAGTGCGGTGTGGAGGCAACTGGCGTTGTTGCGGAGGAGTCCGGGTGCTCTGCCGGCGGCGATGAGTGCTGCTTCGATGGCGAGGGTGCCTGAGCCGCACATTGGGTTGAGCAGTGGTGTGGTGCCGTCGTATCCCATGGCCATGAGGACAGCGGCGGCGAGGGTTTCGCGCATCGGTGCGTCGTGGGGGATTTTTCGGTAGCCGCGGTCGGAGAGGCGGACGCCGTTGGTGTTGAGGTATATCCAGGCGCGGTCGTTTTTCCAGACGAGATGGATGACGACGCAGGAGCGGTCTGGGCCTGTGTCGGGTCGTTGGCCGGTTTTATCTTTGATGCGATCGACGATCATATCTTTGAGGAGTAGGTTTGGGTACATTGAGTTGTCGACGGAGTGGTGCTCGATGTTGGAGGTGATGGTGAAGTAGGAGTCGTTGTCGATGAGGTCTTCCCAGGGGAATGCGCTGGCTTGTTTGGCGAGCGCGTCGAGGGAGGGGCAACGGAAGCGGGAGAGGAGCCAGAAGGTGTGGTGGGCGGTGCGGAGGTGGAGATTGAGGCGCATGCAGTCTTCGAGGTTGGCCCCGATATGAACGGCGACATGATCCTCTTCTTGGATTTCATAGCCGAGGGCTTCGACTTCTTGTTTGAGGAATGGGGTGACATGCTCGGCGCAGGTGATGCGGGTGAGCCGTTTTTTCATTGGATCGATTTGGGACATGGCTTGGACTCAGGGTGGATTGGGTGGTATAGATGGTATGCCTTGTTGATGTGGTATACTCCGTTTGGCGGGTGTTGTTCGGCTCTGTGAGCGTGGGTTTTGGAGGTTTGATAGATGATTTTGAGAACGAGCCCTGAGTTGATGGCTGTGGCACGGGGGGATGGGCTTGCTGATGTGGTGTTTGTTAATGGGCGGGTGGTCAATGTTTTTACTCGACGGATTGAAGAGGTTTCGGTTTCGGTGTTTGGTGGGCGGATTGCTGGGGTTGGGGATTGGGTGATTGATGCAAAGGAGACGGTTGATCTTGGCGGGAAGTATCTATCGCCTGGGTTTATTGATGCCCATATGCATGTTGAATCGACGATGATGATGCCTCGTGAGTTTGTGTCGGTGGCTGCACCTCATGGGACGACGGGGGTGGTGTTTGATCCTCATGAGATTGCCAATGTTTTGGGGATGCCTGGGATCAAGTTGTTGATGGATGCGAGTGTTGGTTTGCCGATGAACATTATGTTTTCGGCTTCATCGTGCGTGCCATCATCAAGGTTTGAAAACTCTGGTGCCCGGCTTGAAGCGAATGATCTCGAACCCATGTTTGATGATCCGCGCGTGGTTGCGCTCGCTGAGATGATGAATTATCCCGGTGTGTTTTTGGGGGATGAATCGGTGCTTGCCAAGGTTCGGCTTGGGCTGGATCGGGCGGTTGTTGATGGACATTGTCCGGGGCTCTCAGGAGCGGAACTTGGGGCTTATGTGGCATCGGGGGTGAGTTCGGATCATGAATGCACGACGGCGGCTGAAGCGATCGAAAAAATTGGACTTGGAATGCAGGTCTTTGTCAGAGAGGGAAGTGCTGCGCGGAATGTCGAGGCGTTGATCCCGGCGATCAATGACGCGAACGCTTCTCGATTTTGTTTTTGTACCGATGATCGGCATCCTGGCGATCTGCATCGTCAGGGGCATATTGATCATGTGGTGCGCAAAGCGATCGGGTTGGGGCTTGATCCGGTGACGGCTATTGCGATGGCATCGCTGCATGTGGCGGATCATTATCGTCAGCCAGATTTGGGCGCGATCGCGCCGGGGCGGCGGGCGGATCTGATTGTGTTTGATGATCTTGATGATTTGCGGCCGTCTTCTGTGTATTTTCGTGGGGCGTTGATTGCTTGTGATGGTTTGATGGTTGAAATGGAGTTGCCTGGGTTGCCGGAGGATTTGGTGGGCCGAGGGTCTGTGAAACTTCCGGCTGGGTTTATGAGCGAGTCGCTTCAAATACCTGTAAAAACAGCGTCTAAACTCATCCGCGTTATCGAAGCGAGTTCGGATCAGTTGGTGACTGGCGAGTTGCATATCGAACCCAGGATCGAGAACGATTGCTATGTGGCCGATCCGTCGCGTGATCTGCTCAAACTTGCGGTGATCGCTCGGCATGGGACTTCCGATGGTATTGGGCTTGGGTTTGTGACGGGGTTTGGTTTCAAGAACGGCGCCCTTGCTAGCACGGTCGGGCATGATGCTCACAACTTGGCGGTGGTGGGGACCAACGATGCCGACATGGTTATCGCGGCACGGGCTTTGGAAGAATGTGGTGGCGGGCAGTGTGTGGTTCTTGACGGAAAGGTTCTGGCGTTGCTTGGGCTTCCGATTGCAGGATTGATTTCAGATCAAGAAGCGATGGGTGTGATTGAGCAGCAAGATGCGTTGCTGGTGGGTGTTCGGTCGATTGGGTGTCCTGTTGATGATCCGTTTATGCCTTTGAGTTTCTTGCCGTTGCCTGTGATCCCGAAGCTCAAGTTGACGGATCTTGGATTGGTTGATGTGGAGAAACAACTGATTGTGGAACTTGAAGTTTGATTGATTCAATCGGTTGCTGAATCTGAATCGGGTGTTTGATTTTCAGATTTGCCATCGGTGACATCTACAAGTTTTGCGTAGAGCACGCCTGCGGCGATGATTACGAGCCCGACAGAGATTGACGCGATGATCCGAGTGCCTTGGTTGAGCGTCACTGTATCGACCAGCAACACCTTGACAGCAACGATGCCAAGAAGAGCGAGCCCCGCCCACCTCAGCGAGGCGGAGAAACGGAATCCCGCCGCGATTGTGGCGATTGCAAACAGGCTCCACCAGATGGAAACCGCCGCCCCTCCGGCGGACCCTTGGTCAGAGAATACGCCCATGAGTTGTACGGTTTCTAGAGATGTACAGGTCAACAAGAATACCCAAGCGAGGGCAAATAATGCTGTGGCGATTTTAGCACGCAAGCGTGGGAGTGATGAGGGCGCGTCGTCGGCGAGTTTGAGTTTCGGGATTTGGAGCCCTGCCCACACAGCGAGGGCGACAGTCATGATCGCGGCTCCAAAGTCTAGATTTGCAAAGGGTCGTCCTTCAAAGGCGAGTTCTCCCAGTGAGATTTGGCGGGCTGTCCAGCACACGGCGATGATGTAGAGCAGCACGCTGCTGATTTCCATGAGCGACCATTTGAAGAGTCGTTTGCCGAGCATGACGATTAGGCCGGCGTAGAGGGTTTGGACAAATAGGGTTTCGGGTTGGCTGTGGGTTTCTAGGAGTTTGGCGATTGTGATTCCGCCGCTGGTAATGGCGAGTGATGACAGTACGAATCGGGCTTTGTGTTTGGTATTGGGAAGGGCTGCCAGTAGTGACCAGCACAGAGTCGCAATGATCATGGAGATCGGATTGATATGGAGTGTCATGATTTTGGTAGAGTCGAAGTCGTAGTGATACTGGCTCAGGAGCAGGATGCCCATTGCGATGGCGGCGAGGATGTAGGAGTTGAGACGGAGGCCTGCGATCTTGAATCGTGTGCCAGTCCATCCGGCAATGGCAGATAGAGCGAGGATTGCTGCTCCGTATGAATTGCCGGTAGTTGAAGTGTGAATCAGGCTGATCGAGATCAACCAGGGTACAGCCGAGGCAGCGACTAGGCCTTCAACGCGGTAGCGTGATCGCCAGGCTGCGAGTGCGCAGATGATGGCTACGAATACAATCTGAGGGGTCCACTGTGTGTAGGTGAGCCCAAAGACTGAGCCGATGGAATCCGAACCGAGATGCCCTACAAAGTCATGGGTCAGTAGCCGACCGATTGCAACAGCAATCATTGCAAACCCAAAGAGTCCCGCTGCACGGAATCTGATGCGTTTGGCGGTTTGTATAGCGGCCAGCCCGACGAGAGCCCACGCGACGACCTGGACCCAGCCGCCGAGTGCGGTGGCTATCGTCGCGGCACCCAGCAGCGCGGCGTTGATGATCATCGCCGAGGCTAAAGATGATTGTGGGGTTGCCGATGTATCCCACAGCTCACTGGCGAGCCGCTTGAAGCCGAACGCCATATGCAGCACCATTGCGCTCAAGATTGCGAAACTCAGCGGGGCGAGGTAATCGAGGTCTGGGTTGATCTGCCGGATGGTTATCGCTGCGGCGGTGACGGCCCATGCGGTGACACCAAAGAGCGCATTGATCCAACGGGCTTCTGGGGTGAAGAACGAGCGCAGATCGAAAGTTCGTTCGCCGGAATCAGCGAGCACGAATCCGGTGGATGAGGTTTCTGGCCATTTGGTTTTGTCTCGGATGGTTCCAAAGAACCGGGATGAGGCGATCAACTCGGCGACGGTGACTAGCCAGACGGTTGAGACAAACGCAATCGAACTCGCTGGCCCGATTGCGTACATGTCTTTGAGCCAGAGCGAGCCGATCAGGCCGGTGCCCCACCAGGCGAGTTGCCGCACGCGGGAGTAGTTGTTGCCGCGCCATCCAGAGAGCCCGAGCCCAAGGACAAGCAAGGAAACCAGGTACGCGGGCATCACAATAAAGGATGGTTCTCCGGTTGAGAGAAGGAGTGGGGCGGCGAAGGCGCCGATTAAAGAGAGCATCGCGAGCATGACGCGGTTGGAGAGGGAGCCAAGGAGTATGCCGGTGATGGTCGCCAGGGCCATCAGGATGAAGGCGACTGGTGTGTCGATGAGCGCATAAAGTTTGGTGGCTGCGAGGATGGAGGCGTAGACGACGGCGATCCCGGCTGCTGAGATTCCTGAGGACGCGAGCGGGTTGATTCGTCTTCGGAGGAGTTCGCCGGTACCGATTAGCGAGAGTCCGAAGAGTGCGGAGACGGCGCAGCGGGTTGCTGGTGAGATGGCGGCGATCCAGCCTTCGTCAACTGCGAGCTTGAGGAACGAGCCTATGCCCACGACGACGATGAGCATGCCGAGGATTGCGAGCCCGCGGACGCCGAGGAACCATTCGAGTTTGCTGAAATCAAAGCTTGCGGGCTTTGGTTTCTTGTGCGGCTTTGTTTTGTGCAGATTGGTTTTGTGCAGATTGGCTTTGTGTAGATTGGTCTTCTTTTTAGCAGCGGCGTCGAGCCGATTTTGCCGTGCGGTGATGATGTGAGGCGGGGTAACCCTCTGCTCCTTCTGCTCCACTGGGTGCGGTGCGGCGATGGAATCCGGAGAGCTTGAAGCTGGCGCGGGTTTTGGGGGGGCGATTGGTTGTGAACCCTCTCGTTCCAAATGTTCGAGACGGGAAGCCAGTTCGTCGAAGCGGCTTGTGAGTTGTTCGATAGAGGCCTTGAGTTGATCGATGTGATTGGTATGGTTGTCTTCCACGATTACTCCGCAATGTATGACTATGAAATATTATACCAAAATTGCTGGGCGCATGTGCGCCAGCATCGCAAGGGTGTGCTTGGGTTCACCGATTCAATCCTCGGTTTAGATCGATGATCCGGTCGATGAGCCGGGATGACTGGTGCTCACGACTCAGAGACTCTACTTCTGATTCGACAATCGTTGGAAACGGTTGTTTTCCTTCGATGAGGCCGCGGATTGATTGCTCGATCCCGTCGGCATGATCCCCCAGATGGATTCCCCGTCCGGTTCTCTTTACGAGTTCATGCATCGGGCCTGATGGGCCGGTCAATACAATCAACGGCCCGGCGGCGATGTATTCAAAGAGTTTATTGGTAAGGACGCCGGCCTTGGGATCATTCCACTCAAATCCCACAAGGGCACTGGATCGGCGCTGAAGTTCGATTGCTTGTTGGTGCGAAATTTCGCCCAGCAGTTCCAGACCTTGGTCGTCACCGATGCGTAGTCCAGCGGACCTGGCGAGCTTGGCCCATGATTCAGTCGAAGCACCCGCAACAGTGAGTTTGATATCTGTTCCCGTTGCTCGCAGCCGAGCGATCGCGTTCAATAGCGGGCAGGCGTTTTGGAAGTTCGGGTAGAGCTGTCCTGTATAGGCTAGGCGGATCGGGCGATCGGGAGCCCACGAATGATTCGCTGGCGGAGTGGAGCCCGATGGTGCTCGCTCTCCGTACCCATTGAAAATAACCCAAACCGGAGCCGGGCTCCGGTTGCCCAACCGCTTGCCCAACCACTGGGCCAGCGGCTTGCTGACGGTTGAAATCGCGTCGGTCTGGGCGAGTACTTCGCGTTCAAGCCGGCGCTCGTAGACGGTGTAGGGGAACAGGCCTTGGTAGGCATGGTTGGCTGTCCAGAGGTCACGGAAGTCGGTGACCCAGGATCGCGCCATGTGTGCGCGTTTGATTTGCATTGCGACGAGATGGGCGGTGTATGGGCCGCTGGAACTGAGTACGACATCCCATTGGCCGTCACGGGCGTATGTATCGCGTGCCCACTCGACTGCTGGCTTGACCCAGTAGTCGGTGAGGTCGGGCATCCGTACCGAGGCAAATACTCCTGTCCGGGAGCGGATTGCAGATATTTGGCGACCAATACGCGAGCCTTTAGGCTGATGCCCCACTGAACCGGTTTGCCGGAACCGGGTTAGCATTGCCGGGGGATGTCCTTGGATTTCGTGGACTTTGGCGTCGGTTGTCGCGGACCAATCGCTTATTTGGTCTTCGTATTTTGTAACGGTCAGCACATCTGTCTGGATTCCCGCGTTGACGGCTTCTTGTGCGAGCGACCAGACGCGGACGGACGCGGCCCCGGGTTGGGGAGGGAAGTAGGGCGAAACAATCAACAATCGCATCAGGACTCGTTCCTTGAAGAGACGGATTGTAATCCGCCATGACTCTAGCGAGGGATAGTAAGGGCTCCCCATGCTGAATGCCAATCAGAACGCCAATCCGAAAAGTGCTACAGACCCACCTAAGCGGGTCATGATGCTCCATTGGTTTCAACGATGGGCTGGGGAGGGGTGTCCTGTGTAGGCGGCGAGTAGTTCGTTGATGTAGGTTTCTGGAGATCGGCCGGGGAGCGTTTTGGAGTGTTCTTTGGGGAGGAGAATGCCGCTGAGGCGGGCCGCTTCGATCTCTCGGAGTTTTTTATCGAAATCGGATGGATCCGCTGGGTCAAAGACCCATCCATGACCCAATCGCTCGACGGCTGCGCGGAGTGCTGGTTGGTCTGAGATTAAGATTTGCGTTCCCGCAATGATCGCTTCATCAAGAACGAGCGGGGCGACTTCGGGGCCGATGGAAGGGACGATGAGCAGATCGGCGCGGGCGATCACACACATGGCTTCTTTATGCGGGAGATGTCCGAGGAACTCTACGCTGAGTGCATCTGATGCGGTCTTGCGTGAAGCGTAGATTTGCCTGCAACGCTCCAGGTCGGTTCCTTGGCCAGCGATTTGGATCGTCGCCTTGAGATCACGAGGCCAATGCTCGATGATGACGGCAACCCCTTTCTCTGGATCGATGCGTCCGGCTATCGCGACGCGGAGGAAATCAACAGCAGTTGGGCGAAGCACGCCTGGTTTATCTGCAAGAGGATTCAAGACAACGCGGACATCGGGGTGCCCGAGTTCGCTGACCAGCTTGGCCAGTGTGGGCGCGGGGCTGAGGATGGTATCGGGGATCAGGTGCCTTGCGTGGAGCGTGTAGTTCCAGTACCGCTGAAGAACACGGAGCACGCTGTGGGTTCTTGAACGATGGTCCCAGCGGCGGGCGAGCATCGGAAGCAGGCCAGAGGCGACGGGCATCGGGGCGATGTGCCGCTGCCCGGATTTCCAGTAGCACCCTCCGGGGTTTGGACAGACGAGGTGGTGATCGTGAACGGTCATGATGAGCCGTGCGCCGGTTTGGGCGCAGTAGGATTTGCATACTCCAAGAATCGCGGGGGAGAGTAGGTGGTAGAGGTTGTGGATGTGGATCGCCTCGGGGCCAAAGTCCCGGAGTATCTTTTTCAGTGACCGCTTGGCTCTGCGCGATGAAATGTAGCCCAATGGGTTTTGGGACCCGGCACATTGATCGCCGGTCAAGACGCGGACCTCGTGCCCTTGCTTGGTGAGGAGTTCTGCGGTGCGATCGACGACGACTTCAACCCCGCCGAGCGATTGATAGTCGTTGAGCAGCAGGATTCGCATGGAGTCATGTTTGGGCATAAGTCCTGGTATTTATGCTGGCTGCGGGGCGTGCTGGTTGACGAAGGCCACGACGGTCTCGACGACATAGCGGGCTTGCTCATCGGTGAGTTCTGGGAACACAGGCAGGGCGATGGTTTCGGCGGCGGCGAGTTCTGAATGGGGCAGGTCGCCTTTGGTTCCGCCCAGATCCGCGAAGCACTCTTGCATGTGCAGAGGGACGGGGTAGTAGACTTCATTTCCGATATTTTTGGATTTGAGTTCTTCGCGGAGAGTGTCACGGATCGCGGCCGGGACGCGGATGACATATTGATTGTAAATATGCCTCGCTGGATCAGCAACCCCTGTAGGAGTTCTGATGGCCGGGGCTTCTGGGTTTGTTGTCAATGGCACCGAGCTGTCGAGAGCGCCATTCTCTTGGAAGAGCTTGGTGTACCGGTGGGCGTTGGCGATGCGTTTGGTGTGCCATTCTTCGAGGTGCCCAAGTTTGACGCGGAGGATCGCGGCTTGGAGGGCGTCGAGGCGGGAGTTGAACCCGATGACGCTGTGGTAGTATTTGGGCTTGCCGCCATGAACACGAAGGAGGCGGAGTTTGTCGGCCAGAGCATCGTCGTTGGTCGTGACGGCCCCGCCATCGCCAAAGGCGCCGAGATTTTTAGATGGGAAGAAACTGAAACAACCGATCGACCCTCGCGAGCCAACAGGGGTTCCTGTCGCGTCTTTGGTCCCCAGCGATTGGGCGGCGTCCTCGATAATGGGGACACCCAACTCCTCTCCGAGTGCGATCCATGCGTCCATGTCGATCGACTGACCGAACAGGTGGACGGGGATGATGGCGGCGAGGTTTGTGGTGTTTTTGGCGAGCTGGCGTGTGTGCTCGATGTCCATGTTGTAGGTGACGGGATCGATGTCGGCAAACACAGGTTCGGCGCCGAGGCGCGAGATGCTGCCGGCTGTTGAGAAGAAGGTGTATGAAGGGCAGATGACTTGTTGTCTGGGCTGGTCTTTTTGGTGGCCGACCCCGTGGACCATGAGGGCAAGTAGGAGGGCATCGCTGCCAGAAGCACACCCGATTGCGTGCTTGACACCGACATACTCTGCGAGTTCTTTTTCGAACTCGGCGACCTGCGGGCCCATGATGAACCACTGATCTTCGATGACGCCTCGGATGACGGGTTCTAGTTCGTCGCGGAGGTCGTTGTACTGGGCTTTGAGATCGAGGAGTGGGACATTGATTTGGGACATCTTGATTCCTTTGTGGACCACGCCTGGAGGTGTTGGCGGTGGATCGTAATTCGTTTCTGAGGTGTGTTTGTTATGCTTGGACAGCGACTGGGTCGTGTTCTTTGATTGGGACTAGGCGGGGTTCGCCGGTTTCTGAGGATTGTTTGTATTGGTTGCCGCACTGGCAGGTGGTTGTGTCATTGACGATTGCAGGAAGAATATCTCCGCACCGGCAGGCCCATCCGCTGCGTTTGGCGGGGACGCCGACCATGAGGGCGTAGTCGGGGACATCTTTGGTGATGACGGCACCGGCACCGATGAAGGCGAAGCGTCCGATGTTGTGGCCGCAGACGATGGTGGCGTTTGCTCCGATGCTTGCTCCGTATCCGACGCGTGTTTTTTTGTATTGATCGCGGCGCGGGATTTCGCATCGTGGGTTGATGACATTGGTAAAGACCATGCTGGGGCCACAGAAGACATAGTCTTCGAGGGTGACTCCTGTGTAGATGCTTACATTGTTTTGGATTTTGCAGCCATGCCCGATGGTGACACCTGGGGAGACGACGACATTTTGTCCGATGTTGACTTTGGTTCCGATCGTGCAGTTGGGCATGATGTGGGAGTAGTGCCAGATGCTTGAACCTTCGCCGATGTCGCAGGGTGAATCGACGCAGGCGGTTTGATGGATTTTAACATTGACATGAACAAGTTCGGGCATTGTGGTCACCTACGAGAGGGTTTTCAAAGGGCTGGTTGGGCGAGCGAGCCATCGCGGACGGGCGATCCTTCTGCGGTGGTCTGGTCATTGGGGGACGGGTCTAGATTGATTGGGGCCCCGTTGAGCATCATCGAGCGTTGGGCGGCGTGGAGGATATTGAGCACTTTGACACCATCGCTGCCGGTTGTGCGAGGGTTGGTCCCGGTTGCGACGGCGTTGACAAAGTGGGCGCACTCTAGATCAAGCGGGGAGGTGCTGTCGAATTCGACGGGGGTTCCTTCGCCCTTGACAGCGACGGGATCGCCGTCGTTCCAATCGACGCGCTGGTCGTAGAGGACGAGTTCGCGGGCGACATCATCGAAGCTTGCCATTTTTTTGGAACCAACGATGATGAGTTTCTGTTCTTTGTAGGGGTGGAGCCAGGAGACGAAGATATGTCCGCGTGTTCCGTTGGAGAAGAGGAGTTGGGTGACGGTGACATCGGCGACATTGGGCGAGACATACCCGCCGCCTGTGCAGACGACTTGGATTGGATCAGCACCGATGAGCCGGATGAGGACGGCGATATCGTGGGGTGCAAAGCTCCAGAGTGCATTTTCGTGGGTTCGGATTTTTCCAAGGTTGAGGCGGTTGGAGATCACATAGCGGACTTCGCCGAGTTCACCTGAGAGGATCAATTCTTTGAGTTTGAGGATTGCGGGGTGGTATTCGAGGAGGTGTCCCACCATTAAAACCCGGCCGTGCTTTTTAGCCAGGTCGGTGAGCTGCTGGGATTCGCCCGGTTCGATGGTCATTGGTTTTTCGACAAAGACATCTTTGCCCGCCAGGATTGCGCGTTTAGCGAGCTCGAAGTGGGTTTCGGCGGGGGTCGCGATCATCACCGCATCGATGGTGGGGTCGTCGATCACGCTGGCGGGGTCGTCAAAGACCTTGGCGTCAGGAGCGAGTTGGCTTCCGAGATTCCGGGCCTCTGTAGAAGGATCAGCGATCGCGGCGACGCTGTGGACCCGTTCTAGGGTGCGGATGATATTTTTGCCCCAGCCGCCACAGCCCAAGACCGCGATGCGTGGTGTAGACCCGTTCCAATTTTGCATACTCAACTCCCTGTTCACCCGGCCCTGCCGATGAGGTAGGCCCGGTGAGCAGCCGAATGATAGCACTCTGGCACCCATTGAAAGGGCCAAGGCGACTCTTTCAAGCCCGTGAAACAGCCGCTTGTTTCCGGCGTATAGACGCTACGGGCGGGCCAGCAGCCTGGTTGTACCAGCGGGCCGAGCCTGCCTTTAGGATTGAGCGACCTACCATAGTCTCTTGCAAGAATCATGGTCGAGATCGACTCGGCAATGACCGTATGGGAAACATGAAACCAATGAGCACGATCGAGCACGCCATGACCGAACACGCGACCGACAAAGACCTGGAATCATTGATTCATTCCGAACCGGGACGGGTGCTGCTTGAAAAAATCAGATCCCGGACCGCTCGGGTGGGTGTAGTGGGGCTCGGGTATGTGGGGCTCCCGCTGGTGCAGGCGGTTCATGACGCGGGGTATCGGGTGATCGGGTTTGATGTCGATCAATCGAAGATAGATCATCTCCGCAAGGGCGAATCGTACCTCAAGCATCTCGGCGACGCGTTGGTTAGGGGGCTGGCGGAGTCGGATCGGTTTGAGGCCAGTCACGACGGGGCCGTGCTTGCAGAGGCCGACATCGTGATCCTCTGCGTACCCACCCCCTTGGGAGACCACCGCGAACCCGATCTCAAGTATGTCACCGGAAGCACCGAGATTGTGGGCAAGGTACTTCGCCAGGGGCAGATGGTTATCCTGGAATCGACAACCTATCCGGGGACAACACGCGATGAGGTACTTCCGATCTTGAACCGTGCCGCCGAGGAGCGCGGGCTGGCGATTAAGTCGGGCGAGCATTTCTTTGTGGCGTATTCGCCTGAGCGTGAGGATCCGGGCCGCGTCGGGATGGCGACTTCGATGATCCCCAAGATTGTCGGAGGCATAGACCCTGCATCTGGTGCGCTGGCGACCGAGTTCTATCGCACATGCATCGATCAGATTCACCCTGTTGCCAGTGCTGAGATTGGCGAGGCGGCCAAGATTTTGGAGAATGTCTATCGCTCAGTGAATATCGCGTTGGTCAACGAGCTCAAGATTGTGTTTGACCGGATGGATATTGATATTTGGGAGGTTATCGAAGCCGCCAAGACCAAGCCGTTCGGATTCCAGGCGTTTTATCCTGGGCCTGGGCTTGGGGGTCACTGCATTCCGATCGACCCGTTTTATCTTTCGTGGAAAGCCAAGGAGGTGGGGCTGGAGACCAAGTTCATCGAGCTTGCCGGAGAGATTAACCAGAATATGCCCGCTCATGTTGTGCGCCGGGTGATGGAGTCGCTCAACGATGAGTGCAAGGCACTGCGGGGTGCGACTATTTTGGTTGTAGGCCTTGCGTACAAGCCTGATGTGGATGATGTCCGCGAATCACCGGCCGCCGAGATTATCAAGCTGCTCTGGGAGAAGGGAGCGGTCGTCAAGTACCATGACCCGCACATTCCGTCATTCCCATCTATGCGTCGCTATCCGTACAAGCTCGAATCCACTGAACTGAGTCCCGACGAGCTTGCCTCGGCTGACTGCGTACTTGTGGTGACAGACCACAGCATCATCGACTGGTCAATCATCGCGCGACATGCCAATCTTGTGGTCGATACACGCAATGCGATGGGCCGTGCTGACATTGACCCAGATCACATCGGCGCTCGGATCATCAAAGCATAAAGCCCCTATTCTCTTATGGAGGGTTGGGGGTTGGGGGGTTGGGGGGTTGAGGGTATGCAATTTTTAAATATCTATGGCATATATGCAACAGGCATCAAAGGTAGATTGAATTTTAAGCATTTTAAAAAAAGTGCATGTGAACAAGAATGGGTTATTTGGTGGAGTGTGTCGTTGTAAGCAGGTCCCAGCTCAATCCAAACTTGGCTAAGTACTTGCGGACTCGATCTGAATCATTTGTCGAAGATCGTCGGTTGCGCGAGGCGGCGAAAAGCCTTCGGCCGGCATCGGATAGGGACTTCGATGCTTGGCAAGTCTCGATGACCATCGCAAGCTGGGCTTGGTCGAAAAGGTCGATCTCATTAATTTGCTCGGGCGTGAGCAGGTTGGAGAGTTCGAAATTGCAGCCGGTGGTGTTTGTTGGTTTCCACAGTGCGCAGAGCCGATCAGTTTCCTCGTTGACCGTATCAACCGTGATTCGTCCTCCGGGCGCGAGCGTGGCCATTCGGGTGAGTGCTGCGTTGAGATCCCGAAAGTTGCCCGGCCAGGTTGCTTCTGGTGAAGTTGCGAAGGCGAGGAACTTGCGGTGAGCTTCTTTGCTGAATCGCACAAGCTGGTTTCGGGTCTGAGAGAATCGTTCGAGTTCATACTCGATGTTGGGTTCGATGTCCTCTGGGCGGTTGCGCAGTGCTGGGAGATCGAATGTCCATAGATTGATTCGAGCGAGCAGATCATCGCGGAAGGTGCCTTGGCGTACGCGTTCAATCAGGTTTCGATTCGTGCCGACGATCAGTTGAAAATCGCTTGATACCTCGATATCAGAGCCGAGCGGGGTGAATCGTTTTTCTTCGATCGCCCGCAGAAGCATCGCTTGTTCGTCGATGCCCAGTTCGCCGATTTCATCGAGGAAGAGTGTGCCGCCGTCGGCTCGGCGGAGGAGTCCGGGTCGATTTGTCACGGCGCCTGTGAATGCTCCTTTTGTATGTCCGAAAAGCGTGGACATTGCGGAGTCGCCACGGATGGTGGCGCAGTTCACTTCAACGAGATGGCCGGTGACGAGGTGCCGGTGTTTGCGGAGTTCGAAGATTCGGCTGGCGAGTCGGGACTTGCCTGCGCCAGTGGGGCCGGTGAGCAGGATCGGATCGGTTGTACGCGCGGCGACATGCTCGATGCGATCAATGAGCGCGTTGAACGCCTTGTTGCGAGTCTCGATACCATCCTTGAGCGAGGCGACGGCGTCCTCGTATTCACGCTCAAATCGTGATGCAAGCCGGTCGTACTTCGAGAGATCAAGGTCGATGATCTGATATCGACCCGGCGCTTCTTTGCTGCCTCGCGGCGGAGAGGTTTGGATCAGCTTGCCTGGGAAGTAGCCAGTTTCGGTCAGCAGGAAGTTGCAGATTTGCGCGACATGGGTGCCGGTGGTGATGTGAACAAGGTAGTCCTCGCGGTCGGTATCGAATGAATAGCCTTTGGCGAAGTCGTGGAGCGTGGTGTAGACCTCTTCGAAGTCCCAGGCGTCGCGCATCTCGACGACATGGCGAACGATTTTGGTCTCTGGTGATACTGAGTGGATGTCTTTTTCAATTTGCTCTGCGAGAGCGGTGGTTCGTCTGTTGTGGATGAGTTCGAGCCGGTCGACGACAAAGTCATCGTGCTGGCAGAGGGACACTGTTGGCCTCCAGCGTTCCCATCGTTTGGAGCCTTTGCCGGTGTCCAAGGTGGTGCCGAGGAGTCCGATGATCACAACAGGTTTCCGCTTTGATTTCTGCATGAAGGATAATATCGGATAGATTGCGATAAATATACATCAGCAAACAGGATTTGCCTACAGCTCGAAATCTTCGTAATCAGCCTTTACAGTTCAAAAACACAGATCGCTCAGTTTGGCACAACAACTGCATAAGCGTATTCCAACTCAGCAAGCTGCCGCGCTGCTCGGGCAGGGTGATCTGTGCGAGCAGATCAGCAGCCTCATCCAAGCGTGAGGCGGTGAAGTGAAGGACGCATCCCGCCCGTGAAGGCGGGTGGGATGCTTTGAAAGAACAAGACTTCGTAGCCCAACTGGCAGAGGCGTCGGTTTTAGAAACCGAATGTTGCAGGTTCGAATCCTGCCGGAGTCATTGACAATCAGATCGCAAAAGCGAATGCCTCGTAGCTCAGTTGGATGAGAGTGCCGCACTACGAATGCGGAGGCCGCGGGTTCGAGTCCTGCCGGGGCAGTTCAAAAACGGATACTATTTTGAAGGAGTGTATCATGGATGAGATGAAAGAAAATAAGTTGATCGAAACCGGTGAAGCCACCGCGATCTTGCCATTGCCCAATAACCAGAAGCCGATCACCGTCATCGGTACCGAGGCGATCCGTAAGACCTTCGATGAAGGTACGCTCCGTCAAACCATCAACTCGGCGATGGCGCCGGGTGTATCACAAGTGGTACTCAACCCCGATGCCCATGTTGGATATGGAGCGCCCGTTGGCTGCGTGATGGCCTCGCCTACGCATATTTATCCGGGTCCGGTTGGCGTGGATATCAAGTGTTCGATGAGCTTGCTTGCTGTTGATATTGATGAAGATGCGATTGTCGATCGTGAGACCCGCCGCGCGTTGATCGATGCGATTTGTGAGCGCACGCCAACGGGTACTGGGCGTGGTCAGCGTCATGTCAAGAAGGCTCGCCCTGTGTCTGAAGAGCTTGGGCGTCAGTTGGTGGCCGAGGGGGCATCGGTTGATGTTTGTGAGCAGCTTGGAATACCGCCAGAGTGGGCCCAGCGGTGCGAAGACAGTGCCCATGTCGGCCATGATGGAACCCATGATGCGCTCGCTGCTCGGCTCGAACTTCTGTGCAACGAACCGCAGTTCAATACCGGAAAGCGTCTCCGGTTCGGAGAGCGGTTCGCAGGAAAGATGCGCCAACTCGGTTCCTACGGCGGCGGTAATCACTTCGGCGAATGTGAAGTTGTCCGCGTAGGCGAATCGGATCGTGCAAAGAAGACCGCCGAGGTCTTTGGGCTTGTTGATGGCGGCGTCGCGTTTCTCTCGCACTGTGGTTCACGCGGTTTCGGTCACGATCTGGCAGCCGGACAGTTCCGAACTCTGCAAGATCGCTTTGCCAAATGGGACATCCCACTGCCCGGCGGTGACCGGAACCTTGTCTATGCACCATTGGGATCGCAAGAAGCCAACGACTACATCGACGATATGTCGCTGGGCGCGAACTTCGCAACGGTCAATCACCTGTTGATCAACGCGCTTGTGCTTGATGCGTTCCAAGAGATACTTCCTGGTATTGATGGCCGGCTGGTGTACTTCATCAGCCACAACATCGCGTGCAAGGAAATGGTCAACGATCAACTCCAATGGGTGCATCGCAAGGGCGCGACTCGCGCATTCCCCGCAGGACACCACGGCCTCAAGGACACGCCGTTCGCCGATACCGGGCACCCGATTTTGCTGCCTGGTAATCCTCAGGACGGGTCAGCCGTCATGGTTGCCGATGCCGGAGCCGCGTTGTCATGCTACAGCGTCAACCACGGCGCCGGACGGGCGATGTCACGCACCAAGGCAAAGCGTGAACTTAACCAGAAGGATGTCGATCAGTCGTTCAAGGATCGTGATATCCTCTCAAACTGTCGAAACTACCCGATCGACGAAGCACCGGCTGCGTATAAGGACTTCGAAGAAGTCTTGAAGTCTGTCAAACTCGCCGGGCTTGCCAGCGAAGTTGCCCGGCTCGATGCGAAGTTTGTCATCAAGGATGGCGATAAGGCGGATGACTGATTATGCCCATGGTGAACAATCCCAAACGGACAAAGAAACAACGGCTTTCATATCTTTATGCGTTCATTTTGCATGATCAGATGGTCAAGGCTCTATGCGATGCTGAAGCATCAGGGCAATCGTCGATTGTTATTGAGAATTTGGAACCTGAACTTGTTGCCGAATTCGAACAGAGGAGCTTGAACGCCGATCCATTGACTGCTCTAGAAAGCATCCGCAAGACCGAGGTGGCTAGAGAAGTTATGCGGCGCAACTTGGTTATGGTGACCTGCCCCCATATTCTGTACCACTCCCTATGTTAGGGCAGTGGCGTTTACGCTTGTACCCGTTTCTGTACCAGCTTGAAGGTGATGCTTCATGCTTTATCTGGCCAGGCTAGCCTGGCCAGATAAAGCAGCGAACTCCTCGGGGGCCAGATTGCCCAAGGCGCTGTGGGGTCGGTCAGTATTGTAGTGCAGTCGCCATGCTCGGACTTTCTCCTTGGCATCAGCCAAACTCAGGAACCAGTTTTC
>JAESRA010000153.1 GCA_016764895.1 Phycisphaerales bacterium | reverse complement strand
GTAGAACGGGCTTCCAGCCCGTTTCTTCAAGCCCCAACCACTCACTGCGCCAGCACATAATAATACCGATCCCCGCCAAGTTTCTGAAATGATCCGGTTGCCAGATCCCCATTATCAAACCGCTCATCAACCAGCAGCATCACCGCATCACCAGGATTGTCCCCGCCATTAAAATGAACACCAATCGCCGCAGTGATGCCCGAATCATTAAACTCAGTATCCCAAACCCCACCCATAGGAGTGGCAGCGGTCCATTCATCGGGATCGATGTAATCCTCAAATCCAGCAGGAACCGCCCCAGAACTCCCATCAACCGGATAGCTCCCAACCTTGACACTGTAATATTCAGCCGCCCCCGCATAGGTTTTTATACTCGATATAAAGGCCCCAATCTGCGCATCACGCGTCGTCCCAGCAAGCTGAGGCACCACAATCGCCGCCAAGATTCCCAGGATAACAACCACGATAAGAATTTCAACAAGCGTAAAGGCGGTACGAGATGGCAAGGCTCTCTGCATATCCATATATGCAAACCAATCCAAAGCATGGCAAGTTAATATAGACATCGCCTCATTTATCGGAACCTGTCTAAAGCTCCGGCGCAAACCCACGCCGCATCGTGTTCTCACAGCACGCCCGCGGATCAACAAACTGCATCAAATACTCAGGCCCACCCGCCTTGGACCCAACACCCGACATCCCAAACCCACCAAACGGCTGCCGCCCAACCAGCGCACCCGTACACCCTCTATTAACATACAAGTTCCCAACCCGGAACTCCCGCTTAGCCCGATCAATATGCGTCGGCTTGCGCGTAAAGACCCCGCCGGTGAGTTTGTACGCATGCCCATTGGCCAGCCGCAACGCTTCATCAAAATCCTTCGCATGAATCACCGCCAAAACAGGACCGAAAATCTCCTGCGTATAAATCGTGTTGCTCTCGGCCACGCCCGTAAAAATATGCGGCGCAATCAAATCATCAATGCCCGCCTTCGGAAAATCTTTCGCCCCGACCAGTTCGTTCAAACCTTCAGACCGAGCCGATTCAATACACCGCTCAATATTCCCCGCCGCCTCCCCATCAATCACAGGCGAAACATCCGAGTTCGGATCAACCGCCTCCCCAAGCACCAGCGTCTTGGTCGCTTCACCAAGTCGCTCCAAAAACAGCTTCATCCGCCGCCCCTCAGGCCCCTCAGGATCAACCACAATACACCGCGAACACGCCGAACATTTCTGTCCCTGGAACCCAAACGCCGAGTACCGAACACCAAGCACCGCCTCATCCAAATCAGCACTCACATCAACGATGATCGCGTTCTTCCCGCCCATCTCACACACCACCCGCTTGACATGCGACTGTTCTTCAGGCGTAATCCCCGCCGCCTCAATAATATTCAAACCCACCGCCTTGGACCCCGTAAACGCAATCACATTGACCCGTGGATCACGCACAAGCGCAGCCCCAGTCGTCTCCCCCGGAGCCGGACAGAAGTGCAACACGCCACTCGGCGCACCAACCTGCCCGAGCGCATCACTGAGCATCTCAAACATGACTTTTGCAATCCCAGGCGTCTGCTCCGCAGGCTTGACCACAACCGTATTGCCCGTCACAAGCGCCGCAACCGTCATCCCGCAACAAATCGCCAGCGGAAAGTTCCAAGGCGAAATCACAACCGCAACCCCCTTAGGCTGATACCACAACTCATCAAGCTCCCCAATAAACTTGCCCAGCCGTGACCGCTCAGAAAGCGAAGGCGCAAGCCGAGCGTAATACTCACAAAAATCAATCGCCTCACACACATCCCCGTCGGCCTCACGCCAAGCCTTGCGTGCTTCCTTACACATCATCCCCGAAAGTTCATCCCGTCGATCCCGCATCATCTGCGCCACCAGCGTCAAAACCTTCGACCGCAAATACGGATCAAAATCCCGCCAAGCCGGGAACGCGCCGTCCGCCTCATCAATCATCGCCTTACCCTGCTCAACAGTCCGGTCATTGGCAACACTCGGCACAACCGCACTTCTCACGGCCTTCCCAAACGCCCCGCGCTGATCCGCCTCCGCAAAATCTCGCAATGGCTCAGTATAAAACGGCCTCCCATCCCCAACCCGCGCATCACTCGGCGACAACCCATGCCGCTCCGCAGCAATATCCACCAAGTCCTGCTTCAACTCGACCGGCGCAAGCGTCGCCGGATCAGCCAGCAGCACACTGGTATCCGCGTCGTCCATGAACCCCGCCTTGAGCCAAGATTCATTCGATGTATTTTCAAGCAGCCGCCGCACAAGATACGCCATCCCCGGAATCATCTCTCCCACAGGCACATACTCCCGCACCCGAATCCCCATCTCCGCCGCCGCATGTTTGAGCTGATCGGCCATCCCATGCAACATCTGCAACTCAATGGCTTCGCGTGGCAACCCCCGCTTCTCAAGCCCCGCAAGCGCGGCCCCAATCGACCGCACATTGTGCGACCCAAGCGCCAACTTCACCCCACCCTCACCGGGCTCAGTCGGACACGCATCCAAAAACACTTCAACCATCTCTTCAAAGCACTGATCCGTCTGCCACTTCTCATGCCACACCGGGCAAGGCCACCCCTCCTGCTCCGCATGAATCGTCTCAAAATCCCAATACGCCCCCTTCACCAGCCGCACCGTGACAACACGCCCCGTCCGCACCGCCCATTCACAAATCCGCTTGGCATCGGCAACCCCAGATTTGAGATACGCTTGCATCGCAAGCCCGGCCTCAAAATCAACCGCATCACACGCATGCATAAAGGCCTCAAGTGTCAAATCCTTCAGCTCATACTGTTCCATATCAAAGTTAATCAACACCCCATTCCGATGAGCCGCCTCAAAGATCGGCCTGGCCCGCTCCATAAAGTCGGCAATAGAAGACTCCGGTGCAATCGGATCAAACAAAGCGCACAAACTCGTCACCTTAATCGAAACATTCACCCGAGGCACCCCCCCCAAATGATCCTTCTCCAACCGATCACTCGCGGGCCATTCCGAAGCCGCCCCAACAAGATTCTCAACCAAATCCAAATACTTCCCCTGATACGCATCGGCCTCCGCGCTCGACACACACGCCTCGCCAAGTAAATCAACACTAAACGCAATCCCCTGTTTCCAAAGTTTCGACAGCATCGGCAACGCATCGGCCGCATTGGTCCCGGCAATAAAGTTCTTCGCCATCCCCGTAATCTGCCCAGAAATCGTCTTGGCCGCCAATGTCTTGGCAACCCCACCGGCCTTGAGCGCAAGGTCCATCCCAGGCGGCGCCTTGACCCCCGGCTGGCTCATGTAATCCACCAAATGGTCATGCACCATCTCAGGCGTGGTAAGCGACGGAAACGCATCCACAAACCGAAACATCTGCACCTTAAAATGATGATCCTTCATCGACCAGTCCATAATCTTGTCCTGGTAAAACTGCTTCGAAAGCATCCCCGACTTGTGCGCCTTGGCAATGTCAAGCATCTCAGAACCCAACTCCAGAATGTGTTGCTCACGCTCAGGATTCGATGATGTCTGTACGGGAGGGCGGACGCTTGGCGTTGGCGCGGATTGAACCGCAGAGGTGGATTGAACCGGTTGAGTAGATGCCTTGTCTTTGCGTCCGAACCATGCCATACGAATACTCCTTCATGCAAAATCTCATACCCCCGTTCAAGAGGCGGGGTCCAGATTCTAGATCATCCGACCCGACCTT
>JAESRA010000152.1 GCA_016764895.1 Phycisphaerales bacterium | reverse complement strand
GCTTGGTTACCAGCTCCCTGAAGCTTTTCGCAGGTTCCAACGTCTTTCATCGCCTCTTGACGCCAAGTCATCCGCCATGTGCCCTTTGTAGTTTGATCAACCCGACCAAGCGCCGATCCATGTATTATGCTTTCACATGATACATACATCAGGTTTCAATCGTTCCGTCAATGACCGCCCTCCTCTGCTGAGGGATCAGGACAGCCAACCAGCTCCGCCAAGCTCTTCTTTATAAGAGGTGTCTTGCACTTTACTGGCACCATTCAGACGCATAAATGAGATTTTCTCGTTCGTTAGTTATTCATTCTCAATACAGTCTGCATTCAACCCTGTGGGGTTGGTGCATCTGTATCTGCTCGTCGTCATTCACTTGTCAAAGATGCCAGGTCAGAAGGATCAACCTTACTGACTTGTGTGTGACTCGGTTTGAGTCGCGGGGAGATAGTACACCTTCGATTTCTTGGATCAAATTTGAAGGGCTACAATTCTGCAATTGAGGTCACAATTCTTCACAATTCGTACTCCGGGATGGTGTGGAAAGTGCGCCCTGCTTCGGGTTTGGTACCAGTTGCGGCGGCTCTGGAAGGTGGGTCCATTAAAAACCCCGCTCTGAGGCGGGGATTGAGGGTTTTGATGAGATTGAGGGAATCGGCTTGATGGGCTCTTAATTATGGATCGATGGAGATAAAGAGATCGGCGGCCTCGGATTTTGCGGGCTGGCCTGTTGGGCGGAGTCGTGCGCGTGATGCCATGGTCGCTGAGGACTGGGCTTGTTTGTAAAGCCGGGATCCGCGTTCGATTGCGGGGATTCTGCTGTCAATTGAGCCATCGGCTAGGCGGAAGAGCAGGCGTAGGTCTTGGGAGCCTTGGGCGTTGCTTTGGCTGAGCGGGTCGTTGGCGATTTCGATCAT
This sequence comes from Phycisphaerales bacterium, assembly GCA_016764895.1. GTDB lineage: Bacteria > Planctomycetota > Phycisphaerae > Phycisphaerales > UBA1924 > UBA1924. The sequence goes on along the minus strand of JAESRA010000152.1, from coordinate 9,370 downwards.
GTAGGAGTCGAGATTGATTGAGAGGCGGCTTGGGGCCGAGGAGAGCCCTTGGGGGAGTTCTGTGTTGTTCTGGCGGGATCTTCGGTCTTCGTTGATGCTTTGGATGTATCCTGCGACATCATTGGATTTGATGGCGTCTGTGTCCATGAGGAAGAGGTCTGATGAGATGCGCATCTCGCCTAGTAGGGGTTGTCCTGGGGCGAGGCTGAGGGAGGTGCGGCGGTAGTAGCCGTAGTACATGGAGTAGAGTTCGATTCTTGCTTGTGGGAGTTGTTCGCCTATGACTGGTTTGGAGGCTTCTGTGACGAAGAAGAATTCTTTGGAACCGACGGCGACGGGCTCTGACCACTGGGACCATTGGCCATTGGCGAATGGTTCGATGGTGAGTGCTTGCTGGGCTTCATTTGTTTCGTCGAGGTATGGGCCTTTGCGGAAGTATGGGTTGTTGAGGACTATGCGGGTTCTGTAGCGGTAGGTGTCGCCTGCGGTTACGCCCAGGTCGTGGGCCCAGAGTTGGATGAACTCTTGATCGAGGATATCTGAGGAAGCGGCGATGGCGAGGTCGGATTCGACGCCGAGGCGTTCGAGGGCGGCTTGGACTGTTTCGATCTGGGATTCAAGGTGTTCGATTTTTTGATCGTTGATATTGCTTTTGCCTGTTGAGCGTCCCCCACTACTGCTGCTGCTGCTGCTGCTGCGGGAGCCTCTTTGGGAGGAGCTTGCGCGTGTCCCGGTTGATCGCGTTGAGCTGCTGGTGGACCTTGTTGGGTTTTTGAGTCGATTGACTTCGGCGGTTAGGCGTGCGAGTTGGCGTTGGGCTTTTTGGATTTCGGTGAGTGTTGAGGATTCGGAGTCGAGGGAGTCTGATGGTGGTTGCCAGAGTGGGCCTGAGATTGTTGGGGGGAACATTGGCCTCATGACTTGGCTTGCGACTTCTTGTGCGCTTGCGATGATGGTGTTGAGGCGGACGAGTCCGTCGTTTTTATTGACGGCGTTGGTAGGGAGCGGGGTGCCTGGTGGGGTGGAGATTGATTCTGAGGATGACCATGAGCCGTCGTTTTGGAGTGCTTGTCTTTGGACATCGAGCCCCATGACGGCCATGCCTGTGGAGACCCAGAAGAGGCGTGGGACGCCTGGGTATTCTTCGGTGCCTTGGAGGATATCGCGGAGGGTTGTGCCTGAGAAGTCAACTTCGATGGAGACTGAGGGAAAATCGAATGGTTGGGCGGCGGGGACGAACTCTTCGTATTCGGGGACTTGGAGGATGGCGTAGGGGTCTAGGGTGCCCCATGTTGAGCTTGCTATTGGTGTTGATGTCGCGGGGACATACATGGATTCGATTGGTCCGACATCGGTGCCTCTGCCTGCGGTGATGACGATATGGAGTTGTGAGGCGACATCGATTCCTGAGCCCAGGGCGGAGGTGAGGTGGGCGGTGTCGCCGGAGTTTGCTTCGAAGGCTTTGTTGTAGCGTTGGAGGAGGTTGACTGGTTCGACATCTGGGAGGGCTGGGGTGAGGTCTGAGATTTGGCTTTGGAGGGCGTTGGCCTTGGATTCGAGTTCGTTGTAGATTTGGTCTGGGCTGACGCTTCTTGATGAGTTGATTTTGACCTTGTTGGGTTCGGTGACAAATTGCATCGAGATAACCCCGAGGAAGATGACGACTGTCAGCCCGAGGACGGCTTTTTCGATGTGTTGAGCGATTGGGTTGACACCTTTGAGTTTCATATTTTGTTCTCGATGCGTGTGCGGTTAAATGGTGTAATACAGGATCAAATTAATAGTGTGATTAGCCGTCGTATTCGTCTGGGTTGTCTGAGTCCAGGACGATTCGGAGCGATGTACGGATGGATTTGGGCATGAGGTCTTTGGTCCATGAGCGGAGCCAGACTGTTTCTATGGTGAGTTCTGCGCGGACGAGATGGTCGTCGCCGTAGAAGTAGCCGTTTGCTAGTGCGTCCCAGACATTGACTTGTGAGAGGTCTGCGTCGATGACGGTCATGTAGTTGGTTTTTCCGAGGGCATCGAATACTGCGGGGAGGTCTTTGGAGGAGGCGATGATGGTGAGGTCTACATAGCGGATGTCGTAGAGCGAACCCATGTCGCCGCCGGTACGGCCTGTGTAGCTTTTGGTGACTGTCGAATTGGTGGGGTCTGGTGTTGAGGGACCGCCTCGTGAGCCTCGCCGGCCGCTTCGGGAGTTATCGGAGAAATCATCGTCGGGCGTTTGGGCGGCGGCAGTGAACTCTTTGACACGGATTTTTTCGACATGTTTGACCGGGGCATCTGGGACTGGCAGAGAGACGCCTGAGGCGTCGGTGTTGGCGGCGGAGATTCCTCGGAGGATATCGGAGATGATCCAGTAGTCCCATGTCCATGTGTAGACGACTGTTTCGTTGATCGAGTCGTAACCGGGCGGCGTAGCTGGGACATGAGAGTACCCTGCTTCTGGGCTTGATGTTTGGATTGCATCTATTGAGCAGTAGAAGGCGATGGATTCGGCGCGTCCTGCGTATTCGTCGAGGCGGCGTTTGATGAGGGCTTGATCCAGGAGTGCTGCTTGTTCTATCGAGACTTTGCCGTCGGAACTGGTTGCGGCGTAGTTTTCTTCTTGTTGTTCTTTGAACTGTTTCAGGCTTGCTAGGAGGGTTTCGGGATTTGGTGCATCGCCGGCGTTGAGTTTGCGGAGGAGGCGGGTGTAGATCGAGGGTGCTTCTTGGGTGCCTGCGATGAGTTCGCCGAGACGGAATCCGCGTTTGCGGAGTTCGCTGAGTGATTCGGCTTCTGGGAGGAGCCCTTCAACGAGGACCTTGTGGTTCTCTTTGTTGAACTGGGTGCCTCGCTCGACGACTTCGTCAACCTGGATATCGCGTTCGTCTTTGCGTTCTTGGTAGAATTTGGTGACGATCGAGTTTGGAGCGCGGCTTTCGGTGAGCCCTTCTTCTCCTTTGAGGACTGCGGGGAGTGAGTATTCAATCGAACTGGCCTTTTTCAGGTTGTTCTTTTCTTTATTGAATGCATCGGTCGCGGCGGTCTCGATGGAGTTGTTCCAGCCGCTGGAGAAGAACCAGCCGACGGGGAGCAGGATGAGGATGAGTGCGCTTGAAATGACGATCAAAATATTTGATTTGATCCATTGGAGGATTGTTCCGGCCATTACTCATCTCCTTCATACGAATTCATATCGAACACGGCGAACCAAGTGACGGTGACGCGTGTGGTTTGTTCTGGGGCTTCTGGCGTTGAATATTCAAACGGTGCGATGCTGTTGATGTCGGATGATCCGCTGCTTGAACCGCCTGTGCTGCGGGCTCTTGGGTTGGTTCGTGCTGATCTTGGGCTCCGAGTTGTAGAACGGGTTGCGGAAGTGGAGTTTCCCGATTCCCAAGGCTTGGCTTTGTCGGACTCGATCGCGTAGAGCGACTGGAGCTTTGGAAGCTCGTCCTGGAGGATCGGCTGGACGATGTCGTACATGAATCCGCCTAGGGTGGTGTCGGGGAGGGGGACATCGAATTCGGCGGTGACTTTGACCCTGCGAAGGTTTCCGATGCGGCTTGACAGGCTGTTCATATTTTCTTCAACATCGCGGCTGCTGGAACTTGATTGTTCGGGCGAATCGAGGAAGTCGGTGTTGAGGGTGACGAGCGTGAATGGGTCGGCGTCGCCGAGTTGTTTGCTGATCGGTGAATCTGTATCTACTTGGGCTTTGACAGCGTCTTTGACCATTGAGATCAGGCGTGAGGCGTCGTCGAGGACTGCGGCGTAGAGGGCGCGGTCATCGACGAGGCCGACGATTTCGGAGGCTTGCATGGCGCCGCGTGAGTCGGCGGTGACGCCGGCTTGGTTTGCATCGTCTGCGAGTCTTCTGGCATCGTTGACGACGGTGCCGATGACTGTTGGTCTATCGGCGCCTTGGAATGCTGTTGAGTCGATGAGTGGTCGGATGAACATTGCGCCTGCTGCTGCGGCGGCGAGGCCTGCGCCTACTGCGAAGTAGGGGATTTTGCGTTTCCACATGGCATCTTTGAGTACGGCGACGGGCATGAGGTTTGCGCGGAGGGGGGCTCTTCCGAAGGCTTGGTTGACGCAGCCGTAGGCGGTTGCCATGTTGACGCAGGAGGCTTGGAACTCTCCGGCGCGGGGGCCTTCGAGGGAGAGTTTTTTAAACTGTTCCATGCGGTAGACATCGAGTTGGAGTTGTTGTTTGAGGTATTTTCTCAGTCCTGGGAGTCGGAAGGTGGAGCCCAGGCCGATGAGTCGTTTGAGGTTTGCGTCTGCGTGGACGGATTCGTAGAAGCCGATGGAGCGTTGGATTTCGCCGACGATGTCGGAGAATACTGGTCGCATGGCTTGGAAGACATGTCTTGCGTGTTTGGATTGGTCTGATTCGCGTTTGAGTTTTTCGGCTTTGGAGTAGGAGAGTTTGAATGCGCTCACGAGTGCTTCGGTGAACTGGTGGCCTCCGATGGGGAAGGAGCGTACCCATACGCGTCCTGCTTCTGCGATGATCATGTCGGTGGCGACGGTGCCGATGTCGAGGATGATGGTGCCTGGGGTGTCTTCGGTGAATTCGAGGTCGACGGCCAGGGCGTTGTAGGCGGCGACGGGGGAGAGGGTGGCGAGTTCTGGGGTGATGCCGACATCGTGGAGCATGGCGAGTTGCTCGGCCATTTTTTGTCGGGTGACGGCGAAGATGCCGACCTCGATGTCTGGAGAGTCAGGAGAGACGAAGGTTTGGTAGTCCCATTCGACTTCTTCGAGGGGGAAGGGGATTTGCTGGACTGCTTCGAACTTGACGATGTCGGGAACCTTCTTGGGTTCGACCGGGGGGAGGGTGGCGAACCTTGCAAATGATTGGTGGCCGGGGATCGAGACAGCAACGCGGGTGTTGGTCAGGTCGTGCTTGGACACGAGCGTTCCTAGGGCGACACGCATCGCGTCGTTCTGGTCGAGTTCTGGGGTTGAGAGGACTTTGGGGTGATTGATGACCGCAAAGTCGAGGACTTTGAGGGCGCCTCCGTCGTTTTCGACTTTGAGGGCTTTGATAGCCCCGAAGCCCATTTCGATTCCCCAGCAGATATTTGATGAAGTCATGACTTCTCCGTTCGGAATGATTCACGCCAAAGTGGTTTGGGCGTGGGCACGATGGTATTCGTTTGGTGTGCCTTGTACCACCATACGATGCAATCAAGCCTGAGATCCGGGCTTGTGGGTGGTTGTGACAGTTGGGTGACAAAGGGGGAGAAGGAATTTGGGATTAGCCACTAGCCATTAGGGAAGAGAAGAGAGGGAGAAAGAAAGACCCCCTCCGACCTCGCAGACTCGGCCACCTCCCCCGGAAGCCCGGGGGAGGAGAAGGCACTTGGTTTCGAGCGTTCTTTCCCTAGTAGCGGGTGGCCCGACGGAGGATTCTTATCCTCCTTCGGGATCGAAAGCGGAGGGTGTTTGACCCGAAGGAGCCGAAGACGGCTCCGACGGGGCACCCAGAAAGAGAACTCCGAGCCGTCAGACGCAGCCTAATCCCTAGTGGCTAATGGCTAGTCCCTTCTTCTTAGAACATGGCTAGGGCGGCGGTGGAGACGAAGGTGTTGCCTTGGGGGTCCATTGCGGCGGCGTAGTTGAGGAGTTCGACTCGTTCTGGGCTGGCTAGACGCATGGCGGCGGTCATGTTGCCTATTGAACACCAGCGGGTGGAGTTTTGCTGCCAGCTTATTGAGCCGATGAGATCGTCGATTTTTTTCTCGGTGAATAATTTGAGCATTTCGTGGTCGTGCTTGGCGACTTGGGTTCTGAATGCTTTTGCGGGTTCTTCGTCTCCTGCGAGGGTTTGTTGATCGCCAAAGGCGGGGCCTACATGGGAGAGGTCTGCGCTGGAGACGATGAGTGTTTTGCCTGGGAGGTCGGCCAGAACCGTGTTTAAGGCGTCGATAAAGGGGTCCATGTCGAGTCCTGAGCCGTCGTAGGAGGCTCCGGAGTTGACGATTGGGTCGTGGATGAGGGCTCCGAAGACGGTTGGGAAGTTGCCGTTGTCGTCGGTGCCGAAGATGTGTTGGATCCAGGGCATGTGGAGTTCGATGGAGTGTTCGTTTTCGTGGTCGTAGCGGTTTTCGAAGAGTTTTTCGGCGTTGTCTTGGCCTAGGGCTGATTTGAGTTTGTCTACGAGGTCGGTATCGAGGTTGCAGATTCCGAGTGGTGATTCGTATCCTTTGTTGCATCCACAGACGCCTGTGGATTGTCCGAAGTGGTTGGTACCAAGGATGATAATGCGATCTGGTCTTTCTGTGGTGCGGAGTCGTCCGTAGACGCTTGCGTAGTTCATCCAGCCTCGTGCGTAGTCGACATGGGGGGCGACGATGGCTTTTGGTAGGGTGTCGAAGGCGGGGTTTGTGGCTTCTTTGAGTGCGGCGTCGATCCAGTTGTCCATGATTTCGCGGAATTTTGTGGGGCCTTGGTCGATTTTTTGTTCTTCTGTGGTTTCTTCGCCGTGTTCTTGCATGACGAGCATGTCTGCGAACTGTGCTGTGGAGCCTGGAGGGAGGAGGTCTGCGTTGTCGAAGTCGTTGTGCATTTTGGTGAGGAGTGCGTCAAATACTGGGCCAAAGAGCAATCCGGATTCGTCGAGTTGTGCGACGAGATTTTCGAGCATTGGTTGTTCGAGGCCTTTGCCGACTTCGGTGACGATTTGATCGATGGTGCGTGAGCCGTCGAGGAGTCCGATAAGGTGTTGGAATGCGGGGTGTGTGATGACCATTTTTTGTGAGATTTGTTGTGCGTCGGTGAGTCCGAGCATGACTGCTTGCTTGCCTTGGGCGTCTTTGACTGGGAAGGGTACGCCTCTGACTTTGCGGATTTTAGGGTTTTGCTGGTGTTGAGCGTTTGGATCGAAGACTGGCTGGGGTGGGGTGTTTGGCTGGTCTGACATATGAGTCTCTTTGTACTTGAGGGGGTGCAGCAGTATTGAACAAATCGTTCGTCGGTAAGACTCTAGGGGGACATGAATTGGATTCCTTGTAATAGAGGGCTAAACTTCTCGTCCTGCCCAGATTGGGCGGGATTTTTAGAGAATCAACTGCGCGGCTCAGAGGAGCTGTCGCTGTGATAACAACAGACTTTTTGCAACGGACGAATAGGAAGCAGCCATGATCGATACACTCAGCGCCGGCGACACCATTTCATTGACCATCGACAAGGTGCCCGCCAACAGAGCGGCTTGCAACACCATTGTTCGGATGATGCGTCGCGATCCCGACATCAAGCGTTCACTGGCACGGGCTCAACGGATGCGTCGTCAACGGATGCACTCGTACATTCGTGGTGGACGCATGTGGTACTCGCGTGAAAAGGCTGCGAAGATCGCGGTGTGCGAGCTGGGCAACACCTGGAGCATGGTCTTTACCCATGACATCACTCCCGATCTTGGATCGGTTGAGAAGTACCTGAAGATCGCAAAATCTTAGAGCTGGGTCGTAAGGCTGCGGTTCGGTTCACACATAATCAGCTCATACACAACTTGAATTGGAGAACGGCATGAAAGCATTGCTCGATACACTGCGGATTTCACTGGCGGGTTTGGCGATCGGTGTGCTTGCGATGAGCGGCTGCTCTGACACACCACACGATGAGCATGCAGGACACGATCACGACGATGCGGCGACTGAAGTTGCTGAGGTTGTTGATGAGCATGCTGGTCATGACCACGGGGACATGTCCCAAGACATGGACGAAAAAGCTGAAGCTGAAACTGAGGGTGCTGTTCGGACGGATATTTATGTTGGGATTCTTGGCGAGCTGACCTTTGTTCCTGAGGCCGGCGATACCAAGCGGCATCCGAAGATTCATCATGTGCAGATTCCTAACTTCAAGCACCAAGACGGGACAGTCCCGACCTCTCCTGACGGGATATCTGGGATGCGTTCGATGGCGATGGAGTTTCCACTGGCTGAGGGTGTTTCAATTGAGGGTTTTTCGATAGGTGACAAAGTCCGGTTTTCGTTTCGCGTGAACTGGGGCGGGGATATTGCTTGGGAGATGACCGGGATTGAGTTGATCGATGCGGGGACTGAGATTGATTATTCGAATGTGAAGGTGGAGCCGTAAGGGGGGATGAGGGGACTGGGCACTAGCCACTGGCCATTGGGGAAGAGAAGAGGCAATGCGGTTTCATCATGACACCACGCCAAAGTTGGCGTGTTTTTTGTTTTCGGAGATCGTGCTCTTGGAAGACCAAGAGCACGGCACCGGCAAGAGAAGAGACGGGCTGGAAGCCCATCCCACCAGAAGCCCGTCCTACCAGAAAGTGGAAACATAAAAAAACCCGGCGTCCAGCTCGAAGGCCAAACGCCGAGTCTCGTGGGGGTCGGGAGGAGAACACACTCGCGGCACAGCGATATATAAAATCGAAATCATCTTCGACGGTGCTGAGGCGAGCTGGTATGTTCAAATGGATTCGAGAACCGAACCCATGCGTGCGAGAAACACACAGAGATATTCGCACACTCTTGGCGTGCGGTTTCGTGATGCGATAAAAATATTGATTATCTTTAATCGCCTAGTTTTTGCCTAGTTTCAGGGGCCTTTGAGGCCTAGTCGTTCCACGACCATCGAGAGATCCGACCAAACTTTGCGGCGGTTGTCCTCTGTATAGGCACGGAGAAGGAAAGCGGGGTGGTAGGTGGGCATGAGGTCGATTGCGGGGAGTGCTGCCTCTGCAAAGGCGGGCGATGGGAAGGGGTGGAAGCGGCCTCGCATGGCGCGCATGGGCTGGGTTGAGCCTAGGAGGAGGTGGGTTGCCGGGAGTCCGAGGGTGACGATGACCTTTGGATTGATGATGCGGATCTGCTCGATGAGATATGGGGCGCAGAGATGGGCTTGGTCTGGGGTTGGGGTCGCGTTGTTTGGAGGACGGGTCTTGAGGACATTGGTGATGTAGACAGACTCGCGGGTAAACCCCATGGCGATGATCATTTTTTCGAGCAGTTCGCCGGCGCGGCCTACAAAGGGGCGGCCGGTTTGGTCTTCCTGCTCGCCTGGAGCTTCGCCGACGAACATGAGGTCGGCGATCGGGTCGCCTTCTCCGAAGACGATGTTGGTGAAGGCCGTGCTGAAATGGGCGTGGGGCGCGTCGGTGCTGTATTTTTTGCTCAATGCGTCGAGCTTGGTTTGGGGATCGGAGATCGACTCATGGCTGGCGCGGATCGAGGCGGTGTCGATCTTGATGTCGAGGGCGATCTTTGGAGCGGCGGGCGTTGGGGCGAAGTCGTGGAGCGGCTTGGGTTCGATGGTAGATTCTGGCCTAGAACGGACCGGCGGCTCTGGGAGCGAATGATCAGGCTCTTGGTAGGCGTGATCTTCTAACTTTGGGGGGTTTGGG
>JAESRA010000151.1 GCA_016764895.1 Phycisphaerales bacterium | reverse complement strand
CGGGGATTTTTTTGAGCAAACTCGATGGGACGGCTCGGGGCGGGATTGTGGTGGCGATTAAAGAGGCGACGAATATTCCGGTGAAGTTTATTGGGCTTGGGGAGACGCCTGAGGATGTGGAGGCGTTTGATCCTGAGCGGTTTGTTGAGGCGATGTTTGCGGAGTGAGCAGGATCAGTTGTTTTCAGCGAACGAAACATCTCAAAGTTCTTATGGAGTCGTGGTATCGTTGGTTTCGACATCCACACGCAATCCGCATTCACAGCACAGGCCGTCGATGAGTGGGTAGCCGCAGCGGACGCACTCGCCGCGCATCTTGCGATTTAGCCGAGGGCGAACGAGCATCATCCGATAGATGCCCCAGTAGCCAACAAGGTCGAGGAACACGATCGGGAGAGCGATGTAGAGCAATGCGTTTTTTGCGCCATCAAACCAATCGTACAAGGTGAGCGGGCTCTCGGGGGTACCGAACTCGAGACGGGCATAACGATGAGCGGCGGCGGATATGGCTTGTCGCTGAGTTGAACCATTGCGAATAACAGCGGGAAATGCGGGGTCAATCCCGTCATGGCGAACAATTGGAAAGTCTGCATATAGCGGGTCGCGATTGACCATTTGTTGAGCGTACTCTTGAGTAAAATATGCGTCTAAGGCATCAAGGACATCTTGAGGGTAGGGCTTTTGGATTTCTCTAAATTGTATTCCGTCCGGATATGTCCATTCGCCGCGACCTCCACCTTCAACAAAGAGAACATCGGGGCGGTTGGTTGTGTCGATCGCCACGATCGAATCGAACCGATAAGTGCTATAGGCGTGGAATGACGACCCCTCAATTCTAAATTGCATGCCGACGAGGGGTGGCCTTTTTTTGACTTTGCGGAACAGATGATTGTACTGACGCTCTCTGATGTTCGCGATAAAACAGATTGCATCCCCACTTGGTCTGCTTTGGATATACAACAATCCATTGCTGTCGCAATAGAGGTGTATAGTTCTCGTGGATTCGTAGTGTTTATAATATGTGCCACTATGAGACGAAAGACCGGCGCTAGTTGCATTGGGGATCCATCCCGCATCATATACGCGATACGCCTGAACCGCAGCACCGCTCAATGCCACAAGCAAGCACAGCAACACAATGATCGTGATATGCCGCCGAATATTCAGTGGAGTGAGTGCGGTTGGATTGGTTTTCCAGTTGAGCATGAAGAAATATATACGGCTTGAATGCTCGTATGTTTCGAATAACTTGTTCTAGATTATGTTTGGTGCAGATAAATCAAAGATGATCTCTCACCCCGCACTATCGCCTCGGGCTTCGTGTTCGGAGTCGAACTCTTGGGCGAAGAGGACGGCGCCGGGGAGGTCTTGTTTCCAGGGTTGTTCGCTGGTGATCTCGCGGGCGGCTTTGCGGCCGTCGAGGACTGAGCGGCGTTCGGCGTTGGTGTCGGGGGTGTCCATTGCTGTATGGGGCAGACTTGGGTCGTCTTGGACGAGGTGGAGTTTTTGGGTTGGGAAGGCGAATTCGACGCCGAGTTTGTCAGCCAGGCGGACGACATCGAGCATGAAGCGGTGTTTTTCGCGGAGTTCGATGGACCAGTCTGGGCATTCGAAGAAGATGTAGACGAGGATGTCGAGTGAGTGTGGGCCGAAGCTGTTGAGCCAGACATGGTAATAGTCTTTGCGGGTGTAGGGGTGGAGTTTGACGATTTCGCGGATGCCGGCGCAGAAGGCTTCGATTTTTTCTGGGTGGGTGTCGTAGGTGACATTGAGTTTGGTGGTGAAGCGGCGGTATTTTCGGCGGCCATAGTTGTCGACGGTGGCGCGGACGAGGGTGGCGTTGGGGATGGTGACGAGGGAGTTGTAGAAGGTGCGGACGCGGGTGGAGCGGAAGCCGAGGTCTTCGACGGTGCCTTCGACATCGTTGATGAGAACCCAGTCTCCGATTTCGAAGGGGCGGTCGAGGATCACCGCGATCGAACCAAATAAGTTTTCGATGGTGTCTTTGGCGGCAAAGGCGAAGGCGAGGCCTCCGATGCCCAGGCCTGTGAGCAGGGGCATGATTTCTATTTGGAAGGCGCTGGCGATGTAGATGAGCCCGATGGCGGCGATGAAGAGTTTGGCGGTGCGTTTGATCATGGGGACGAGGAGATCGTCGAACTTGGTTTCTGTTTTGGCGGCTTGGGCTGAGAGCCAGTCACCAATGAGGTCGGCGACGCGGAAGGCGGCCCAGACCATCGAGATCATAAAGAAGAGGCGGACAGCGACTAAGAGGATGGTGGTGGCGGTGGGGGGGAGGAGGCCTTGGTCCAGGGCGAGGTACCAGACGCCGGAGGCGGCGAGCATTCCAAAGGGGCGGACGGCTCGACCAAGGGATATTTTTTCGACGGGATTGCCTCTTTTGATTTCAAAGCGGTGCCAGCCGGTGCGAAGGATGGCGCGGACGATCTGGTCGGCGATGATGCCCAGGAAGACGACCAAGAGGATGCCGAGCCATTGCCATGGTTCCAGGCCTAGGACCAGTTTGCCTTTGGTGGCTTGGGGGACCGATGAGCGGATGCGTTGGATGAGTGATTTGTCAGCGATGGAATTGACGGCGGGGGTTTCGTTTTCAGTGGCGATCCAGAAACTTTGGATGGAATCGACTGTTGATCGGGAGAATCGCCAGGAACCTTGATCGTCGCGGGTGAAGAGGATTTTGGCGTTGGGGTATTTTTGTGACCAAGCCAGGTGGCGGAGTGATCTGGTGGTGTTTGGATAGAAGATGTAGGTGGAACTTTTGTAGGAAGCGTCTGGGTGGTCGGTGTAGACGATGTATTCGAGGCGGTTGAGGACTTCGTAGAGGTCTCTGGCGGTGGCGATTTTGGTGGATTGGAGGAGGCCTGGGGGGAAGTTGAGGCATTTGAGGGCTTCTTGGGTGTCTGTTGTGGATTGGCCTGTGATGCCTGTGAGGAAGGTGCGGAGGGTGGCTCTTGGGGATTCGAGTCCGGGTTCTGGGGTGGTGGTGGGTGTTTGGGTCGAGGTTGGCGTGGTGGGATCTGAGTTCTGAGCCCAAGCAGGGGTGCTGAGGATGGCCAGCAATGAGAGCAGGAGGATGGGGAGAAGAGTGAGTGATCGAATTGGGGTTGTTTTTGTGTTCATGTCGCCTTGATGCTAGGCAACAAGCGATCCGGTGCCCTATTGTTGGGGCCCGCTGGGTGGCGTGTGATATGCCCCCGGTTGAGACCGATTTACGCGATTTTACCGAAAGGAAGCCGCTATGGCAGCTGGAACAAAAGGCACCATCACGCAGGTCATCGGATCAACATTCGATGCCCAGTTCCCCGAGGGCGATTTGCCCGACATCTACAACGCTGTGTTCGTCGAGTTTGAACTCGGCGGCAACAAGGTTGAACTGACCGGAGAAATTCAGATGCACCTTGGCGGCGGACGAGTCCGTGCTGTGGCGCTGGGAACAACCGACGGCTTGACCCGTGGCATGGCGATCACCGACCTGGGTGGACCTGTGACTGTCCCCGTTGGCGAAAAGGTGCTTGGGCGGGTGTTTAACCTGCTGGGCAATCCCATCGACAACCTCCCGGCACTCGAAGATGTGACACGCATGCCGATCCACCGTGATCCGCCCGCGTTCTCGTCACTCAACCCAAGAACCGAGATCCTCGCGACGGGTATTAAGGTCATCGATCTGCTCTGCCCGTTTGTGCGTGGTGGTAAGATCGGGCTCTTTGGTGGTGCTGGTGTGGGCAAGACCGTGATTATTCAGGAAATGATCGCCCGTGTTGCTCGTGAGTTTGATGGCTATTCCGTATTCTGCGGCGTTGGCGAACGCACCCGCGAAGGCAATGACCTTTGGCGCGAGATGGCCGAGGCCGAGTTCACCGATGGCGAAGGCAACATTGCTCATGTGCTTGATAAGGTCGCGATGGTCTTTGGCCAGATGAACGAACCTCCGGGAGCACGCCTCCGCGTGGCTCTTTCGGGCTTGACGATGGCCGAGCATTTTCGTGATGAGTCTGGTAAAGAGACGATGATGTTTGTTGATAATATTTTCCGCTTTACCCAGGCGGGTTCGGAAGTGTCGGCACTTCTGGGGCGCATGCCATCGGCGGTGGGCTACCAGCCGACGCTGTCGACGGAAATGGGTCAACTCCAAGAACGGATTACTTCGACGGCCAAGGGTGCGATCACCTCGGTGCAAGCGATCTATGTGCCTGCCGATGACTTGACTGACCCGGCTCCTGCTACGGCGTTTGCTCACCTTGATGCGTTCGTGGTGCTTGAACGCTCGATTGCTGAGAAGGGTATCTTCCCAGCGGTTGATCCGTTGTCATCGACTTCCCGTATTCTTGATCCGGCCATCATTGGCGAGCGGCACTATGCGGTTGCCCAACGGGTGCAGAAGATTCTTCAGCGGTACAAGGATTTGCAGGACATTATTGCGATTCTTGGTGTTGATGAGCTTTCAGATGAAGATAAGCAGATCGTCGGGCGTGCCCGTCGTATCGAGCGGTTCTTGTCCCAGCCGTTTTATGTGGCTGAGGTGTTCACCGGGTTCCCAGGCATTAATACTTCGCTTGAAGAGACCATTGATTCGTTCGAGCGTCTGTGTGATGGCGAGGGTGATGAACTTCCTGAATCGGCGTTTATGTATGTTGGTACGCTTGAGGATGCTCGCGCCAAGGCCGAGAAGATGGCGGCAGGGGTCTGATTCGAGACGATTGATTTAAACAACTGATTCAAATAAGAGCACCCGTTTTGGCGGGTGTTTTTTTATCTGGGTGCCACTACTCGCCGTCTTCGGCGCAGTAGTGTTCTTCAAGTTTGAAATGAACTGTGATACCCAAGACACTACTGCGCGTAAGAACGCGAGTAGTGGCACCCTTATTTGGTGGGTGATTCTTGTTCGATGGTGTAGGTGAGTTTTTTGCCGGTGCAGTCGATGTGGAGGCAGAAGAAGCCGGGGCCGCCGTCTGGGCCGGTGTTTTCGTGTTTGTTGACCATTGGCCAGATGATTTGGCGGTCGGTGTCGGGGAGGGGGAGGGAGTCGATTTCTTCGAGGTTGTGCCAGCGGAGTTCGCCTTCGTTCATGTGGCCGTCGATGACTTCGACGGGGACCATGACGCGGTAGTAGAAGAGGAGCCAGTGGGTTTTGCCTTCGAATGCGGTTTCGGCGATGAGGCCTACGAGGCGGATGTCGTTGATATCGACATGGATGCCTGCTTCTTCTTGGATTTCTCGTTGGGCGCATTGGGCGGGTGATTCGCCGATGTGCATTTCGAGTTTGCCGCCGATGGGTGAGCAGAGGCCTTTGTTGGGTTCTTTGATGCGGTGGAGGAGG
>JAESRA010000150.1 GCA_016764895.1 Phycisphaerales bacterium | reverse complement strand
CGATTATTTTGGGTGAGTTTTTGGGGAGGCCAGTTGGGGGGATTGGGGGGATGGGATTGGTGTATGTCGCGCTTTGTGCGCATTCTGGATATTTATTTGATCGGGTAAAGTTTCGAGATGCCGATCTGGACCCGGCGGATCTGATGGCGGATCCGATTCGGCATGGTTTTTTGAGGCGGTGGGCGAAGTGGCTGCGGATTTTGATGGTGGCTGAGTGGATTGGAGCCGTGGCGGTTGGGGGTGTGATTTCCCCGGTATTGGGGGTTGTGGTTTTGGGTGGTGTTTTTGCGGGGTATGTGTATTCTGGGTGGCGGCCTGGGAAGGGGGCGCGGCTGAAAGATTTGGCGGGGCTCAAGGCGGGGCTGGTGGCGAGTGCGGTGGTTGGGCTGGGAATTGCGGCGGTGCTTGGGGCTGAGATTGGTTGGGATGACGGGATGGTGCTGCCTGAGATTGGCGTGTGGCCTTGGATGATGCTGGGCGGGGTGTGGTTGATTGTGTGCGGGGATGCGGTGGTGTGTGATCTGGATGACCGAGCGAGTGACGGCGTTCACTCGACGCGGAGCTTGCCTGTGATGATTGGGATGCGGCGGGCAGGGATTGTCGCGGCGGGGTTTCTTGTTTTTGGGGGGTTGCTTGTGGCGATCAGCGGGGATGGGCCGGACCGGATGCGGGTGGTGTTTGCGGGGATGATTGTTGTGAGCGGGATCGGGATCATGCGGCTGCGGAAGCGGCGCGACTGGATTGATGGGCGGATGCTGGTTGTTGTTTTGGTTGTGGTGTTGTTTTCGTGACCAAAAAGATCCCGACTGCGCCGAAGACGGCCCTACATGGCGCCCGGCAAGTTATTTATCTCAAATAATTGTTGGATTTGGTGGAATACGGAAGGAATTGATGGCATTGTCTTTGGGCGAGGTAAACAGTTGTGTACTTTTGGTGGAGTAGGTGTAAATGATGGTTGAACGAGGGATATTGAGGAAAGACACTCGGCTTGATCTGCGGGATGCTGCTATCCGGGTTGGCGTGCGGGATGGGATTCATTCGGGATCGATTCGGATGATTGCTCGTGAGGCCGGGGTTTCTGAGGGGGCGGTGTATAAGCATTTTGAGAGTAAGGATGCATTGATCCGGGATGCGTATACGGCAATTGTTGAAGAGATGGCGCGGGACAAGTCTGTGCTGCTCAAGGTGGATTTACCGTTTGAGTATGCGGTGCGGGCGTGGGTGAAGTTGACTTATGAATATTTCGACGGGAACCGTGATGCGTTTTCGTATGTTCTTTTGATGCCTCATCGGATGGCTGAGACGCTGGGAAAGATTTATACGGTGCAGGGGGAGATGTTTTTGGAATTTTATTTGCAAGCACAGGAGAAGGGTGAGGCAAAGTTAATGGAACCTGGGTTAGCGTTGGCACTGTTTACGGGGTGTGTGCTCAATATTCCACGGTTGATCAATGATGGTGGTCTTGAGGGTCCTGCGCTTCGGTATGCCGAGGAGGTTGCTGAGGTCGTATTGCAGATATTTTCGGTTACGGGGTAGTCACTTTATATAGAGGGTCCGTTTTGTGCGAACCAGCGCACGGCGGCGCGGTCGGTGCGTCTTTGCATTGGTCGTGTATTGACACTGGATTGATGTTCCCTTTTGGGAGCGAGGATGTAGATATGAAGATTTCGAAGTTTGTTCTTTGTGCCGCGGGTGCGGTGGCGATGGCTGGGAGTGCGGTCAATGCGGAGGTTATTTCCATACAGATTGAGAACACTGGTGCCTCTGATGGGTTCTTTTTTACGCCGTTCTGGGTTTCTGCTAGTAATGGCGGGTTCGATTCGTACAACACCGGAGAAGTTGCTGGCGGGTTTCCTGGGATCACGGAGATTGCTGAGGGCGGCAATACTGGGCCTCTTTCGGATGCCTTTAGCATGAGCGCTGCGGGGCTTGCCGGCGGTGTTGAGACGACCGCTACGGCTGTGGCTTTCGGTGGTGATGCACCAGTGTTTTCGCCGGGCGAGTCGACGATCTTTGATCTTGATGTTGGTGATTCTTCGGTGAACCGATATTTTTCATTCGCCTCGATGGTGATTCCATCGAATGACTTGTTTGTTGGCAATGACAATCCGTTTTCGTATGCGATTTTTGATATGGCTGGCAACTTTAATGGCACGACCGTGATCGAAATCTATGGGCGTGATGTCAATGACAATGGCTCTGAGTTCAACTCGGCAACGGGAGGGGCGGCGTTCTCTGCCAATGGCGGAAGTTCGGTATCTGAGTCCGGGATGATCCGGGACTTCTTCACTGAATCTGGGGACAGTGCATACCTGACTTCATTTATTGGTTCTGATACGGCCAATGGCGCGATGATTGGCTCGGCCTTTGGTGCTGATGATCTGATTGCTCGGATCACGATTACACAGATTCCGACGCCGGGTGGGCTGGCGGCTTTGATTGGCGGAGGTCTGCTGATGGGGCGGCGGCGTCGCTGATTTTTGATCAACTGCAAAGTACATTATTGTGAAACAGTTGCACAAGCGGGGCTCTATGGCCTCGCTTGTGTGTTTTTTAACTTGGGTGTTTTGAAGATCACAGGCGGGACGCCTGTACTACGGGGGGTGGTTGTTTTTTTTAGCGGGCGATTTCTATTGCTCTGGTTTCTCGGAGGACGGTGACTTTGATTTCGCCTGGGAAGGTCATTTCGTTGGAGACTCGTTTGGCGATTTCGTGGGCGGCGAGGTAGGCTTCGTCGTCGGAGACTCGGTGGGCGTCGATCATGACGCGGATTTCTCTGCCTGCTTGGACGGCGAATGCTTCGGTGACGCCTGGTTGTGATTTGGCGATGTCTTCGAGGTCGTGGAGGCGTTGGATGTAGCGTTCCATGGATTCTCGGCGTGCGCCTGGGCGTGCTGCTGATACGGCGTCGGCGGCCATGATGATTGGTGTGTAGAGGGTTGTTGCGGGGATGTCGGCGTGGTGGCCTCCGATGGCGTTGAGGATTGCTTCGTCTTTTTCGCCGTATTGTGCGGCGAAGTCCATGCCGATTTTGGGGTGTCCGCCTTCGGCTTCGTGGTCCATTGCTTTGCCGATGTCGTGGAGGAAGCCGGCTCTGCGTGCGAGGCGGCCGTCGAGTCCGAGTTGGTCTGCGATGATTTGTGAGAGGTAGGCGACTTCGATGGAGTGTTTGAGTACATTTTGGCCGTAGGAGGTTCGGTAGGTGAGTTTGCCCATGGCTTCGATGATTTTTGGGTGGAGGCCTTTGAGTTTGAGTTCTTGTGCGGCGTCTTTGCCTGCTTTGATGACTTTTTCGTTGATTTCGCCTCTGACTTTTTCGGTGACTTCTTCGATGCGGCTTGGGTGCATTCGGCCGTCAGCGATGAGGCGTTCGAGTGCTTCTACTGCGACTGCTTGGCGTACTTTGTCGAAGCAGGAGACGACGATGATGCCTGGGGTGTCGTCTACGATGATGTCGGCTCCGGTGGCTTTTTCGAATGCTCGGATGTTTCGTCCTTCTCGGCCGATGATTCGGCCTTTCATGTCGTCGGATGGGATGGCGACGGTGCGGACTGTTGCTTCGGAGGCGTGTTCGTTTGCGTAGCGTTGGATGGCGTTGATGAGGATTTCGCGTGCTTCGTCTTTGGCGTCGTCTTCGGCGTCTTCGACGATTTGACGGGTGATTTTGCCCATTTCGCCTCGGGCTTTGTCTGCGACGCGTTCTAGGAGCATTTCTTTGGCTTGGGTAGCGTCGAGTTGGGCGACGCGTTCGAGTTCGTGTTCTTGTTTTGCGAGGAGTTCGTCGAGCTTTGTGTTGCGGGCTTGGAGTTGGGTTTTTTGGTCTTCGAGTTTTTCGGCTTTGGTTTCGAGGGTTTGCTCTTTTGTAGTGAGTGTTTCGTCTTTGCGGTCTACGAGGTCTTCGCGTTTGGCGAGGCGGCGTTCGGATTCTCTTTGGTCTGAGCGGGCGGCTTCGAGTTCTTTGTCGACTTGTTCTTTTCTGGTGAGGGCTTTGCGGTCGGCCTCGATGAGGATTTTTTCGGCTGCGGTTTTGGCGTCGTCTTGGGCTCTTTTGGTGAGGTGGGAGGATTCGGATTTGAGTGCGATGAGTTTTTTGGAGGCGATGAGGGGAGCGAGGAAGAATCCGAGAATGGCGCCGGCGACGATGGCGGCGATGGCGATGATGATGAGGATGGGTAGATTTGAGGAGGGGTCTGATTGGGCGAGGGTTTGGAGAGAGGTTGAATAATCCACGGGCGGCTCCGTGCCGGGTTCGTGCTGCGGCCATTATTGGCTATGTGGAGAGCAGCTCGGGTTCGGCGGTGAGGCGCGTTTGGGCTTTGAGTTGGTCAGTCTGGTGGTATCTATCTTGTAATTGGCTTTGGTTCAGGCGTTTGCATGGTCACGGGGAGGAAATTGAGTTGATTTCTTTTATTTGGTGACTGTTCTCTTGGTAATAATCGTTATTGGAGACGCTGAGTTGGCAAACTGGACTAAACGGAACCCGCAAGGGTTGCCGATGATGTTGATGGATACCTGACTGGGCCGACTATTGGGGCTCAAACGGGCGGTTTTGGGTATGTTTGAGTCGAGTCGGGTGTCCGACTCGACGACTATGTCTATCTTAGCAAGTTCTTTGGCACTCGGGGCGAACTTTCCGGGTTCAAAAACATAGAATAGTGACCCATAGACTCCATTGGAGAAGCAGATATGAAGTTGAATAGATCAAAGCGACGGATAACAGGGACTCGGACACTGGCGTTTGCGGTGGCCGCGGGGCTTTCGGTTGCCATGGTTGGTGGGGTTGGTGGTTGCAAGGAGCGCAAGCGTATGGGGGGGCTGCAGGCTCGTTTTCAGGCGAAGAAGCTTGCTCATACGGTGAAGATTGATGGGATTCCGATGACGATTGGGCAGTTTACTGCTGTTGATATTGTGAATCCGAGCGGGGATGTGGAGATTCGATCGCACTCTAAGCATGAGAAGGCGTATGTTGAGTTTAAGATTCGGAAGGAGCAGTGGTTGCGTTTCCGTATGGCCAAGCAGGGGATTGAGTTTGATCCTGTTGGCGATTATTTTACGGCTGAGTATATTGTGCCTGAGGGTTCGTTGAACCAGGTGGGGACTTTGATGATTCGGCCTACGGATTTGTCGATTGAGGGGTTTCGGCCACCGATTGATGTGTTGATTTCGATTCCGCGTTGTGATGGGGCGAAGGTTTCTACGAGCAATGGTCGGATTATGATTACTGGAGTGACAGGGACTATTGAGGTTCGGAATGGTGATGAGTTTACTGAGGGTGGGGATATTATTATTCGGACGGGCGAGAACCCGATCGAGGAAGTGATGGCGTACACGAGTAAGGGTGATGTCCATTTTATTGCGTCGCCTTCGAATACTGGTGTGTTTGATTTGTCGGCGCCGCGGGGGAGCGCGTCGTTTTCGTCGAAGTTTGGTTGGGTGGATCATTCGATGCCGAGCCGGGGGAGTTGGACTGGTATTTGGAATGATGGGACCAATGCGATTTCGTTGCATTCTGAGAATGGGGATACCGAGGTGTTTGTGACTGAGCAGCCTCGGTTCTACCGGCCTTGATTTGAATTTTATATGTTTAATGAGAACACCCGCTTGTTGGCGGGTGTTTTTTTAGGGGTGTTTTTTTGGTGTGAAAAAACGGGCATTGAGCCCGCTTTGGAGTGGTTTGATTGGGGAGTGGTCAGGCTGCTTTGTTGTGTGTTTGGATCTGTGATTGGCGGATGAAGCGGTCGATTTGAGAGACGACGAAGTGTTTGTGGTCTGTGGACTGTGAGAAGTCGAAGGCGAGGCCTGCGTAGGTGTTTTGTTGTGAATCGATGTGTGTGTGGGCCATTCTGGCGACCATTACTAGGGGTGCTGGGACGGCGGGGAGGAGGTTTACGGAGAGCCAGAAGAGGTGGACGGAGTCGAGGGAGGCTCTGTTTTCTTTGTTTACTATGAGGCCAACGCCGCCGCCTCCGATGTTGGCGAGTTTGGCTTCGAATTTTGGTCCTACTTCTGGGAGCATTTGTGGATCGACGCTTGCTGAGGTGATGGTGCCTTGGTCTCTGAGTTGGTCGATCATTAAGCGGCTTGCGATTTCGATGGGGCCTGCGGAGGCGTGGTTGAGTAGGGGCCAGGCATTGACGGAGGGGAGGTCTACGCGAGCGGTGGATGTGCGGTCGAAGTTTCGGCGCATGCAGCGTTCTACTTTTTCGGGCATGTAGACTTTGAGGACTTTGAATGGGCCTGTGTTTGAGCGATGTTTGGCGCTTGTGATTGCTTTTGTGTGGAACATCCAGCGGTTTTGTCCTACTGAGAGGATTCCGATGAGCGGTGTTTCTGGTTCGATGTGGAAGGAGAGGCCCATTGATCCTGGGTGTTCTAGGGTCATTGTTTTGTCATCGTAATCTAGGAGACGGACGCGCCAGACGAGGTTTTTTGACTCTTGGCCTTGGACATCGGATGGGTTGTTGACTGTGAATTCGAGTCCTCCGCCACGGGAGCGGATTTTTTCGAGTGATTGGCGCCAACGGTCGGTCCTTGATCTGTTTGCGGGCATGGTGATGGCCTTTCATACATTTGATGAATGGGTAAGATCGGTTTATTTTTGGGAGTGGTTGACCAGAACCAGAACGAATGGCGATGAGTTGGGGTTATCGGAGGTGTTTGATGAGGTTTTGCGCGTTTTCAATGAACTGTGATTGTGTTGGTTTATTTTTTGGGGTTGCGAAGTGGTGGGTGTAGAGGAGATCGGCGGCTTTTGTGATTGGTGTGATTTGTAGGGAGGTTGGGGGATCGATGGTGCTTATGTGTGTGCGGAGGGGGAGGCCTTGGGGGCATGGGTAGCCTGCGGTTGAAAGGTGGGTGTGGATGAGTTTGGTGAGTTTTTCTGAGGTGTGCTGGGCGCGGCGGCGGGCGCGATGCTTTGGATTGAGTGTGAGAATGCGGTTGAGGCGGGATTTGGTGGCGGTGAGTATTGGGAGTTTGGTGAGGAAGATGAGGGCGAGCCCGATGAGCATGGTGGCGACGAAGATTGAGCCTGCGGTGATGAGTGCTTGTTTGAGGAGTTGTGAGCGGTCTGTGGCGATTCGGTCTTGGAGATTGTTTGCGAATGCTCCGAGTCCGAAGTCTGAGTCTATGTCGCCGAAGACTGTTGTGCGGGAGTCTGAGTCGTAGCCGATGACTGCGGTGACCCATGCGTGTTCGATGGCTTCGTAGAATTTTGAGATTGTGTGAAGGATACTGGGTTGTGGTTCGTGGATTGCGTGGAAGTCGGATTGTGGTGTGCCGTCGAATGTGCGCCAGAAGTCTGGGGCGACCATTGCTTCGACCCATGCGTGGGCGTTTGACTCGCGGACTGTGAAGTAGTTGGTGACATCGTTGAACTCTGCGGCGACATATCCTGTGATGACGCGTGCGGGTACGCCTATGGATCTGGTGAGGAGGGTGAGGGCGGAGGCGTAGTATTCGCAGTGGCCTTTGCGGTGATCGAAGAGGAACCATTCTGTGGCATCGCGGTTTGGGGGGACTGGGTCTGAGATGAGGGTGTAGGAGAACTGGGTTCTGAGATGAGTTTCGATGGCGCGGACTGCTTGGATGTCTTGGTGAGGGGGGCGGGTTTTGGGGTTTGGATCGATGCCGGCTTTGGTGAGGATTTGATAGGCAAGAGCAGTAATTTGTGTGGTTATTCCGGCCTGGTTTACTGGGGGTCGTTGGTAGATTTCGGGGATTTGGATGGGTTCGAGTTCTGGATTTGATGTGCGGATTCGGTATGCGTTGATTGGCTGGCTTGCGAGGAGGATCATTCTTGTGTCGGGGTCGATTCCGACGCGGGATTGGGTGGTGTTGATTTTGAGTTCGAGTGGTTTCCATGGGGTGAAGAGGTAGCCGTAGTTTTGTTCTTGGCGATCGAAGGTGATGTGGTATTCGAGGGACCAGTTGGCGCGTGAGTTGTCGTTGACGATGGGGATGGACTGGTTATTTTTGATGATTCTGGTGCGGAAGGTTATGGGTATGTTTTGGTCTTGATGGGCGATCCAACTGCCGTTTTGGTATTGGGTGAGGACTGATCCTCTGAGATAGATTGCGCGGGAGTTTGTGCCTCCGACTGGTTTGTCGTTGCGGTCTTTGATGGTCATGCGGAGGACGGGGGTTGTGGAGTTTGTGATTCGTCCTGGTCGTCCGAGATGGACATCGTCGTCGAAGCCGGTGGTGAGGATTTCTCCGGCGCCCCCCACCCCCACCCCCACCCCCCACTGTCCGAGGGTGTTGTTTCCGAGTGATCTTGGCATGATGAGGAAGATGAGGAGGGCGACGATTGAGCAGGTGAAGCCTGTGATTGTTTGCATTGATCGGAGGTCTATCGATGCTATGGGGAGGAATGGGTTTGATTGGTTTTGTTTGTGGGCGAGGGCGTAGAGGCGGAAGAGCATCATGGCACGGATGAAGATGAATCCCATGATGAAGACGCCGAGCCCTACGGGCATGGAGTTTGAGGTGAGTGCTGCGGCGATGATGAGGGCGAGGGAGAGGACGAGGATTTGGCCATGATCTCTTGGGGTGCGGAGGTCGAAGAGTTTGAGGACCATGAGGAGAAGGGAGAAGAAGGCGAATGAACTGACTGAGAAGTTTCCTTTGAGTGCGTTTGTGAGTCCCAGGGCTACGACTACGGCGAGGAGTGCGTTGATTGCGATTCTGGAGATTGATGATGGGCCTTGGACTGCGTACCAGTATCCGATCAATGAGCCGGCTAGGCCGATGAGGAGGAACGATGGGCTGAGGTCGGCTAGAGCGAAGAGGGCGGTGGCGCCGAGCATGGTTAATAGCAATGATCGGTGGTAGATCTTTGAAAGGCGGGTATCTGAGATGGAGGGAGGGGTGGTCATTGGGTTTGATTGGGCGTGAAATCTTCGGCGTAGAGGTCTGCGGGGGTGGTGTTTTTTGATTTTGTGTACCCGATGGTGATCGGTCGGTCTTTGCGGTGGTTGGTTGGTGGGATTTTTTGGGCGGATGATGGTTTTGTGAGGAAGGCGAGGGCGCGGGCGCAGCGGTTGATGTGGGCTTGGCCTGTGGATGGGGGGATTGAGATTGATGCCCATGGGATTGAGAGGGCTACTCTGGTGTTGGTTGGTACTGATTTGAGTATTGAATAGGTCAGGGAGATGGCGTGCTCGAAGAGATGGTCTGGGGTTTGGCTTTCTGGGGCGAGGAGTTGGAGTGCGAGTTGATCGGTGGCTGGTTCTGGGTACTCGGTGACGAGGAGGGTGCTTGTGCGGGCGGATTGTTTCCATGCGATGTTGCGGAGGGGGTCGCCTGGTTGGTATTGGCGGAGGGCGAAGTAGTCGAGTCCTGTGCCTTTGCGGTTGAGGGAACGGGTTTCGGATTCGTCTGTGGCGGTGAGGCGGTCGAGGGTGGATTGGTTTACTGGTATTGAACGGGGGAGGATGAGGGCTTGGCGGGGGATGTTGAAGTCGATGGATTTGGTGAAGAGGCCGAAGGGGAAGTGGGAGCGGATTTTGATTTTTGAGAGGGTGAGGAGGCCTCGGGTTTCTGGGATTATTTGTGATTGTGTTTTGGTGTGTGTTTTTGGTCGGATGTGGAGTGCTATGGCGGGGATTGATTTTGGGGGGGCGGGTGTTGGGGTGTCGAGTTCGATGATTTCGAGGGCGAAGTTTGGGTAGAGGCGGGAGGTGTTGTGGATGGTGTAGCGGGGTTTGAGTGTTGTTCCGAGTTCGGTTTGTTCGAGTGGGTGCGCGGTGATTCTGATGGCGATGAGGGCGGTTCCGGTGATGATTCCTGAGACGATGAGTGCTGCGATGGAGAAGCCGAAGAGCCAGAAGAGGAGGTTATTTTGGCCATTGATTGCGCCGAGGGCGAGGAAGAGGGTGACGAATACGAAGAGGAATCCTGGGGGGGTGAGGGAGGAGGAGCGTCGGGTGTGGGGTGTGCCTGGGAGGGTTGATTCGCGTCGTTGTTTTTTGTTTGGGAGCTGGACTGAGGTGGCGCTCGGGCTTTGCATGGAGGGTGATACCGGGATTTGGGGATACAGTTTACTTAGATGGATCGACATTTGCTGAAGTGTCGTCTGTTTGGGTGTCGGGGTCCATCATTGGTTTTCTGGTGACGACGGTGAAGAGCATGAGTTGTCCGCCTCTGGGGAGGAAAGCTTTGGAGCGTGCGGAGTAGATTTGGTCGCCTGTGACGCGGACGATGACGGCGCCGCGTGGTGTGTTTGCTGAGGGGATTGAGAAGGCGAACTTGCCATCTTCGTCTGTGATTGTTTTGGATAGTTGGACGGGTGCTCGTCCTCTGCTGCTTTCGTTATAGAGGGTGACTTCGAGTCCTGGTATTCCTTGGTGGTTGTTGATTCGGTCGTCTGTGGTTTGGACGATGATTGGTCGTCCTACGGTTCCTGGGATGATTTTTCCGTTGTAGCGGGTTGAGCCGCAGGCGGTGAGTGTGAGGAGTGTTGTTAAGAGAAGGATGGATTTGATACTGTTCATGTGCGTCGGCTCCGTGACTGTTTTGTTGTATGTCTATGCGTGTGGTTTTGGGTTACTGTTCCATTGCGCTGAGGACTTCTTCTGGGTTTGGTAGGTCTTTGAGGTTTGCGAGACCGAAGGTGTCGAGGAATCTTGGTGTGGTGCCGTAGAGCATTGGTCGTCCGAGTACTTCTGCTCTTCCTGTGATTTTGACCATTTGGCGGTCCATGAGTGCGCGTACGATGTCGCCACAGGAGACGCCTCGGATGTTTTCGAGTTCTGCTCTGGTGACTGGTTGGCGATAGGCGATGATGGAGAGTGTTTCGAGTTGTGTTTTGGTGAGTCGTGTGGTTGCTCTGGCGCGGTGCATTGCTGCTACTACGGGGGCGAACTCTGGGAGGGTCATGATGCGGTAGCCTGCGGCGACTCGTTCGATTCTGAAGGAGCGGTTGGTGGATTGGTATTCTTGGTTGAGGGCGTCGATGGCGTCATCGAGGGTGTTTTGGGTGATGGGGTCTGATTTGGATTTTGATTTGGATTCTGATTTGGATTCTGATTTGGATTCAAGAAGATTGAGGGGGTCGATGATGGTCTGGGGCTTGAGGGGGCGGTCTGCGGTCATGAGGAGTGCTTCGAGGGCGGCTCTGGTATGGGTGTCCATTGGCGAGTTTTGCGGAGTGATTTCGGAGGTCATTGGTGGGATTTCTGTTTGGGTCGTTTGGGTCGTCATGTGGTGATGGTATCACAGTTTTGGGGGGTATGCGTTTAAATTGCTGGCGGCATTGGTTGACACGGTGCGGTGTGTTATTGGGGCGTGGTATTTGGTCCGGTATCTTTGATTGGGCCGGTGATTTGGTGGTAGATAGGGTGTTTTTGTACATACACAGAATTAGGGCTTCTGACGGGTCGATGGTGTCTTTATGTCGAATTTTACGAACTCAGCGGCGGAAGGTCCTTGTGTGGTGCTTGTGGATGATGAGCCTCACATTACTCATATGGTTGCGCGGAAATTGATGCAGTGTGGGTACACGGTGCATACTGCGATGGACGGGCAGCAGGGGCTGGAGTTGATTCTTGAGGTGATGCCTGATCTTGTGGTGACGGATTTGCAGATGCCTTATATGAGCGGGATCGAGCTTTCGGCGCGGCTTTGGGAATCTGAAAAGACGAAGGATATTCCTGTGATCATGTTGACTGCTCGTGGATTTGCTATTGAGGATCAGGTGAGGGAATTGGGGAATATTCGATCGTTGTTGAGCAAGCCGTTTGGGACGAAGGCTTTGATTGAGTTGATTGGAAGTACACTGTCTTCTGATGGCGGTGTTGAGGGGATGTGCGCGTGAAACTTGAGCTTACTGATTCGAATGGACCTGAGTCTCCGGCCGTTTTTTTGGAGCGTTGCAAGGAGCTTGGACTTATTGAGTGGCGTGTGGATGTAAATGGGATGGCGGTGAGTGATCTTGCGTGTCCGGGGCCTTTGAAGCTTTGGTTGTGTAGCCGGGATATTCGTGATTTGGTTGTTGAGTGCGCTGAGCAATGGGCTACGGAAGATTCTCCATCGATGATTGAGGCGGCGCGTGGGATGCGGTTGTATCCGTTTTTGATTGAGTATCACGGTCGGCGGACGGGGTTTACGGTGATGATTGCGTTTACTGAGGATGTTTTATCGTTGCCTATTTTGAATGAGAATTTTGATGGCGACCCGCTTACTTTGTCCTCTGTCAGGCACACGATTTCTGGATTGATTCGGCCTTGGGATGAGCTTGAGAATGAGATTGATCAGATGCTGGGGTGGATGCATTCGGATTTGGATGGTATCCGGGCATCGCAATCGATGATCGAGAGCTACGCGGATCAGTTGACCGAGTCGTATGAGACTGTGACGGCGTTGCATATGCTTGGGCGTGAAATGGGGAATATTGAAGAGCCGGCGGCGTATATCAATCAGACGCTGGAGATGGTCGGGGTGACGATCGGGTATGACTGGGTGGGGTTTATTGCGAACACGGATGAGGAAGATTCGTTGACTTTAGTGAAGCATTATCAGTATGGGGATCAACTGTTTGATGGTGATGAACTTCGGCGTGAGATTGAGAGTTTGCTTCATAAAGAGCCCATTGCTGTATCTGATAAGACGGCGGTCTATTCTGCGGAGGGGTTTTTCAGGGTGCTTGATCCTCAGGTCATGGTGCATGCTGTGCAGGCCAATGGGAAGAAATACGGGTGGCTGATTGTTGGGGGCAAGCAGGGTGATGATTCGTACGTTTCATCGCATGATACCAAGACTATTGATTCGATCGCGGGTATTTTTTCGGCGTTCTTAGAGAATACTCGGCTGTATGAAGAGCAGCGGCGGGCCTTTGTTGGGACTGTGCGTGCGTTGTCTGGTGCGATTGATGCGAAGGATCGGTATACGCGTGGGCATTCTGATCGGGTGGCGATGTTGTCGCAGCAACTTGCGCTTGCGATGGGGTATTGTGCTGAGGATGCTGATCGGGTTCGGTTGTGCGGGATTCTTCATGATGTTGGCAAGATTGGGGTGCCGGAATCGGTGCTGTGCAAGAACGGGCGGCTGACGGATGAGGAGTTTGAGATGATCAAGCTGCATCCTGAGATTGGTGCGGAGATGCTTAAGGGGTTGCCGAGTTTGCAGGATATTTTGCCTGGGGTGTTGCATCATCATGAACGATGGGATGGGAATGGGTATCCGGCGAAGTTGGCGGGTGAGGATATTCCTGAGCTTGGTCGGATTCTTGCGTTGGCTGATACCTTTGATGCGATGAGTTCGAATCGGGCGTATCGTTCGGCGATGAGTCGGGAGAAGGTGCTTGGGGAGATTGCTCGGTGTTCTGGGACTCAGTTTGAGCCGCGGCTTGCTGAGGTGTTTTTAACGCTTGATTTTTCTGCGTATGATGAGGCTGTGAAGGATCATGCGTCTCAGGATGTCCATCGGGATGCGGCTTAAGCGGGTCTTTATTCGAAGACTTGAACCCATGAGTTATTGACCAGTGAGTATGTTCTGAGGTCTGGTCTGATGGCGGCGAGTTCGGCGACTTCTACTGCTGAGAGTGGGTCTTCGAAGAAGGCAACATGAGCAACGGAGCCTTCGAAACCATCTGTGGGTGTTGATGGGAATCCGGTATAAAATCCGCCGCCCACACGGAGAGGTTGCTCGCCGCCGTTCTTGGCACTTTGTGTGTTGATCCCGTCGGTGTTGGATACATTGGATCCTTGGAGTGTTCCATCGACATAGATGTGGAGCCCGTTGTCTCCCCAGACTAAAGCGATGTGGTACCAGGTTCCTGGGGTGATGAGATCGAACGGGGTCCTGGTGAAGTTTCCAAATCCCCACGAGTTGTCGTCGTCGATGTATGCGACGATGGCGTTAAAATACACGGACATATTGAGGGTGGGTACGCCATTTAATGTTGTATCCATTCCTAGAAAGCTGTAGTTGTTGGATCTCACATTTCCTGTGCATTTCATCCAGAGTGTGATTGAGCCGTTTTCTTGTTTGAATGACGATACCCATGGGATTTCTATATGGTCATTTGAGTCGTTGAAGAGTGGGACGGGGGCGCCTTGGTTGTTGATGTCTGCGGCTGCCACTGCTGGGGCTAGGTATGTGCCATGCTGTGATTCGATGTATTCGAGTGCTTGGTGCGGATTGTTTTCTTCGTCGAGGGGCCAGTAGAATATTGCGGAGAGATCGTCGAGTGTGGCTTGGTAGTCTGGTTTTTCGGCGAGGAGTTCTATCTGGGCAGCGGATTTGATTTCGTTGTTTGTTGCCGAGATGTTCAGTCGATAGGTTGTGGTGGTTGAGGTTGGCAATGAGTTGGTGTTTGCATCTAAGACGGTTCCTGTGTAGACGGCGTCTTCCTTTGCAAACGGTGTGATTGATGGGAAGATTGTGCCTGATTGCGCTGTCGATGGCCAGATTGGATCGCTTGCGATTGTTTGGAGTGCGAACTCGGTAGCGTCTAAGAGTGAGACATTGGACTCGGTCATTTCTGTGATGATTGCTTGAGTGGTGTTTGTTGCGGTGCGGAGTTTGACGCCGATGAGGACCATTGAGGAAATGGCGGCGACGGTGATGACGGTGACGAGGTAGACTGATCCACGATTGATTGATGTTGATTGATTCATGGTGCGGCTCATTTGTCTAGTTGTCCGGCTGTATTTGCTGCCCGTTGGTTTGGGATGTTAATACAAATCCTAGATTGTCTGCGGCGTGGGAGTGGAGGGATCGGATGTCGGCGAGGAGTACGCCGTCTTTGCGTACTCTGATGACTACTTTTTTGAGACCCGTGTCGGTTGGCGAAGAGGTGCTTGGGTCGTTTGTAAGGACATGCCGAACTTTGACACTTCGTGTCCAGCCGGTTAAGGAAGTGTTGGAGGTGCCGAAGGACATCATTGGGGGTGAGGAGGTCCATTCGTTGTAGTCGTCGATGTCGTCGAAAGCGGTTCTGTTGGAAACGGTGTCGTCTGCGTCGATTCCGATGTCGTCTGGGTCTGTGGCGTTGTCGTCAACATAGAGCTTTGTGGCGATTTCTTCTGCGAGTTCGTTGGCTAGATTTGCGGCGACGAGGCGGTCTGCTTGGAGTGATGAGGACCTGGAAATTGGGCCGACGATTTGGAGGGTTGATACGAGAACGAAGGATATGAGCAGGATTGATACGACTGTTTCTGCGAGGGTGATTGCTTGTCTTGATTGCTTTAGTATGTGCATCAATTTAGTTCCGGTTTGTCTGGGAGGGCGATGTGCAACTCGAATAGATTTTGTATGGTGTCTGGAGCAGCCAAGATGACATGGACAACCGTTGCGTCGCTACCTTCGGTCGCAAACTGGACCTCGAAGGCGTTGATATTGTCAAAGAGGGTTTCTTCGGTCCTGCCTTGTACTCTTCTGAAGAAGCTCTTGGAGGCGACGATGTATTTGTATTTGACTTCATTGAGATTTCCTGGGGCTCCTGAATCTTTGATTGTCAGTGTGAGTTCTTTTCCAGCGGCGCGTGATTGATAGCCGATCACAGTTGCCTGGCGGAGATCGCTCCTGAATTGATTGAGCGCATCGATGACTTTCTGATCTTGGATTCCGGTTTGGGTTGCTGTCGGTATGGCCTTTGAGCTGATCATGACGGCGCCGCTGAGTCCTAGAAGAAGAATGGACATGATCGAGAGGCTGATGACGGTTTCGATGAGCGTGATTGCAGTTCTTGATTGGGGTTGCCTGGGGGCGGTGGTTGTCATTTTGTTGCCCCTTTGGAGGCATCGAGTGATAAATTTTGGACTTCTGTGATTGTGATTGTTTCGGTCGGGACAATGCCAAAGTCGGCGACGCCGTCGAAGGTGACGAGGGTTTCAAAGCCGTCGTTGATGATCCCGACGGTGAATGCTGGGGAGATGTCACCGAATGCGTTGATGACGGCGTACTGGTTTACGCCGAGGTTTGTTCGGCTGATTCCTACTGCGTATGGTTCTGAATTGAAATCACGGGAATGGATGACGGCTTGGCGTTTGATGTCTGTTCCTTCGACGATGATGTAGTTGTTGGTGTCTGGATAGAACTTGATCACATGTGGTT
Organism: Phycisphaerales bacterium; assembly: GCA_016764895.1. Lineage (GTDB taxonomy): Bacteria > Planctomycetota > Phycisphaerae > Phycisphaerales > UBA1924 > UBA1924. Next base: position 12,955 of record JAESRA010000150.1, on the reverse strand, counting down.
TGGAAGATGCGCGGGCTCTGAGCTTGGCCATTTCTACATCTGCGATGAGGGTTTTTTTGGTGGCTGATACTCGGCGGCCTGATCCTGCGTCTGCGAATTTTGGTACGGCGATGGCTGCGATGATGCCGGTGATTGCGACGACGATGACGAGTTCGATCATGGAGAATGCACGGGCGAGAGCTTGATGGTTGGCGTTCATGACATTCTCCAGAATCTGGAACGCCCCGGTCTGCTTGTGCAGACCGGGGCGGTTTGGAGCGGGTGGATCAGGTGTTTCCTGATTCAATAGGCGTTGTACTGAACGCCTCGGACATCAAGTTCTGTGTCAGGCAAGTTTGCGCTGATGGTGCCGGTGGTTTCGTTGTAGACCCATCCGGCGGTGGTGCCGCCCTGTGAGGCGACGATTGCGCTTTGGCCTTTATTTGAGCCGACTTTGAGTTTTGGGAGTTCGCGGAGGTATGGTCCGAGGTAGTAGGTTGATGACTTGGTGGCGTTTGCGGTGCCTGCGTCGTTTGTGTAGGTGGTCATTTTGGCTGAGAAGGTTGCGAATGCGGGGAGGGTTCCGCCGTGTTCTGCTTTGTAGAGGTCGACGGAGCTGCGGAGGACTGCCAGGTCTGCGATGAGTCCTGAATCTGCGGCTCCTGAAGCACCGCGGCTCATGCGTGGGATGGCGATGGCGCCGATGATCCCGATGATGACGACCACGATAACGAGTTCGATGAGGCTGAAGGCTCGACGGTTGGTTTTATTTGTTGGTACGATTGCTTGCATGCTGTTCTCCTTCACTTGCTTTTGCAAGCGTTATTGTTTAATGAGGGGATCGGCATACTTTGTGGTTGAGTTTATCTTGAATGCTTCGGCTAGAGGGTCAAAGATCGTCAGGGTAGTGGTTATGACGACTGGGGTGATTTATTTGGTGATTACGGAAGGCTGATCCAAAATTCTTGGCCTTTGAAGTCTACAAGGACTTTTCGTTGCTGAACATTGATGAGCCGATAACCGTCTGGTGTGGTATCGCCTATGCGGTAGAGGGTGGCGTTTAGGATGGCTCCTGAATGCCCTGTTTGGGTGGGCATGACCGCTGAGAGGATTGGGAGATTTGTCGGAAGTTGATGGGTGGGATTGATGGCGACGGCTGGCTGAGTGGGCGTGTGCTGGGGGGAGTTTGATGTTGGGTTGTTGGTTGGTTTTATGAGTGCGGCGAACATTTGTTGGAGTTCTGGCGGCTGGCCTTGGATGTTTTCTGAGAGATTGGCGTTGTCCAATCGGTCGTTGAGGATTTGGGTGACTGATTTTGTAATTGGTTTGATGATGCTGGCAACGATTGGTTCGTTGGGCATTGCGTCAATTTGGCTTACGCCTAGAGAGGCGGCGGCGGCACTGTTCGGGGAGAGGATCGCTTGGTCAATAACCAGCGATGACCCCGCGACGACCATAAGACCTAGAAATATTTTGCGTTCTGTTGTGAGTCCCATGTAGAAAGGATTCAATTCAGAATCGGTGGATGCAAGTGGTTATGGTGGTTATTTATTGTGTTTGTTCTTGGCTGGTGGGGATGTACCAGTGAAGACGGATAGTGGAGGTGACAGATGATGATGTTGCAGCGTTCTGGGAAACGATTGAGAGTCCGGTGACATGGATATCGGGCATTGTGTTGTGGAGTTTGTTGAGCCATTGTGTGATTGATTGATAGGGAGCGGAGAGGCGAATGGTTATGGGTTGGATAGGGTTTTGGTTGAGTGTTGTTGGGGGAGAGGGCTCGAACTGCTCTATTTCTAGGGCGTGGGCTTCTGCGAGTGCGACGATCTGAACGGCGAGTTCGTTGATGCTTTGGGGTTGGATGATTGATTCGTGATCTTTGACAACGGCTTGGAGGTTTGCGATTTTATTGACCAGGCGGCCACGGTCGCGGTGGGCTGTGGAGAGTTCGTCGGAGACTTGGGTGAGTTTGTGTTGTGAGGATTCGATCCCGGATTGATGGTATTTCCATGATGAGAATAGTGAGTATGCACTTGCCGATACGGTTAGTAGGAAGAGGGCCGCGCCTATGAGGTGGATTTGGGTTGGTGAGAGTCTGTTTAGATTGAGTTTCATGGGGTAGTCTCGACTGCTGGCTGGGCGATGATGCGGGCTCTGATGGTGGAGTTGATTGGGGAATTTTTGGCAGAGGATTGGCGGCGTGATTCGATCATGCTGATTTCGTCGAAGAGGCCTGTGTTTTCGAGTATGACTAGGAATTCGCGGGCTTTTGAGAGTGATTTGGTGTGGGTTTGGATAGAGATTTGAATCTGTTGCAATGGGCCTGATGATTCTATTGAGGCGTCAAAGGAATGGATCTGGACATTTTCGTCTGTGAATGAGGCGAGATGACTCAGTAGAGTTGTCCATTTGATTCTGGATTGGGCGCGGAGCTGTGATTGTGAGGCGATTTGGAGCTGGGCGAGTTCTCTTTGGAGAGGAGGAATCGCGTCTTGGAGTTGCTTGAGATCGGTGACAAACTGGGTGATGTGGTCCGAATCCGCTGGTTTGGATGACCGGAACTGGATGCTGAGCATCACCGAGGGTAAGGCGATCACGAGCACCATAGCGATTGTGGTGAATGTCCATTTGCGGAGGACTTGGTTTTTTCGGCGAGCGGTCACTCTTGATTGGGGGAGCAGGTTTGGTGAAGGGATATGTTTTGGATTGTGGTTCATGCTGCGGCTCCTAGTGCGAGGCCTGCGGCGATGTTGAGACGGGGAGAAAGGGCGAGCTCAAATGGGCTGATCGATGAGCGGACTTGGAGTTCGCCGGATTGCATTGCTGATAGGCGGATTGAAGGCATGCCTGTTCTTTGGGCGATTGCGTGGGCGGTTTGATTTAGATTGGAAAAGTATCCTGAGCGAAGAACGACGCCGAAGGGGGCGAAGCGGTGTTGCTGGGAGACATAGGTGAGGGCGATGTCGAGTTGATCGACTATTTGAGTGAGCATTGGTGTGAGAATGGTTGCGATGATTCGATCGACCTTTGAGTCTGGGTTTTGTGATGGGCTTGGTGGGTTGAGTAGGTTGTTGATGGCGTGGACGGGCATCGCGTGATCGTCGATGAGCTGGCGGCGGATACGGGTTGCGCCGCAATCAATCCTGCGGGTGTAGACGGGGATGCTTCCTAGGGTGATGATGGCCCATGAATGATCCCAGCCGATTTCGATGATGCTGTGGATGGCGTCTTCGATGAACTCTTCGTGCATTGTTGCGGCGCGGGCGAGGGCTGTTTCGATGGGCTCGATACTGATGGGCGTGAGGCATGCGGATTCGAAGGTGTCGATGAGTTGGTCGAGCGGCTCTGTTTCACAAGCGATGGTGTAGTACGGTGATGGGAACTTGCTTGGTGGATCTTTGGGGCGCTGAGTCCAGTAGCCGATTTGGAGGTCTTCTGTTTTGTGGGTGCCGGCGCGTTGGGCTTCGAGGAGAGCGAGATGATTGATTGGGGCGCCGGAACCTTCGGGTGGTAGATCGAGGATGTGGAAGGAGGAGTATTCTTTGGGGACTGCTAGGGCGACTTGGTCTCCGACGAAGCCGCGCTGGTAGAGGGTTTGGGTGAGTTTGGTGAGTTCGTCTGAAGAGGGGGTGATCTGGCGGCGGCCTGTGCGTGGGATGGTGGCTACGGCGATGGGTTCGGGGCTGGCGGAGGTGTCGAACTGGATGGCGCGAAATTCGTTGTAGTCGAGATCGAGTCCTATTGGGGAGATTGTTTTTGTTCGCATGTTAATGTCCCGCCGATGCTGTGAGGTCAAAGAGTGGGAGGAACATGCTGACGGCGATGAATCCGACCATGATTCCTAGGCCGATCATGATGAGTGGCTCGATGAGGGAGGAGATTGATTTGATGACGGTTTCGTTTTCTTCGTCGAGGTAGTCGGCGAGTTGGATCATGACGGGGCCCATTCGTCCGGATTGTTCTGCGTTTTTGATGGCTTGAACTGCGCTGGGTAGGATGAGATTGTCTGCTGCAAAGGCGATGGAGACGGGTTCTCCGATGGTGACGGCTTCTTCTGCTTTGGTGAGGAGATTTTTGTAGAGTGAGTTGCTGACTGATCTTCTTGTGAGTTCGATGGATTCGAGGATGGGGACTTTGGATTCGATGAGTAGGCCTAGGACTCGGAAGATTCGTGCTGTTTGGATGGAGCAGATTGTTTTTCCGAGTACCGGTATTTTGAGGAGTGCGACTTCGGCAATTTTTTGGCCTTGATCTGAGCGTATCCAGTAGACTATTGCTGCGATGATGGAGATGAATCCTGGGATGATTGCCCACCAGTATGACCGCATGATTGTTGAGATCATCATGAGGAACTTGGTTGTTGGGGGGAGGTCGGTGTCGAGTGACTCGAAAAGCCCGGCGAATCTTGGTAGGACGAGCCCGATCATCACGGTGAGAACGATCGCGGAGATGGCGGTTAGGAGGATTGGATACATCATCGCGCCGGCGATGTTGGATCGGATTTTGGCTTCTTGGCGGAGTAGTTTTCCGACACGGATGAGCATGACATCGAGGTTTCCGCCTGATTCGCCGGCGGCTGCCAGTGAGCAGAAGACTGGGCCGAAGACTTCGTGGCGTGCTTGCATTGCGTCAGATAGAGAGTCGCCGTCTTCGAGTCTTCCTCGGAGTTCTTCGAGGATATTTTTCCAGTTTTCTGATTTGGCTTGGGTTTCAAGGGACTGGATTGCGTCAACTAGGGGGGTTCCTGTGGTGACTAGAACGGAGAGTTCGCGGGCGAATTCTGAGACGATTTTTACGGAGACTTTTGATTGGCCTTTGGATTTGGATGACTTTGTTTTGGAAGTGGATTTTGATGCACCATTGACTGTGATTTTGGTGACGAGGAGGTCCTTGCGGCGGAGTTTGTCCTCTGCATCAGATTGGTCGGCGGCTTCGATGGTTCCGGTTTTGGGTGCGCCTGATTTTGTGTATGCTTCGTAGGAGAACTTCATGCTGCGCTCCTTGATGAGTCTGCTTCTTGTTCATCTTCGATGTCGTCGATTTTTGTGACGGAGAGGATTTCTTCGAGGGAGGTGTGATGGGCGACGGCGAGTTTGACGCCTTCTTCTCGGAGTGAAAGCTGATTTTGTGAACTGAGGAGGGAGCGAACTTTGTGCTTTGGTGCGCCGGCATAAATGAGGCGGCGGATTTCTGGGGTGACTTCCATGAATTCGTAGATGCCCATGCGGCCTTTGCATCCTGAGTCGTGGCAGGTGGCGCAGCCGGTGCCTTTTCGGAATGGTCGTCCGGTCATGTGGGAGAGGCCTGCGTCTTGGAGGACTTGTTCGCATGGGTAGTAGCTTGTTGAGCAGCCTGGGCAGATGGTTCTTGCGAGGCGTTGTGCGACGACGCCGTTGAGGGCGGCGGAGAGGAGGTATGGCTCTACATTCATGTCGGTCATGCGTGAGATTGCGCCTGGCGCGTCGTTGGTGTGGAGTGTTGCGAGCATGGAGTGGCCTGTGAGGGATGCTTGGATTGCTACGGAGGCTGTTTCTTCGTCGCGTATTTCTCCGATCATGATGACATCGGGGTCTTGGCGGAGGATTGAGCGGAGGGTGCGGGCAAAGCTGAGGCCTATTGCATCGTGGACTTGGACTTGGTTGACCATGTCGAGTTGATATTCTACGGGGTCTTCTACGGTGACGATGTTTGTTTCTGGTGATCGGAGGAGATCGAGTGCGGAGTAGAGTGTTGTGGTTTTTCCTGAGCCTGTGGGTCCTGTGACGAGGAGCATGCCGTGGGGGAGTTTGAGTGTTTTTTTGAAGCGATCTAAGAGTTCTGTGCGGAAGCCGAGGTCTTCCATACGGACGCTGAGATTTTTTTTATCGAGGACGCGGATGACAAGTTTTTCGCCTAGGAGTGTTGGGAGTGAGGATACGCGGAGGTCGATTTCTCTTCCATCGGCGATGATTCGTACTCGTCCTTCTTGTGGGAGTCGTTTTTCGGAGATGTCCATTTTGCCGATGATTTTGACGCGTGAGACGATGGCTGAGTGCATTCCGATGGGTGAGTGCATGAGTTCTCTGAGGGTGCCGTCGATTCGGTAGCGGATTCTGGTTCCGCCTTTGTCTGGTTCGATGTGTATATCGGAGGCGCCGTCTTTGACTGCGCTGAGCATGGCGACATTGACGAGGTTGACGATGGGTGAGCCGTCGACCATTTGTGAGAGGTCGGTGGTTGGGTCATCGTCGATTGCTTCGCGTTCTACGACTTCGACATCTGTTTCGCTGAGTGTGGTGAGGAATTCGTTGATGTCGACATCGCCGGAGGAGTATTTTCGTACATATTCGAGTATGTTGTTTTCGAATGCGAGTACGGGGAGGATTTGGAGGCCTGTTCTTGCGGCGATTTGGTCTACGAGTGGTAGGTTTTGTGGTTCTGCCATGGCGACGGTGAGCCGGCCATGGACGCGGAACATGGGGATGACTTTGAGGCGTTCGCACTGTTCTGCATCGAGGAGGGAGAGTAGGTGCGGGTCGATGAGCCCGTGGCGTAGTTTGATACCTTTGACACCCAGACAACGGGCCAGTGAGTGGAGGAGGACTGATTCAGAAACGGTTCCTGAGGAGACCAGGAGTTCGCCGAGTTTTTTTCCGCTGGTGCGTTGTTCGGTGAGTGCTTGTTCGAGTTGGTCGTGGGTGAGGTGGCCTTCTGAGATGAGTACTTCGCCTACGAGACGGGGGCGGGAGGCGGATTGCTCTTGAACCATTTCAGAATCGAATGGGGTTTCTGCTATGGAGTTGGTTTGTACGCTTTCTTTGTTTTTGTGGTCCATCAGCGGTAACTCCTGACGGCGTCTTGGACTTGGTCGAAGGGTTCGAAGGAGCCTGTGGTTTGGGTGACACGGATGGTTTCTGCGAGGGTTTCGCCCATTGCGCAGATTTTGAGAGCTTGGCCAAAGGCGTTGAGTTTGTCGGCGATATCGACCAATGCTTCGAGCCCGGCGGAATCGACATAGGAGAGTTCGGTGGCGTCGAGGACGAAGCGTCCTAGGGAGGATCGGATGAGGTTTGTGGATTGCTCTTGAAACTGGACGGCGTCTTCGGCGTTTGCAACGGGGCCGATGGGACGGAGAACGGTGACGGCTCCGATTGATTGTTGATCAAAGGTCATCATGGCGTTGCTCCTTTCTTATGCGGCCTTTGCGGTGATGCTGCGTCCTGAGGGGATTGTGAGGATGAAGGTGGAGCCTTGGTCGAGTTCTGATTCGACGACGATTTGTCCGCCGTGCATTTTTGCTATTTCTTGTGAGATTGCGAGTCCTAGTCCGGTGCCTGAGATGGACTCGATGCGAGAATCGTTTGCTCGGCAGAAACGCTCGAAGATTCTGGATTGGTCTTCGTGGGAGATTCCGATCCCGGTATCCTCGACGCGGACGGTCATGGCGTCGGCGGGGTCGAACTCTACGGTGACGGTGATGGTGCCTTTTGATGGTGTGTATTTGAGCGCGTTTCCGATGAGGTTATGGATGGCTTGGCCGAGACGGTCGCGGTCGGCGTCTATGGAAGGGAACTTGGGTGGCAATTCGAATGCGAGTTTGATGCCTTTGGCGTCGGCTTGGGGGGCGTAATCGCGTTGGAGTTCTTCGAACATGGCTTCGGGACGGACGGTGTCCCTTCGGATTTGCATGGAGCCGGCTTCGAGTTCTGAGACGCTGAGCATGTCTGAGACGAGGCGTTCGAGACGGCGGGATTCTGAGTTGATCATGTTGAAGGCGTTGGAACGGAACTCTTCGTCGTCGGTGCCTGCGTCGATGGCTTCTTCTGCGAAGAGGCGTATGTTGGTGAGCGGGGTGCGGAGTTCGTGTGTTGTCTGGGCGATAAATGAGTTTAACGAATCATCTGCGTGGCGTTGCTGGGTGATGTCTTCGAGAAATATGAGGCAGAGCGTATCTTGGTCGCGCACGATTCGGCTGCAGGTGACGCGGAGGAAGGTTGCGCAGTGATCGAGCTCGATGTCGAAGACTTGGCGGCGAGGTGCGTCGGGGTTCAGGATACGCGTCGCCGATGGGATCAAGATGGAATCGGGATCGATTGCGGAGAATGCTTTTCCTACCGATGTTGAAGAGTCTGCGTTGAGATAGGCGGATGCGGACCCGTTGATGAACTGGATATTGAGATTTGTGTCAAGAACGATCATGCCTTGGGAGAGTGATGCGCAGACGCTGGAGAGTCCGAATGAGTCGGCCGAGACGCTGGTGATGGCGTGCTCGCAATCCATGAGGGCGATGCGTGAGGTGAGTGTGTCTCGTTCTTGGAGGAGATTGTTAAATGTTTTTGCTTCTGGGCCTAGGTTTGAGCTGACGAGGAGTGATTGTGTGGAGGTGGTGCCTTGGGCGTATTGGAAGAGTGCGCTTCGGATTGCGAGTAGGGGTGCGGATCTTTGGCGTATTTGGAACCATGCGAGGAGTCCGAGGATGAGGCCACAGAATCCGGTGATCATGGAGGCGAGTTCGAATCGCCAGAGCAAACCAAGCTGTGAGATTGGCATGGATTCGGCGATGATGATGGCGTGTTCGTTTTGAGAGATTTGAAGTGGTTCGTAGAGAGTGAGTTGATTGATCGTTGGATCGAAGCGGGATTTCCGTTCAAACGGAGTGGCGGCTTTGCCCCATGAGGTCGGAAGAGCATCGCGGTAGACTTGGCCTAGATCTGTGGAGACGAGGATTTGGTCGTTTGCGTATTGGATTGTGAGATTGTGGTAGAGGCCGGTGATTTGTGCATCGAGGAGCAGGCGACGGATTCTTGGGAGATCGTTGTCTTGGAGAGCAAGTTCTGTTTGAGATGCGATGAGTTCGATGTTCTTTGTCAGGGCGGTGATCTGCTGAGTTTTTGATTCATTGCGGATCTGCGAAAGCGTGTACCAACTGAATGAACCAACAAACAATGCGATAACGGCGATGACAAGAAGCATCCATGATGAGATGGATGCGACGCTTGGAACGCGCGTTGATCGGTCTGCTTTGAACGGCCATGCCGGCATTGGAACCTCCGGATACGAGAAGAAACTGGATGTCTTCAAATGAGAGGATCGGCTGAATCCGGGAGCCGATCAAGGAAAGGTCGATAATCCGATGGAATGAGAAGGGCGGCAATTGCGCATTAAAAACCCCCCGCCCCCCGGTACTGGGGGGGCTGTTTGGAGGAAGTGGGCGCGGGTGGATTCGAACCACCGAATGCTAATGCAAGAGGATTTACAATCCCCGCCCTTTGGCCGCTTGGATACACGCCCGTGTATCGAATGTTTAGGGTATTCGTTTGAATACCCCAAAGCCACCTCTCGGACTCAAACCGAGGACCTGCAGATTACAAATCAGCTGCTCTATCAACTGAGCTAAGGTGGCGTATTTTGATGTCGTTCGGCCGTGAGAATCGGATGATTCACTCGGAAGAACAACGGCCCCGCGTCTGCGAGGCCGTGTTTTGAATGGGCTATACAGGACTCGAACCTGTGACCCCCAGTGTGTCATACTGGTGCGCTAGCCAACTGCGCCAATAGCCCGAAGCGGCGGGATTGTATCCCGTTGATTGCAATCATTCCCGGTTTGTATGCCTGCAAAGTATTTGATTCTTCAGGTTTGAAGAGACGGGCTAGAAGCCCGTCCTACCAGAGGGGGAGGCATTTAGTTGCCGAGGATGACGATTTCGACGCGGCGGGAGTCTTTCTTGGTGGCTTTGGCGTGTGAAGGGCCAAAGGCGGCGGAATAGGTTTGGTCGTTATCGACACCTTTGCCTACCAAATAGTACTCGACGGCCAACGCGCGGGCGGCGGAGAGGTTTTCGTTGGTTTGCCATTTGGCCTTGGTTTTGACGAGTTTATCGGAGTCTGTGTAGCCTTCGATGCGGACCTGGTTGCCGGCGTAGTTTGATTTGAGGACGCTTGCGACGCGGTCGAGGGTGGTTTTGGCGGCTTTGCGGAGTTCTGCGGAGCCTGAGTTGAAGAGGACATCGGCTTCGACTCCGACGACGATTTCTCCTCCTGAGCGGCGGCCGATGTCTACGCCATCGATGCCTTCGAAGCCTGTGGCTGGGTTGGCGCGGGCATTGGCGAGTTCATCGCTCAGTCGCTGGTTTTCGGAGCGGAGTTGGCCGTTCTGATCGATGTAGGATTGGTTGGCTTGGCCGGCTTGATCGGATGAGGATTGGAGGGCGGCGATGCGGTCGCGGAGGGTGGTGTTTTCTTCGATGGCGGCGTCGTAGTCGCGTTGTGAGACTGTTTTACAGCCTGTGAATCCGGTGAGGATGACGGCGGAGAGTAGGGTGAGTCCCAGCTTCTTGTTGATTGATCGGATCATTGATTGGCCTCCGTGGGTATTGGGTATGTGTTGTTTTCTGTGTGTTGGTTGTCTCACACACTGTATACGGTTAGCGGACTGTTTGCAGGCTGTTTGAAGAGATTGGTTGGGTGTTATGGCAGGTTGAAGGGGTGGTCCATACCCATGATTTTGCCGAGGCCCCATTCGATGATTGGTTTACCGAAGAGGACCATGACGGTGGCGATGGCGAGGGATGGGCCATAGGGCATGGCTCTGGAGATTTTGCCTTTGGCGAGGGCTCCAACGCCAGCGATGGTGAGGGCGACAAAGGCTGCGATGAAGAAGGCGAGGGTGGAATCGATCCATCCCATGCAGGCGCCGACGGCGGCCATCATGTGGACATCTCCGAGGCCCATGGCTTCTTTGTTGAAGAGGAGGGAGCCGAGGATGCGGACGGCCCAGACGACCCCCCCACCGATGAGATAGCCGGCGAGAACGCCTGTCATGACGACGAGCCAGAGGGGGGCTTGGGTTGGGGGGACCATGGTGCCGGTGGTTGGATTGAAGGTCCAATCGCCTGCGATGGTGGTGACGAGGGTGACGGAGAGCCAGCCGCCGAAGAAGGCGAGGAGGGCTACTGGGGCGAGGAAGGCGAGTTCGCGGATCATTTCTCGGCGGGCGTAAGGGTACATGATCCATTCATGGGCGGCGGAGTGGTCGGGGGCTTGGTCGGGAGCTTGATCTGTTTCTTCCATCGACGCGGCGAGTGATTTATTGTGTTTTTCGAGCCATTGGTCGTAGTCTGCGAAGGAACGGGTGAGGATTTTGTATTTGAGGAGGAGGTTTGCGATGATGAGGCCTAGGGATGCGCCGAGGATGATGCCGATGAATCGCCAGCCGTTGAAACTTGGGGTAGGGATGGTCCAGATGTAGCCCGGCGCGGTGAACCATCGGCTGTATGAACCGGCGAAGTTCCAGTAGCCGTCGATGACGGGGGTGAGGGGGCCTTTGGAGGTTTGGAACCAGATGGCGTGGCCGGTGTGGAAGAAGAGGGCGACGAGGGCGGGGACCCAGGTGAGGACCAGGGGGATGGTGAAGGTGCGGGCATCGATGATGGTCATGGCGACGAGTGAGCCCATGAGGACGAAGAGGATGACGAGGGTTGGCCAGGTGAGGAGAATGCCGTTGGCGGCCCATTCTGGTGCGATGTCTCCGATGGGGAGGCCTAGGAGGGTGTCGCCGGGCTCGACCATGTACCAGAGGGCGTAGATGAGCCCGAAGATGATGGCGACGAAGGTTTCGACGATGGGGTATTCTGCGGAGATTTTACATTTGCAGAAGCGGCATTTGCCGGCGAGGATGAGCCAGCCGAAGATGGGGATGTTTTCGCGCCAGGTGAGTTTGGTGTTGCACTTTGGGCAGCGGGAGGTGGGGCTGACGACATCGAGGCCTAGGGGGAGGCGGTAGACGAGGACATTGACGAGTGAGCCGATGGAGGCGCCGAAGGCCATGATGAACCCGAGGGTGATGAGCTTTGGTAGGATCATGATGAGGGCGTCGGGCATGGATTTCTTTCATCGGCTCGGAGGGGTCAATCGCTGGATTCTTGGGATTGATTGAGGTCGATGGCTTCGACGCGTTGTTGGGCTTGATCGAGGATGGTTCTGGCTTGTTTGATGAGTTTGGTGCCTTGTTCGTAGCCTTTGATGGATTCTTCGAGGCCTAGGTCGCCTGATTCGATGTTGTCTACGAGGGCTTCGATTTGGGAGACGAGGTCCTCATAACGGGGTTGGTCGGGTTGTGTTTCTTTTGGCATGGGTTAGTCCTTGTTGAACAGGGATGGTTGGGGGCCGGATTGCTTTGGTTTGGATTGTTTCGATTTGGCTTTGCCATCAACTGTGGAAGTGACGGTGCCGTCTTTGAGGTGGGTGGTTATTTGGTCGTTTGGTTTGAGGTCTTTGGTTGAGCGGATGAGGGAGCCGTCGGCGGTTGTGGTGATGGAGTAGCCTCGGGCGAGGACTTGTCTTGGGGCGATGGTTTGGAGTTGGCGGTTGGTTGAGTTGAGTTGGGTGGAGATGGTTTTGAGTTGGGTGTGGATGGCGGTGTGGAGTTGTTTGGTGAGGCCTGCGATGTGTTCTTTTCGGGTTGCGTGGACGGCGGCGGGTTGGTGTTTGGCCAGGCGGAGTGTCAGGGCATCGAGGGTTCTTGAGGCGTTGGAGTTTTTGTGGGTGATCGCGCTGGAGAGGCGGTGGATGAGGGTTGGGAGTTTGGTTGCTGAGGGTTCGATGAGGCGGGCGGGGTTGGCGAGGGGGCCTGTGCTTGCTAGGCGGGTGAGGTGGATGGTGTGGTGGGTGAGGGTTGTTGTGAGCTGGCGGGTGACTCGGCGTAAGAGGGAGTCGAGTTGTTCGCGTAGGGCGGCGCGGTCGGGGACGAGTTTCATGGCGGCTTGTGTTGGTGTTGCGGCGCGCTCATCGGCGACGAGTTCTGCGATGGTGGTGTCGGTTTCGTGGCCGATGGCGGCGACTATTGGGACTGGGCAGTTGTGGATTGCTTTGGCGACGATGGGTTCGTTGAATGCCCAGAGGTCTTCGAGGGAGCCGCCGCCTCTTGTGAGGATGACAGCGTCGATGCCGAGTTGTTTGTGTTGTTTTGAGATTTGGTTGAGGGCGTTTGCTATTTGGG
>JAESRA010000149.1 GCA_016764895.1 Phycisphaerales bacterium | reverse complement strand
CCCCCAACCCCCAAATGGGAGAGGGAGGAAGACTGGGGGTAGGATGGGGCATGAATAATGAAGCAGATTCTGGGGATGTGAAGATCGGGTTGATTGTCGCGTGTAGTGAGAATGGGGTTATTGGGCGTGATGGGGATCTGCCTTGGCGGCTGCCTGATGATTTGAGGCATTTTATGCGATCTACGAAGGGGCATGCGGTGATTATGGGACGGAAGACTTTTGAGACGCTGGGGATGCCTGGAGGGCTGGGAGGGCGGCTCAATGTGGTGGTGTCGTCGTCGATGTCTATAGAGGGTGGGGTTGATGGAGATGGGTGGGGGGTTGTTGTGGCCCGTTCGCTTGAAGAAGCGGTGGAGATTGGGCGGGAGGCTGATTTGGGGTTTGGGACGGGGATGGTGTGGGTGGCCGGTGGCGGGGAGATTTATCGTCAGGCGATTGGGGTTGCGGATGTGGTGGTGCGGACGCGGGTGCATTGTGAGGTGGAGGGGGATGTGTATTTTGATGAATTGGAGCCTCGGGATTGGGTTATTGGACGGTGCGAGGAGCATGGGAGTGATGAGCGGCACGGCTGTGGGTTTACTATTGAGTGGTGGGGGCGGCGGGGTTGAGGTGGGGCGGGGTTATTTTGGAGGCAAATCCAAATAAATTGTGAATTGGCGGTAGAAATGGTGGTGTTGAAATTGGAGTTTGAGAGGGGTTTTGTCGCAAGTGTGCGGGTTTTGATAGGGGTGTTTGGGGTTAATCTTTGAAAATTGATGATCTTGATTGGATATTCCCCTTGCATGTGCGGCGAAATTGGATTATTGTTGTAGCGGGTCAGGAACGAGTCGTTCGTTTCCAAACAATAGGTATTTCTGTTAGAAATCCACAAACTGTTTCCAGATGAGGAGATTTGAAATGAAGAACACTATCGCGATCGCAGCTATCGCCGGAATTGCTTCCGCCGCAGCCGCACAGAATGTAACTTTGAACATCGTTGCATCACAGACATTGGTTAACTCCAATACCACCAGCATGATCACCCTTTCCGTATACGGTTCGGCTGACTTCGGTACTCACGTTGCAGGCGGCGGTTTCTCGCTTTCAGCAGCTGGCGGTGCTGGCGTCATCGGCGCTATGGACGGCACGGCTGAAGCTTGGGGCGGCATCGGCGAGAACGACATTGGTGATGGTGGTGACGGCAACTACACCGGCATCGTCTTCGGCCAGTTGATTGCACCTCCATTCTTTCCACCAGCCCCTGAGTCTGACTTCAGCGCTGGCGAAACACTTCTCGTTACATTCACCGTTCAGATCATCGCTGGTTCATCCGGCGTGATCGACTGGTCAACCGCTATCGCACCAGTTGGTGGCGGCGTTATCTTGAACATCTTTGATGCTGGCGATGGCTCATTGACCGATGTATTCTCAGCAACCTTCGGCAGCACCGGTGCTGTCACTGTTGTTCCTGCTCCATCCGCTATGGCCCTTCTCGGTCTTGGTGGCTTGGTTGCTGGTCGTCGTCGCCGCTAATCGCTGCGATTATGACATGAGTTGCTTGCGACTCACTGCATAAAGCAAATAGCATCCGCCCGGTTCGCCGGGCGGATGTTTTTTTTGGGTTTTGGGATTGTGGTGGGGTTGGGGATGTGGTAGGATGGGGGGTGCCTGGGGCCGCCTGGGTTGTTGTATTTATGGTGATTGAGTAGAGAGAACTCGAACTGAGAGGAAGAGATTATGAAGCATGTATTGTTGTGCGCGGTGGCTGGGTGTGTATCGGCAGCGGCGGGGCAGACGGGGTCACTGAATATTGTGGCGTCTCAAACGGTGATTGATACTACCGTTTCGAGTGTGTTGACACTTTCGGTGTTTGCATCGGCGGATTTTGGTACGCATATTGCTGGTGGTGGGTTTGCGTTGGCTGCTGTAGGTGGCGGTGGGATCGTTCAAGATATGGATGGGGAAGCGGTTCTATGGGCACAGCCTGGTGACAACGATCGGGGGCATCTTGGCGACGGGAATTATCGTGGGTTTGTGTTTGGCCAGTTTACCATACTACCTAATTTTCCGCCTGCACCCGAATCGGAGTTGGGTGCGGGTGCGGTTCATGTGGTCACCTTTACAGTCGAATTGGCGGCCTTTCAATATGGTGTGATCGAGTGGACGGTGACAACTGATCCGTTTAGTCCGCCGGAGTTCTTGGGAATCTTTGATTCGAATACGAATAGCACGACGCTCATTTCTGATGTGGCGTTTGGTAGTGTTCAGATATCGGTGGTTCCTGCTCCATCTGCTTTGGCTCTTGTTGGGCTTGGTGGGTTGGTTGTGGGGCGTCGACGGCGGTGATCAATGTGAATATATGACGACACCCGCTCAGGTATTGGGCGGGTGTTTTTTTGTATTGGAGTTGGGTTGTGTTATCGTTTTGGGATGGCGTTTTGGTTGAGGATGACGATTTCGGGGTGGTTTCGGTAGTATCCGTCGTAGTCGAGGCCGTAGCCGACGACGAATTCGTCGGGGATTTGGAAGCCGACATAGTCGCATTTGACATCGATGGTTCGGGGGGTTTGTTTGTCGAGCATGACTCCGAGGCGGAGGGAGGCGGGGTTTTGTTTGAGGATGATGGCTTTGACCAGGGCGAGGGTTTGTCCTGAGTCGAGGATGTCGTCGAGGACGACGATGTGTTTGCCTGTGAGGTTGTCGGGGAGGTCTGATTCGAGGTGGGCTCCCTTTGAGGAGATGGATGCGCCTGGGTATGAGCGGACTGAGGTGAGGCCTAGGGAGAGTTTGACGGGGAGTTCTCGGATGAGGTCGGCGACGAAGATCATGGCGCCGGTCATGATGGGGATGATGATGACGCGGTTTTCGTCTTGGAGGGAGTGGTCGTCTTTGGCCAGGTCTGTTTCGAGATCGCGCACGATTTCCTGGGCGAGTTCTTTGACTCTGGCAGCGATTTGGTCTTTGGTGAAGAGTGTGCGTTCGATTTCTGGGAACATGGGGGTAGGGTAGGTCGGGGGGAGTGGCGATGGGTAGTAGGATGTGGGGAAGTTGAAGAGAAGATTTTTAACACAGAGAGCACAGAGGGGCACAGAGAAGAGGGGGAAAGGGGGAAGAAAGAGGAAGATGAAGAATCCGGCTCGGCGAGCCGGGCCACCGGGGAAAGAGCCGTCAGACACGGCCTAGTGTGGTGGGTTGTTGGAAGACACGGTTTGTCACCCCCCAAAGTGAGACGGTCAAGCCGGGGCACCCTCGCGTTTTGGTATTCTTGGTAGGAGGTTGGTATGAGTGAAAATAAAGTGGCGATGGTGACTGGGGCTGGGTCTGGGGTTGGAGAACAGGTGGCGATTCAGTTGAGCGGGCTTGGGTATCGGTGTGTGCTTGTTGGGAGGACGGTTGAGAAGTTGGAGCGGGTTGGCAAGGGGCTTGATTCTGAATGGATTGCTGTTGGTGGGGATGTTGGGGTTGATGCTGATCGGGAGCGGATTGTTGATTTGGCGATGGAGCGGTTTGGACGGGTGGATGTGCTGGTGAATAATGCGGGGGTGGTGGAGTTTTGTAAGATGGGGGAGATGACGGCGGAACAGATGGAGGGGTTGTTTGCGGTGAATGCTGTTGGGCCTGTGGATTTGGCGCGGCGGGTTGTTGGAGGGATGGGTGAGCGGGGGTCGGGGGTGATTGTGAATGTGTCGTCGATGGCTCAGGTGGATCCGTTTGATGGGTTGGGGGTGTATGGGTGCAGCAAGGGGGCGATGGGGGTGTTGGCTCT
>JAESRA010000016.1 GCA_016764895.1 Phycisphaerales bacterium | reverse complement strand
TTTGGGGGCGTTGCAGCAGGCGCACAGCCGGGATGTGATGGTGGCGACTCTTGAGCCGATCCCTGGAGAGGCGATGGCAATTTCTGGGACGAGTTGGGCAGAGGCGTTGCAGACCGGGGCCTTTGGAGAGTTTATTAGAATGGTGCCTTTGGTTCGGCGGACGCGGTTGGTTGTGGAGTTGATGAGTTCGCTGGAGACTTTTGGAGTGATCCGGTCGTTGAGTATGTCCATCGCGGCTCCGGCTGTGTATGGCTCGCTCGGGGCGCGGGTTTTTGAAGCGATGGATTTGGTCTGTACTCTGATTGGCGTGCCTGAGGTGATTGATGCGTCGTATCAGGGGACTGCGGTTGTGAGCGGGTTGCATCAGCTTCCTGGCCAGTCTTTGACGGGGCTGCATGGGATCATGGCGGCACATATGCGGATGGGTGATGGGCGAGGGGTGATGGTGCAGGCTTCGGATCAGGTGGGACGGTCTGGATTGATGATGAGTATCTTTGGCTGCGAAGGAGAGATTCGGGTCGGCGAGGGTGGCTTCCGCAGGTTTGATATTACTGGCGTTGAGATTGACTCCTTTAATACAGATGTTGAAGACACGATTGATCCGTCATCGGTTCGGCTAGCGGAGCAGTTGATCCAGCTTTGTTCTGGGGTTGAGATTGCTGTTGCGCCGGTAGACCATGTTTCTGTTCTTGCGATGGGGCACACAGCTTTGCTGAGTGCTCGCACGGGACAGGGAGAGACGCCGGAGACGATTCGCCGATTACTGCTGGATGTGTAGATTCGGGTCGCTATAGAAGGCTGTGTGTGGGTCGTGGGGCGGTGCGTTCTTGCTTCGGAACGAGTTGTTTATTCATGAGATTGTGTGGGCAAATATTTTGTAGTCCGGTTTGGTTGCGTACTCAAATTACTGTTGAAAAACTGCCACTGTCTGTCGATTGTTTGGCGACTTATGAGAACGGTGACGCGTGTTCATATAGAATGGGACTCGGTTTTTAGGGATCAGTTTTTGATTTCTTTGAGTGCTGAAACAGGAAGGCTTTTTTGATGAAGCGACAACGAATAGGCGGAATCGGCTCGGCTCCTTTCATACTTGGTTGCGTGCTGACCGGGTGTATTGTAGTTGGGATTACTGGGTGCCAGAAAGAAGAAATTCATTCCTATCGGGTGGCAAGAAGCCCCGATAGTACACCTGCCACGGCAGCTCCTGTGCAGCAGCCCCAGGCCGCTACTCCACATGTCATCTGGACAGCCCCAGATACTTGGCGGGAGGTTGAAACCACCAATTCAATGCGAAAAAACACTTACCTCGCAAGCAACGGACAGGAGATTGCGGTCAGCGCGTTTCCTGGTGATGTTGGTGGGCTGTTGGCCAATGTGAATCGGTGGCGTGGTCAGGTCGGACTTGATCCGATCGTTGAGCAAGAGCTTGAGGGCCACATCGAGCGTATCGAAGGCGTTGATGTCATTGTTGCTGATATCGACGGGACGAGTGAGCGGCTGATTGGTTCAAGTATTAATGTTGGTGACGGGCTGACATGGTTTGTGAAGGCTACGGGGCCTGCCGATCTTGTTGGCCAGATCAAAGATGAGTTGATTGCGTTCTCGTCAACATTCCATATTCATGACCATAGTGACGGGGCGCATGACGGGTCACATGACGGGTCACAGGACCATGCTCATGAAAGTGCTTCGGCCCCTGTAGAGCCTGCCGATGATGAGCCGGTGTCTATTACAACATCGGGTTGGATGCCACCGGCTGAATGGACAGCGGAAGAGAATGCGTCTGATATTTTGATGGCGGCCTATCTCTCTGAGAGCGGAGGACGAATTACTGTCACTTCTTTGGTGGGCGATGGTGGAGGGATGCTGGGCAACATCAATCGCTGGCGGAGTCAGTTGGGGCTGGATTTGGTTCAATCATTGGACGAGCAGCCGCTCAAGAATTTAGGCGGCGATGCCGTACTTGTAGATTTGGTAGCTTTGGATGGTGGCGAGCGGATGGCTGCGGGGATTGTTCCGATTGGCGGGCAAACCTTATTCTTTAAGCTGACTGGTTCTGCGTCGGCTGTCGAAGCTGAACTGGAACGATTTGAGGCATTTATCAATGCTGAAGGTGTAGAAAGGACGAGTTCGCCATGATGAAGATTCGAAAACTTCTCAAGCCATTGGCTTCTTTGCAGTTAACGGTTGTAATCTTCGCGCTCTCGATATTTTTGATCTTTGCTGGGACTTTGGCGCAGGTTCATGCTGGGATTTGGACGGTTGTGGATCAATATTTTCGATCCCTTGTGGTGACTATTGAGTTGCAGATTTTTGTTCCCAAAGATGTGGCCACGATTCCGGGAGCGATTTGGTTCCCGGGCGGGCTCACCCTTGGTGTGGCGATGTTTGTAAATCTGATTGCCGCCCATGCCGTTCGGTTTAAGTTTCGGAAGAAGAGGATTGGGATTATTCTCACTCACCTTGGAGTCATTTTGCTCTTGGTTGGCGAGTTTGTCACCGGGTTTGCGGCCGAAGAAGGAAATATGACGATCCGAGAGGGCGAGACCGTGAACTTTGTTGAGGACATCCGATCTACAGAGTTTGTGATTGTTGACCCGTCTGATCCTGTCGATGATTTGGTTGTGGTCATTCCGGAAAGATTCCTCGAAACCGGTAAGAGCATTTCAAACTCACTTTTCCCGTTCAGAATAGAAATGACTGAATGGATGGCCAACTCTCAAATGCTTGGGCCTAAGGATGCACCGGAATCACGCAAGGGGATTGCGGATTCTGGGATTGCGAGTGAACTTGCAGCGATGCCCTTGCCACGCGCCAATGGCGTTGATGGTTCGACGGTTGATGCGCCATCTGCTTATGTGACATTCTTTGATGGCGAGACTCGCCTTGGTTCGTATCTTCTTTCGGTGTATATAAATCAGCCTCAGAAAGTTGAGGTTGATGGCCGAACATATTTGGTTTCGATTCGATTTGCCCGGACCTACAAGCCGTATTCGCTTCATCTGATTGATTTCAAGCATGACTTGTTCGTCGGGACGCAAATGGCTCGGAACTATTCGAGCGATGTGCGGCTGGTGGACACTACGCGGAATGTTGATCGGGAAGTATTGATTTATATGAACCATCCGCTCCGTCATGCGGGCGAGACATTCTATCAGGCCTCGTTTTTACAGGGAGATGCTGGTACGGTTCTGCAAGTAGTGAAGAATCCTGGCTGGCTCATTCCTTACCTGTCCAGCACCATGGTTACTCTTGGCATGCTTATTCACTTTGGGATTAGGCTCGTTCCGGCGATTGGGAGACGATCATGATGAATAAAATACAACAGATACTGCCTTGGATTGTTCTTGTTCTGGCAGTGCTTTATGCAGGGCAGAGGGTGGTTCGTCCTGAACGGATCGAGAGTGCGTTTGATCTTGAAAGGTTCAGGCAACTCCCGGTTTCGGCCAGTGGTCGGACCAAGCCGCTCGATACGGTTGCTCGGAATAGTCTGATGAAAATGAGTGGACGCCAGAGCATCCAGACCGATGAAGGGACTGTTTCTGCGATTGAATGGTATATCGAACTGATAACCGATCCTGAGGCATCGGTTCAGCGGCGAGTGTTTCGGATTGATCATCCAGATGTGCTGGCAATGATCGGGCTTGATAAGGAAAAACGAACACGGTTCTCGTTTGAGGAATTGCGAATTGCGGGCAATGAGATCAATCGGCAGGCGGGACTTGCCTTTGAGACCAAGGCCAAGTCTCGCGATCCATTCCAGAGAGCAATTTTAGTACTCAATCAGCGGATGTCTTTGTTTAGTGAACTTTCGCAGTTGCTGAATCCGTATTTGGTGCCGCCTTTGACATCTGGTGCTGAGGAATGGCGTTCGTTTGTGACGGTGCTCAATGAAAGCCCCAACGATCCCGATGCGATGGCATTGTTGACAATATTGCAGGATTACCGAGCGGCCAATCTTGAGGGCGCTACTGAGGAAGAGTACGAAGCTGGACGATTGTCGTTCAATACAAGCTTGGGAAAATTCGCTGGGCTTATAGAGAGAAAACTTCCGTATGAGGCGAGGAAATCTCGATATGAGGTGATCTTTAATCAGGTTCAACCATTTATCATTGCGTCAACTTTGTTCTTGATCGCGTTTCTTTTCGGGTGCTTTGGAATGCTTTCGAGCCAGCTTACCAAGAAAGAATGGTCAAAATCTTTATTCAACTCGATGACATCGCTCCTCGTGGTAGCCCTTATCGTTCAGACGATCGGCCTCGTCAGCCGGGTATATTTGCAGGGTCGGCCTCCGATCACAAACCTCTATTCATCCGCGGTATTTACCGGATGGGGTTGCGTAATCATTGGGCTCATTATTGATCGGCAAATGAAGCTCGGTCTTGGCGGAATCATGGCGTCAGTCATCGGATTCGGTACGCTGGTTGTTGCTCATAACCTGGGTAGTTCCGGCGACACCATGGAGATGATGCAGGCGGTGCTTGATTCTAACTTCTGGTTGACGACGCATGTTGTTGTTGTGACCATCGGATATTCCGGCACTTTCTTTGCCGGATTCCTTGGGATTGCGTATGTGCTTCTCGGGGTCTTTACAAAGATGCTGGATCGGGAACTTGGAAAGTCAATGGTCAAGATGACCTATGGCGTAATCTGCTTTGCGACGGTGACCAGCTTTGCTGGAACAGTTCTGGGCGGTATCTGGGCGGATCAGTCCTGGGGCCGCTTCTGGGGCTGGGATGCCAAGGAAAACGGAGCGGCGTTGATTGTGCTTTGGAACTTGCTCATTCTTCATGCTCGTTGGGGCGGGATGATTCGAGATCGTGGTCTCGTGGTTCTGGCAATCTTTGGCAACATCGTCACGGCATGGTCATGGTTTGGCACCAATATGCTTGGTGTCGGACTGCATGCCTACGGCTTCACAAGCTCGACGGTCTTCTGGCTGACCTTGTTTGTGCTTAGTCAGATCGTGTTGATGGGTGTTGGTATGTTGCCGATGACGATATGGCGGAGTAAGTTCGCCAAGCCGATCTTGCCGAATAGTTGAGCGTACTGAAAAAATGATAAGCCCGCCGTAATCGTTTGAGATTGCGGCGGGCTTTTTTGGTGTCATGGCGTATTCGAGTTGTGATCCGGGAGGGCCGAGTTCTTGATTGTGGATACGGGAAGGATATCTTGGGGCAGTTCATTTCTAGGCCGTGCCTGATGGCTCTGATGGGTGCCCCGATGGAGGATTCTTATCCTCCTTCGGGACCGAGAGCGGAAGGTGTTTGACCCGAAGGAGAGAACTCCGAGCCGGCAGGCGCGACCTCGCCACATAATGATCGCCAGGAACCTGTCTTGGTCTATCTATCTAGGTCTATGGGTCTAGGGCAGAAAGCCAATCATGGGGACTGGCTTATGGGCGAATGTTCTTTAGCTTGTGCGGTATGCGGTCAGGATTGCATCGACATTCTTTTTGGCATCGCCGAAGAGCATCTTGGTGTTTTCTTTGACGAAGAGCGGGTTGCCGATCCCGGCGTAGCCGCTGGCCATGGATCGTTTCATGACGATGACATCTTTGGCTTTCCAGACTTCGAGGACCGGCATGCCTGCGATTGGGCTGCCTGGGTCATCGAGTGCGCTTGGGTTGACGATGTCGTTGGCACCGATGACGAGCACGAGATCAGTCTCTGGGAAGTCGTCGTTGATTTCGTCCATTTCAAGAACGATGTCATAGGAAATATTGGCTTCGGCGAGTAGGACATTCATGTGTCCGGGGAGCCGGCCTGCGATTGGGTGAATCGCAAAGTGGATTTTGGTGCCCGCGGCTTCGAGTTCTTTGGTGATTTCAGATAAGGTGTGCTGGGCTTGGGCGACGGCCATTCCGTAGCCGGGGACGATGACGATGCTCTTGGCGTTGCGGATCAGATCGACCGTTCCGTCAACATTGATCTCTGTATGTTCACCTTCGATAGCAACAGTGGTGCCTTCGGCGGCTCCGAAGCCGCCCATGATGACGCTGAAGAATGAGCGGTTCATGCTTTTGCACATGATGTAGCTCAGGATTGCGCCGCTTGAGCCAACAAGGGCGCCGGTGATGATGAGGAGGTCGTTTGAGAGCATGAATCCGGCGGCCGCTGCTGCCCAGCCGGAATAGCTGTTGAGCATGGAAACCACCACGGGCATGTCGGCACCGCCGATGGCCATGACCATGTGAATCCCGAAGAGTCCGGTGATGGCGGTCGCGATGCCCAGGAGCCACATGGATTTGGTCATGTCGCCGCCGCCGACGGCTTGGGCGAACATGTATCCGAGGACCACGGTGAGGAGGAGGACAATGATGTTGAGGAGGTGTCTGGCGGGGAGGATGAGGGGTTTACCGCCGATTTTGCCGTCGAGTTTGGCATAGGCGATGATCGAGCCTGTGAAGGTGATCGAGCCGATGCAGACACCGATGTAGATTTCGATATTGTGGATGACCAGGGCACTGCCGGTGAGTGGCGAGTGATCCCGAAGGGTTGCAAATCCGACCAAAACGGCGGCCGCGCCGACGAAGCTGTGAAGCATCGCGACGAGTTGAGGCATATCGGTCATTTTGACTCTTGATGCAAGCACCGCTCCGATGACGGCTGCGGGGATCATGGCGGCCAGGAAGATCATGAACCCTGTGATGGTCAGCAACAATGCGGTGGCGATCAGGGCAATGAGCATGCCGGCGATCCCGTAGGCGTTTCCCTTTCGGGAGGTCTTTGGGTGTCCGAGCCCGGAAAGGCTCATGATGAACAACGCCGCGGCGATGATGTAGGCGACTGTGGCTACGCCAGTCATAGATGAGGCGTTGGCTGTCGCGGCGACGAGGATGTCTGGCGTTGGTGCAATATTGGTTGTCATCGTGGACCTGTGTGGTTTGGATGTGAAATGGAATAGGGAACTCTTGAAACAGTTATCTGTGGAACATCGAGAGCATTCTGCGTGTCACAAGGAACCCGCCTGAGATATTGATGGCTGCGAGGAACACGGCAGCGGTACCGAGAATGAGTGCGAGTGTATCTGTTGGTGTATCAGCACCGGCTTGAGTTCCAAGATGGAGCATGCCGCCGATGAGGATGATCCCGCTGATGGCGTTGGTGACGCTCATCAATGGGGTATGCAGGGCGGGGGTGACATTCCAAACAACCTGCCAGCCAACGAAGCATGCAAGCACGAACACGGTGAAGTGACTCAGGAACTCGCTGGGAGCAACTCGGCCCAGTGCCAACAGCGCGATGGTAATGATGATCATCGCTGCGATACCGCCGAGTTTGGATTTCTCTTTGGCGCTCGGCACTGCTGGAGTGGCTGTGTCCAAGCTTGGTTGGTCTGGTGATGCGACTGGTGCTTTGGCATGTTGTTGTTGAGGGGCAGGCCAGGTGGTTTTGCCGGCATGGCAGACGAGTGCGCCTCGGACGATGTCGTTTTCGAGATCAATCGCAAAGTTTTCGTCGCCTCCCATTTCGTCGAGCATGTTGACGAGCGTTGAGGCATACAACCAGCTTGTCTGGATCGCCATTCGGCTTGGAAGATCGGTGTATCCAACGATCCGCACGCCTTTATGGATCACAAGTTCGTCTGCTTTGGTCAGGGCACAGTTGCCGCCTTGCTGGGCAGCGAGATCGACGATCACGCCGCCTTCACGCATGGATTCGACCATGCCTGCGGTGATGAGCAGTGGGGCGGGTTTGCCGGGGATGAGGGCGGTGGTGATGATGATATCGACTTCCATCGCTTGCTGGGCGAAGAGTTTCATCTCAGCATCAATAAACTCTTTGGACATGATTTTGGCATAGCCGCCATCGCCAGAGCCATCTTCTGTGAAGTCGAGTTCGAGGAACTCGGCACCCATCGAGCGGACTTGGTCGCCGACTTCGAGGCGGGTATCGAATGCTCGGACGATTGCGCCGAGTGATTTGGCGGCTCCGATGGCTGCGAGTCCTGCAACTCCTGCACCGATCACAAGGACTTTGGCGGGTTTGATTCCGCCGGCGGCGGTGCTTTGCCCGGTGAGGAAGCGTGGGTAGACATTGACCGCTTCGATCACTGCTCGGTATCCGGCCGCATTGGCCATGGCGCTGAGTGCATCGACTTTCTGAGCCCGGGAAATCCGAGGTACGCAATCCATCGCCAGCACGGTGGCGTTGCGAGCGTTGAGTTTGTCAAGAATGTCTTGATTTTGAGCAGGCCAAATGAAGCCGATGAGACATCCGCCCTCTTTGATCAGATCCGCTTCGTGTACACCCAGTGACGGATGAACCTGAGGCGAATGAACTTTGAGCACGATATCAGAGTCGCCCCAAATCGCCTTGGTATCAGCGGTAAGGCTTGCTCCTGCCTGAGCATACATGTCGTCGTAATGCTCGGCGGCTACGCCCGCTCCCTCTTCAACAACCACTTCAAAGCCCATCTCGATGAGTTTTTTAACGGTCTTGGGAGTGCCTGCGACCCGGCGTTCGCCTGGGTGAATTTCTTTTGGTATTCCAATCCGCATAGATTTCTTTCGGTGTTGGAGTTGAGTTCTGTGACGACACTATAGAGGACAGTGATGTCTATTGCGAGTTCTTAGGCACTCATCGACAAAGAGTTGTAAAGTTGTTCAATTCGAATTCATTTTGACATCTCCAAATCCGGTCAACCAGTATATTTCAGCATCATCCACGCCTAAAATGTCCATTCGTCTCGGCTCCGCCGGAGCCAGTCTTCATAGATCAAACCCCGAGAGGGTGAGGCTCCTGATGCCAACCGATCAAACGACCAATACCCCGTCCACAACACTCGACTCCGTCGTTATCCGCTTCTGCGGCGACTCCGGAGACGGCATGCAACTCACCGGCGGACAGTTCACCGATACCTCGGCGCTGTTCGGAAACGACTTTGCAACATTCCCCGATTTCCCCGCTGAGATCCGCGCCCCCAAAGGCACCACCTTCGGCGTCTCCGGGTTCCAAGTCCATTTCTCAAGTGAAAGCATCTATACACCCGGCGACCGCGTCAATGCAATGGTCGCGATGAACCCAGCCGGGCTCAAGGTGAATCTGGTCGATGTCGAACCCGGCGGGATCGTCATCGTCAACGAAGACGAGTTCACCAAGGGCAACCTTGCCAAGTGCGGCTACCTCGATGGCTACAACCCACTCGAAGACGAAGAGATCGCCAACAAGTACAATCTAGTCAAAGTCCCGATGTCCCGCCTTACGAAGGAATCGCTCGCCGATTCTGGGATGGGCGCCAAGGATATTAACCGCTGCCGGAACATGTTTGCCCTGGGCATCGTTTACTGGCTCTACGAGCGGCCGATTGAACAAACCAAAGAATACTTGGTTAAAAAATTCGCAGAGAAAAAAGGTCTTCCAGAAATCGCCAAGATCAACATCCAGGCCCTCCAAGCCGGGTATTACTTCGGCGAAACCGCAGAGGTCTTCCCCTCTCGCTATAGGGTTCCTCCTGCCAAGCAAGAGCCGGGCACCTACCGCCAGATCAGCGGCAACGAAGCGACGGTCCTTGGACTCGTCACCGCATCCCAAAAAGCAAGCAAGTCAATCCTCTACGCGAGCTATCCGATCACTCCGGCATCAAGTGTGATGCACGGGCTCTCCCACCTCAAAAGATTCAATATTAAAACGATCCAATCCGAAGATGAAATCGCCGCAATTTGTACCGCCATCGGGGCAAGCTTTGCAGGTGATATTGGAATCACCGGAACCTCTGGCCCAGGCCTTGCCCTCAAAGGTGAAGCGATGGGCCTTGCGCTGATGCTCGAACTCCCCTTGATCATTATCAATGTCCAGCGGGCCGGTCCGGCGACGGGGCTTCCGACCAAGACCGAGCAGGCTGATCTTCTTCAAGCGATGTATGGGCGTCATTGCGAGAGTCCGGTTATTGTGCTTGCTCCTCGGAGTCCGTCGGATTGTTTTACTATGGCGATCGAGGCCGTGCGATTGGCGATCAAGTACATGACTCCGGTGATTTATCTTTCTGATGGTTACATTGCCAATGGTGCCGAGCCTTGGAAGGTTCCTGATGTCAGTTCCATTCCTGAGATTCACATTACCCACCCAACCGAAGCCGATGTTGGCGAAGACGGATTCATGCCCTACGCCCGCGACCCAGAAACACTCTCCCGTCCATGGGCAATCCCCGGCACCCCAGGTCTGGAGCACCGCATCGGGAGCTTAGAAAAAGACGCAGAATCCGGCAATGTCTCCTACGACCCAGACAACCATGACATGATGGTGCGGCTGCGAGCTGAGAAGATTGAACGAGTAGCGCAATCTATCCCCCTACTCGAAGTTGACGGCGATCCAACTGGCGATGTACTCGTCCTGGGATGGGGCGGCACCTACGGCTCTATCACCACCGCCATTCAACAAATCCGTGCAAATGGACACAAGGTCAGCTCGGCCCATCTCCAATACCTCAATCCATTCCCATCAAACACCGAAGAAGTCCTGCGGTCGTTCAAGAAAATCGTCATCCCAGAGATCAACCTCGGACAACTCAGCATGCTGATCCGGTCCAAATATCTTATTGAGACTATCGGAATCAACATCGTCAAAGGCCAGCCATTCAAGGTTGGAACACTGGTCGAACAGATCACAGAGGTCGTTGAATCATGAGCACTATTGAAACTACAGACACGAGCCTGCCGGTCTATACCCCCAAGGACTTTACCACGGATCAAGATGTCCGATGGTGTCCCGGCTGCGGCGATTACGCCGCACTTGCAGCCGTTCGCAAAGCCTTGCCTGGAATGGGTACCAAGAAAGAGAATTTTGTATTTGTTTCAGGAATCGGCTGTGCCGCACGATTCCCGTACTATGTCGATACCTACGGCATGCACTCGATCCATGGTCGCGCTCTCGCAGTCGCTACCGGGGTCAAGTGCGCCAATCCTGAACTGCAAGTCTGCGTTGTTTCAGGGGACGGCGATTTGCTTTCTATTGGTGGCAATCACACCATCCACACCATGCGGCGCAATGTGGATATCACCATCATGCTCCTCAATAACAAAATCTATGGCCTGACCAAAGGCCAGTACTCCCCAACAAGCGAAACAGGCAAGATAACACCTACAACCCCGGCCGGATCAATCGACTACCCGATCAACCCGATCGCGATCGCCGTTGCTACAGGATGCACATTCATCGCCCGCTGTCTCGATGTGGACATGAAGAGTCTTGACACCATCTACAAACGCGGAATGGCCCATACAGGAACCGCGTTTATTGAGGTTTACCAAGATTGCAATATCTATAACCACAAGGCTTGGTTCTACGCGTCACAAAAAGAAACCATGTTCGACAGCACCATCAAGGTAGAGCACGGCAAGCCGTTGATCTTCGGGGTCGACCGTCAGAAGGGCATCAGATTCAACAATGGTCGCCCAGAGATCGTGACCATCGGCAACGACGGGGCCTCTGAGGCCGATCTCATTGTCCATGACGAAACCGACAAATTTCTCGCCAACATGTACGCCCAAATGTCCTACCCAGAGTTCCCTGAGCCGATGGGCATCCTCCACGCCGATCCAACCAAGCCAGCTTACAACGACCTGCTCTACCAACAACTCGATGAATCCAAGGCAAAGAGCGGTCAGCTCGATCTGCAAGCCCTGGTCACCGGAAATGAATCGTGGGTCGTGCGATAAGCACCACAGATTATTGTGTTGAGGCCGGATTCAGGATTCACGAAAGCTTGTCCGTTTCATCAAATGTTCTGATAATCACACCCTGAATGACTTATTTGGGGAAATTTGTTTGAACTAGGAAGCAGTGGTCAAAATCTAATTTGAATCGAATGGGCACTAAAAAGGACCGGTAAGTGAAGAATCTGGTATAAGCCTTGATTTTACTGGTTATTCAGGTTTGTCGCAGTAGAATAGATTGATTCTACGGGCTGTCTGTTTTTAGAATAAATCAAAAAAAGGAATTTTGTATGACCCTTTCGAATTTGACCAAATTGACGCTCATTTCGGGCTCTCTCATGTCTCTTCCTGCTGTAGCACAACCGGGATTCACATTTGTTGAAGATCCGGCGGCTCTCACAGGTCCATACATGTCCCCCTTTGGCGGCGCCACGCAAGGCATGACTGCCGGTGTATCAGCCGCGGATTACGATAATGATGGTGATATTGACATCTTTGTTCCTAACAGGGATGGTGTAAATTTCCCTAACCTTTTGTTCCGCAACAACCTGTATAACACTGATGGCATAGATTTTCAGATTACCCCGTTCACTGAAGTCGGTGAATTGGCTGGCGTCACTGGAATCGAAGGCAGTTCTAAGCCGAGATCCAGGGCCGCACTCTGGCTGGATTACGATGGTGATGGGTTGTTGGATTTGTTTGTGATGGGAGATGCTTTTCTTTTGGGCGAGAACTCGCCGAACAAAAGTTGGGCAATACCCCGGCTCTATCAGCAAGGGCCTGTCGGCGTATTTACCGATGTATCAGCCCAGACCGACCTCGCCACACAGACCATGTTTGAGGACAATCCGCCTCCGACCGGGGCCAATACCATTCTCCGTCATTTGGGTGGCTTGTCCGCTGGTGATTTGAACGGCGACGGGTATCCAGAGATTTTTGTCGGGTTGTGGCAAGGTGCCTCAGAGAATGTAGAGTCAGTTCTTGGGTGCCGACTGTTTATCAATGTTCCGGGTGATACCCCCGGCACTCGCAAGTTTGTTGAGCGTGCTGCCGAGTCGTTCCAACTGTCCGAATCAACACCTGAGTTGACTCATCGGTATGGGAGCCACTGGCAGCCAATCATGCACGATTTCAACGAGGATGGCCTGCTTGATATTTTCGCTACGATTGATGGCGACGACAATCATGTTTGGATCAATACCGGGAATGTCAACGATCCTGTCGATCCAAAACTATCGACTCCGATGCCCATGTTTGTAGACCAGGCGGTTGAATCAGATATGGAAGTTTTACCCGGAGCGCTCGGTGGAGCTTCTGATATGGGTGTGGCTATAGCAGACTACAACAGAGATGGGATGATGGATGTCTATGTGACCAATATCCATATTGTTATTGGGCAATCACGCCTTCATAATGCCCTCTTTGAAACAACGCAGACATCACCATTTATGGTCGAAGAAGTCGCGTTTTCTACAGGTACATGGGACACACAAAACAACAAATTGGGGATCGGCGGCTGGGGCTGGGGCTGTTCGTTCGGGGATTATAACAATGATGGATGGGTGGATATCACAGCTACCAATGCAACAATGGGGCCTGGGTGCGGGGCATCGGATAAAAGCGTTCTCTTTTTGAGCAATGGAACTGAGCCGGGGACATGTGAAACGGATGCACCAGTAACATTCTGCGAGGTTGGTGCAGAGGTTGGATTCGCTGACAGTCACCTGGGATCGGGTTTGATTTCTGCGGACTTTGATCGTGATGGCGACCTTGATGCTGTTCAGATTGCCATGTTGCAGAATGTTGATGGAGAGTGTGATTCGCAGTCATTGATTCGTTATCTTGTAAATGACACGACTGAACTCAACAACAATTGGCTCGTTGTTCGCCCTCGCATGGAATCCGGGAACCGCTTTGCT
The DNA here is from genome assembly GCA_016764895.1 of Phycisphaerales bacterium. Classification (GTDB taxonomy): domain Bacteria; phylum Planctomycetota; class Phycisphaerae; order Phycisphaerales; family UBA1924; genus UBA1924. Next base: position 3,052 of record JAESRA010000016.1, on the reverse strand, counting down.
CTTGGAGCGATTGTTCGAGTTCAGGAAAGTGGTATTGATGGCTGGTTGCAGTCTCGTGTGATTACTGCCGGGACAAGTACGAGTGGTCAAGAGCCTGCTGAAGCTCACTTTGGTTTGGGTCAGATCAATCCAAAAAGCGAGCTGACGATTTCTGTCAACTGGATGAATAATCGGTTGCCGGCGACTTTGTCAGGCTCGGCGGGAAGTCTTATGGATCAGATTATTGATATTTCGCCTTGTGCCGAAATCGATATTGCAGCTCCATTTGGGACACTTGATGTGATGGACATCATGCAGTATCTCACTCATTATCTTGCTGGTGACATGGGTGCGGATTTGAATGGAGATGGTGCCCTTGACTTCTTTGATATTTCGCAACTCGTTCAAAATACCATGGCTGGGTGCCCATAATCGTGTTTGGGTTCTCCTGAAGATGCATTGAGTTGATTGAATTTGGATTTCGATTTTGCCCGCACTGTCTTTGGTGCGGGCATTTTTTTCGTCCATTGGATATGAATGCTTAGACCACTTGCAATTTGCTTCGATTCCTGCGATAATCTCGATTGCGAATCAAGCTGTACTATTCTGATCTGTAGCGAAGAAGAGCCTGATACGAGATTTATGCCAGAAGGATATTGAGAATATGAGCGACTTCCAAGCCCCTGTCTTGCCGCACATTATTGCGGGTCAAAAACATGTTGGGTCCAGTGCGACTCAGCGGATCAATTTGAACCCTGGGACTGGTGAGCCGATTTCTTCGGTGCCGCTTGACGATGTGGTGGCTGCGGAGAAGGCAGTTCAGGCCGCTGCTGCGGCGTTTCCGGGTTGGGCCAATACACCGGTCGGGGATCGGATCCAGCCGTTGTTTAAGTACAAGGCTCTTCTTGAGGCTCATGTGGATGAGCTTGCTGAGATTATTGTTCAGGAGCATGGCAAGACCACCGCCGAGGCGATTGGTTCGGTTCGGCGTGGGATTGATTGTATTGAACATGCGTGTGGGGCTCCGATTTTGATGATGGGGCGGTCGCTCCCACAGATCGCGGTGTCTTCGTCGTTTTGTCGGACGGAGGATGAAGGGGGTGTTGGGATTGATTCGTCTGTTGATCGTTTGCCGATTGGTGTGTGTGTTGGGATTACGCCGTTTAATTTCCCGATGATGGTGCCGTTGTGGATGTGGCCTATGGCTGTTGCGTGCGGTAATACCTTTGTGCTCAAGCCTTCAGAGCGCGATCCGATGTCCACGGTTCGTGCGATTGAGCTTGCCCATGAGGCCGGATTCCCTGACGGCGTGCTGAATCTTGTGCATGGGGGGCCTGATGTTGTGAATCATTTGATCAAGCATGATGATGTGCGTGCCGTGTCGTTTGTTGGATCGACCGCTGCGGGGAAGTACATCTATGAAACCGGTTGCGCCCATGACAAGCGGGTTCAGTGTATGTGCGGGGCCAAGAACTTTTCGATCATCATGCCTGATGCCAACTGCGAGGCGGCGATTGATGGTGTGTTTGGATCGGCGTTTGGCAATACGGGGCAACGGTGCTTGGCGGGGTCGGTTGTTGTTGCGGTGGGGGATGCGGCGGACTGGTTGGTTTCGGGGCTTGTGGAGAAGGCCAAGGGCGTTAATGTCGGGCGTGGGTGTGACCGCAATACACACATGGGGCCTCTGCAAGATCAGGCGGCTCAGGATCGGGTGATCAAATATATTGAGGCGGGAGTGGAGTCGGGTGCTGATTTGCTTGTTGATGGGCGAGCATTTGACATGCCCAAGGCGGGGTGCTTTGTTGGGCCGACTGTTTTTGATAACACGACATCAGACATGAGTATTGTTTCTGAAGAAATCTTTGGGCCAGTGCTTTCGATCATGCGGGCGCCGACGCTTGATGCTGCGGTTGCTGAGGTGAACAAGTCCGACTATGGCAACATGTCCGTCATATTTACCGATTCAGGCAATGCGGCTCATCGGTTTGAAACCACTGTCCAGGCGGGCATGCTTGGGATCAATGTCGGCGTGCCCGCACCGATGGCGGCCTTCCCCTTTGCGGGCTGGAAAAAATCATTTTACGGCGATCTCCATACCAACGGCGAAGATGGCGTGCGATTCTTCACGAAATCTCGTGTCACTGTCCGACGGTGGATATAAGACTCATTCATACTCTATAGAAAGTATTACCTATGCCACGAATTACACGAACCGCTCTTATTCAAGCCGCCAATGCGTTGCCGGACTCGGATGATCTTCCTGCTATCAAGAAGGCGATGATTGACAAGCATGTGACGCTTATCGAAGAGGCCGCCGAGAAGGGTGCCAATGTGTGCTGCCTGCAAGAGATTTTCTACGGGCCATATTTCTGTGCCGAGCAAGACGCCCGCTGGTATGACATTGCCGAGCCGATTCCTGATGGGCCGACGATTAAGCTGATGCAAGAACTCGCCAAAAAACACCGGATGGTCATGGTCGTGCCGATCTACGAAACGCCGATGACCGGCGTGTACTACAACACCGCGGCCGTGATCGACGAACAGGGCAACTACCTCGGCAAATACCGCAAGCACCATATCCCACACTGCCAGCCCGGATTCTGGGAAAAGTTCTACTTCAAACCCGGCAACGGCGGCTACCCCGTCTTCGATACCATTTTCGGTAAAATCGGTGTGTACATCTGCTATGACCGTCACTTCCCCGAAGGTGCCCGCGCCCTGGGTTTGAATGGTGCGGAGATCGTGTTCAATCCATCGGCGACAGTTGCGGGATTGAGTGAGTATCTTTGGAAACTCGAACAACCGGCCCATGCTGTGGCGAATCAATATTTTGTTGGCGCGATTAACCGCGTCGGCACCGAAGCACCATGGAACATCGGCAAGTTTTACGGGCAATCCTACTTCTGCAATCCACGCGGCCAAATCATCGTCGAAGGCTCACGCGATAACGACGAGGTGGTCATCGCTGATCTTGATCTCGACATGATCCGAGAGGTCCGCGACACCTGGCAGTTCTTCCGAGATCGCCGGCCTGAAACTTACGGAGAGATCACCGATGTCTAACCTCCCTCTT
>JAESRA010000148.1 GCA_016764895.1 Phycisphaerales bacterium | reverse complement strand
GTTTGGGGGTTGGGGGGTTGGGGGGTCATCCTTGTACCTGCTTGTAGGCCCAGGTTCGGGCATGCTCGGCCGCTTCTTTGATCTTGCCAACATCAGAACCTGAACCCTGAGCACTATTTGGTCGGCCTCCGCCCTTGCCGCCCATGATCGAGGTCGTCTCACGGATCCAATCCCCAGCCTTGAGCCCCCGCCCGATCATGGATTCACTCACCGATGCCATCACCGCCACCCGGTTGTTCTGAGCATCGGTCGAGAACACCATCACCGCCTTCTCAGGCACCGCTTTGGAAATCGTCGCCACCGCCGCTTCAAGAGCGTTGCGATCTGATCCAAGATCCAGCGTTGTAATAATGATGTCCTCGCTCGAACCCTTGGCCGCATTGGCGATCCCCATCGCCAGCTCCTGCGCCATACCCGCCTTAGCCGCGGCCTGTGCCTTGGACGCTTCCTTGAGCTTCTTGGCAACCGACCCAAGCTGCGCCCGCAGCGCGTTCTTGCGAGCTGCGGGCAGTTCCATCGCGTCAACATCATTGCCGACCTGTTGGAAGGCTTCTTTGAGCTCGCCGAGTTCCAGTGATCCCAGCGCATCGACCCGTTTGCTGAGTTCATCAGCCGCCGCGAATGCTTTGCCTGCAAGTTCTCCGGTCAGCCCGGTGATTCGGCGGATCCCTTTGGCGATTCCTTCTTCGACGGTGAGGGCGAAGCTTTGAGCGATGGTTGTGGTTTCGATGTGTGTTCCGCCACAGAACTCGATGGAGGCTGTTTTCCAAGCGTCATTGGTTGGGTTCCCAATAAGCTGATCGACCTCGATCCCGATCGAAACGACTCGCACCGGGTCGGGATAAGTTTCATCAAACACCGCCCGCAAGCCTGCAATGTCTTTGGCTTGCTCCAGCGGGGCGAGTTGGCTGTAGACGGTCAGGTTTTGATCGATCTGGTGATTGACGATCTCTTCGATCTTGGCGATCTCCTCTGGAGTCACAGGCGAGTTGTGTACAAAGTCGAACCGCAGTTTTTCATCGTTGACCAGCGACCCCCGTTGATCCACGCTATTCCCCAGCACTTCGCGGAGGGCGAAGTTCAGCAGGTGGGTGGTTGTGTGGTTGGACGCGATCTTGATCCGCCGTTTGGTATTGAGATGGCAGATTACATCATTGGTGCAAGTGATCTTTCCTTTGCTGATCCGTCCGATGTGCAGCACATATCCGCCGAAACTCTTTGTATCTTCAACCTTGAAGACCCCGCCGGATTTGGCGCAGCGGAGTTCGCCGGCGTCGGCGACCTGCCCGCCCATTTCTGAATAGAAACAGGTTTTGTCCAGCACGATTCCGATCCGGTGCATCCCGTCGCTGCCCAGGCTGGCGTGATCTTCAAACTTCTTTCCGTTCCAGATCGCCTTGACCGATGCCCGGGTATCGTGCCCAGAGAACTTGTGCGAATCGTCGGTCGTCTTGACATGCAGCACCCCAAGCTTGGCGATCTGCTCGGCCCGAAGTTCAACCACCCGCTCCCCATCATTCTTCTTCCCCCCTTGCCGCGACCGTTCCTTGGCCGCCTCCATCGCCCTTTCAAACCCCTCAAGATCAACCTTCAGCCCCCGTTCCTCGGCCATGATCTGAGTCAGGTCAATTGGGAATCCATAAGTGTCATAGAGTTTGAATGCATCCTCGCCTGAGATTTGAATTTGGATTGGTTCAGGAAACTGACTCAGATTGAAATCAGTGAATTTACCAGACCAGATTACATCATCTCCGAATCTCAATGAAATTCGATCTTCATGTGTATAACGGTGATCTTCGGAGTACCCCGCGTCCTCAGGGAACACCGCTGTCCCCCCGGAATGGATTCCAGGTTTTTTGCCTTGTGCCTTACCATATTTCCACCAGCTATTTGCGAGTTCTGTTGTACCAATCGTCTCATACATCTTGATCCCCCGATCAAGCGTCTTGCCAAAGCTCTCCTCCTCATCGGCAATCAACCCAATCACCCGCCCCGGATCATTGGCAAGTTCTGGGAAAGCCCCCCCAAGCAACTCCACAACAGTGGGGGCCAAATCCGTCAAAAACCCCTGCGGCGCACCCAGTTTCTGCCGACCATACCGAACCGCCCGACGCAAAATCCGCCGAAGCACATACCCCCGCCCCTCATTACTCGGCGTCGTCCCATCGGTAATCGCCACAACAAGCGTACGAATATGATCCGCAATCACCCGATACGCCTCATCAACCCCGCCTTCATCTTCATCCCCAAGTTTGCCGTTGTATGCCCGCGCCCCCGTCAACGCCTGAATCTTCTCAAACAAAGGCCCAAACAAATCCGTGTCATAATTACTCCGCTTGTCCTGCAGCACCGACACGATTCTCTCAAGCCCCATCCCCGTATCCACATGCTGGGCCGGCAATGTTCTCAGCTCGCCCCCCTCCAGCCGATCAAACTGAATAAACACATTGTTCCAAATCTCAAGCACATCCGGATCATCCATATTCACCATCGCCGCCGCATTACGCCCACCACCGATGCGATCATAATGCAACTCCGAGCAAGGCCCACAAGGCCCCGTGTCCCCCATCTCCCAAAAATTATCCTTCATATTCCCAGGCAAAATATGATCCTCAGCGAGGTACTTCCCCCAAATCGCCTTGGTCTCAAGATCCGCAGGCAAGTCCTGCTTCGGATCACCCTCAAAATAAGTCGCATACAACCGATCCGGATCAATCCCCCAAACCTTCGTCAAAAGTTCAAACGACCACCCAATCGCCTCTTCCTTAAAGTAGTCCCCAAACGACCAGTTCCCAAGCATCTCAAAGAAAGTATGGTGATAGGTATCCTTGCCCACATCATCCAGATCATTATGCTTCCCCCCAGCCCGAATACACTTCTGCGAGTTCGTCGCCCGCTTGACCCCATGCAAAGGCGAAGTCGGATCAAGCGTCCCCTGAAAAATCGGCTTGAACTGATTCATCCCCGCATTGGCAAAGGTGTCCCGCAGCGACGGGTCATTCATCGGACAAGTCGTCGACGAAGGCACAAAATCATGCCCACGCTCTTTGAAGAACTCAATAAACTGAGTCCGAATCTCAGCAGCGGTGGCGGACAACATTTTGGACGAAACAGATGATGACATACTGAGATTCCATTCTTGAGAGTGGCAATGCGGCCGAGCGGGGATAGACAAAGGATCGGCTCATCCATAGTACGCTCTGCAAGCCAAATTAGCCCGCCCAAACCACCACCCAATCCGTCCGAGAACACAACAAACCAATCAGTTCACTGGACAATCCGCCATTCTCGGTGTCTCTTATGCACAGCAGTCTCCATTGCCACAGATGGTTGTTCTGTATGAATGCCCCTTAAAATCCACAAGGATCAGACATGAACCCATCTCAGAGAGCCTGGTGCCCCTACTCGCCGTCTTCGGCGCAGTAGGGTCTTCGTCTTCCCCCACCTCTCTCCCTATCCTTCTTCTGCAATGGCCAAACGCACCACCAAAAAGAAGTCGATCCTAAAACGCCTCCCCAGCGATACAGCCGCGCCAGCGATCCGCACCTACGAGCCTCCAATCCCCATGGCATCGCTCATCGGCCAGCCGCACGCCCTCGATATTCTCAACCGCTCGATGAGTTCAGGCCGCGTCCATCATGCCTGGATTTTCCATGGTCCAAAGGGTGTCGGAAAGTTCACCGCCGCGGTCGCATGGGCCAGCATCATCCTTGATCCCTCTTCAGTGCCAGACCTCAACGGCAACATCGCCCCCGATCCAGAATCCCAAACCCAACGCCTGATCAACGCCGGCACCCATCCGGACCTCCATGTGATCCGCAAAGAGATGGCCCGCTATCACGATGACAAAAAAATCCGCGACGCCAAGCTCGCTTCCATCCCCAAAGCGATTGTTGAAGAGCACCTCATCAATCCCGCCGCACTCGCCTCGACCATCAACTCATCATCAATGATCTCCAAGGTGTTCATCGTCGACGAGAGCGAACTTCTCAATTTTCAGACTCAGAATGCCATCCTCAAGACTCTCGAAGAGCCCGCCCCAGGCACCGTCATCATCCTCGTCAGTTCAAACGAAGACCGCCTTCTTCCAACCATTCGGTCCCGATGCCAACGCATCGCCTTTGCCCCGCTCAACGACGACGCCATGCGAGCATGGATCAGCACCTCCAACATTGAGACTACCCCAGAACAACACCAATGGCTCCTCTCAACCTCCGGCGGCTCCCCAGGAAAATACAAAAGCGCACACGCCGCAGGAATCTACCAATGGGCCATCGACCTCGAACCATTACTGAACCAATGTGACCAAGCCCAATACCCCCTAACCCTAGGCTCACGCATGACCCAGCTCATCGACGACTGGGCCAAAGCATGGGTCAAATCAGGCGAAAAAATCGGCGAAAACCGTTCAAAACTGGTCGCCAACCAAATAGGCTCCCAGCACATGCTCGGGCTCATCGCAGACCGCTACAGAAAGCAGCTCGCAACTCCAGCCAAAGCGCACCGGGCACTCAATGCAATCGACAAAGTCGAGCGAGCCCAAAGTGAACTCAGCACCAATGTACAGCTTCGATTTGCGATGGATCATCTCGCTGCGGGTCTCTCAGAGCCCCAGCATCAACTCGTCTGATTCATTCAGGCTTGGATACTCAGCGACGGCATATTGATGTCAGGAAGATTTGGCGTGGCCACAATCCCCGCCTTGCGATCTTCGACAAGCTGGATCATGAGCTGTGCCCATGTTTCTCGTTCGAACTCAAGCAGTTCGATGGCTTTATTTAGACGGTCGAGGTCTTTGTCGACGCTGGCTGAAACCAGTTCGCCGTAGAGAAATACATAGATGCTTTTGATTTTATCAGCAAGTTCGGGATTTGGTGTTGGGTCGATCGTGTTGGTCAGTTCCAGCACAATATCACGGCACTGCGTAAAGCCTTCGTAGATTTTCTCGTAGTCATCATTTTCTAGCCCATACTTTGCGGTATTGGCAAACCGGATCGCTCCATCGAGGAGCATCATCCGGAGTTCTTCGGGACTCGCGGTCATGACTTTGGTCTTGAGATACGCATTGGCGGTGTTCTGGTCGTTCATGTCCGAGGTATCGGTCCTTCAAATGGTCGTCTTGAGTGGGGAATCAATCAATTCCAGAATTAGTCCAAACCGACTTATCCGATCGACTGGATCATTGAGATTGCCGAGCCTTGTGTTTGGAATCCAGCGATTGCCTTCTCCATCGCAAGGAACTGGCGTTGCAGGATTTGCCGCCTTCGGTCGAGCCTGGCATCAATAAACTCGATCCGAGATTCCTGCAACGCGATCTGGTCATCAAACGCGTCATCTCGTCCCGTTAAAATACCGGTGAGCGAATCTGTATACGCGTCGGCGAACTGCTCGAACATCACCATCACGCCGCGTTCACTGAACTCCAGCGTCCCGTCGTCAGGATTCAGGAAGGTTGCGTTTTCATCTTCTTCTGGGACCAGTACGGTTCGCCTGACGAACAGGTCTTCGACTGCCTGAGAATCCTCGGTGTATGCGTCCCGAAACTTCTCTGAATCAAACTCAAGCTTGGAACCAGAACCGATCTTGATCCCGACATCACTGAGTCGTGAAATATCTGACGAGAACCCGTCGTTCTCACGAAGCATTGAGGAAAACATTGAGCCCCGCAGCCCGATGACGGTGCCATCTCCGAGCAGTGTTCCTCTCTGTTCGGTCTCTTGATCGAACCTTGTCTGAAAATCGATCTGCTCGATTGCGGCATTGAACGCATCAACAAATTCCTGAATCTTCGTTTCGATCGATTCGGTATCTTCGGTGATCGAAATCTGAACAGATTCATCACTCGTCGAGAGCAGGTCGATCGTCACCCCCTGGATCACGCCATCGAGTTGGTTGGTCGAAGAACTAATCAAAACCCCGTCGGCCGCATTGGTCGAACCATAAAACACCCGAGAATCGTCCCCGGCATCAATCGTGTTTATGCCAAGATCAAAGTCCCCGGAATCAACCAAAAATCGACCGGCGACCCCGGTATCGTCAGACGCCAGCGACAACCGAAACGGTGTCGAACCCGTTCCCGTATTGAGCAGCGAGGCGCTCACACCCGCATTCGAGGCGTTGATCGCATTGATCACATCCTCGAGCGAATCGTTGGCGTCAAACTCCAATGTCGTCTCAAACGATCCATTGATAAAGTTCGCGGTCGGATCAGCATCAAGGGCCTCTTGAGTCACCTTCCCCGCGATTCGCAGCTTCTTGGCGACCGTCCCTTCGGTGTCGTTGATTTCCAGCAGGTTAAGCCCTCCGGCGGTGTCTTCGATAATGAGTCCATCGCCCGTATCGTTGATCCGGGCCGTCACCGAGATCGCAGATGATTGATTTATTCGCCGAATCACATCGGCCATGGTCTTGTCACCGCCTGAGATCGTAAACTCCGCTTTGAGTCCGTCCGAATCAATAATCTCAAACGACCCCGTCCCGAGCCCGGCCCCATCAAACATCGAATCCAGATTCGTCGCGGTCCCGAAGTACGCAAGGTCCTGGTCAATCCCTTGGGCCGTCCCGCTGGTAAACGACCCAGAAACCCCAAGTAGTTCCGCAGTATCCAAACCGCCGGTTCCTGCGATTGCAAATGTTGAACCACCGGTTGTGAGATCCTTGATCGCCAGACCGTTGCCGGCATCATTGAGAGACGCCGACAGCGTCGCACCCCCGTTGGAGTTATTGATGGCCTGGATAATGTCATTGACATCATCAAGCCCACTGATATTGACAGTGAAGGTCGAACCATCCTGTGTCGTGAAGTTGAGATTGCCGTCAGTGGCCCCCAACCCGGTTCCGCCGTTGAGGCTCGACATCAGTGTCGTGTTCATCCCCGCAAAAATCCGGGACGCACTGGTACTCCCCCCGGTATAAAACCCGGAGAATCCAAGGTCAGCAGCAGCGGTACTCTTTGAGCCAGATCCAGTGTTATTGTCCAGGACTTGAATCCCTCGATTGCCCGTTAAATCGTTGAGTTGAATCGTTCCCGTTGCCGGATCGATCGAGGCCTCTATTTGGCCGGCATAATTTGGATCCGCTGCGATAGCATCATTGATCCGATTGATGACCCCTCCGATCGTGGTGACTGCACTGCTCGTTACGACAAGTTCATCATCAATCATTTCTTCTATGTCACCAAGCCGAACTTCCACTAGACCATCATCAAACAATGTGTTGTTGTTTAGATCAAGACTTATAGTGATGTCGTGAACATCACCCGAAGCATTCCGTACCCCAAGCCCCCGCCCGTCATTGAGCGAACTCAGTGCCGTATTGGTCCCCAGCGAATACACAGAAGTTCCCGTCACCGTGTTGCTCACGATCGCCCCATCAAGCCCCATTGATTCGAGCACTTCTCGCCCGCCGGTGTCGGAGATCGAAGTGACTCCGTCGAGGATAAATTTGTCATTTTCAACGCGTGCGATTACTCCGCCGCCCACCGAGTTGATCGCATCAAGCACTTCAGAGACAGTGCCAACAGTGGAAAGATCGACATTTTCCCCGTTGATTGTGATGACTCCGCGTGTGATCCCGTCCCCGTTGTTGAGATCCGCAAGGCTCGTGTCTCGGTCCAGCCGCGCCTCGGCCCCTTCGAAGGTCAGCGAGGTCAGTCCGGCCGCAGAATCGCTGGCTGCAAAGCCGCCCGACAACATCTGCTGCGTCGAGACGAGTTTATTGACCACAAAGTTATAACTACCGGGTAGCGCGTTCTGCGAAGCGTTGGCACTCAGCACGGCCTCATTGGAGACGATCGATTTCTTATTCTTAAAGACATTGTCCGTTCGGAACGCCTTGGCGAGGTTCTGGATCGCGGTGAGTTGTGAGTTGATCGACAGGTACGCCGCCTGCTGGCTTTGCAACTGGATCAACCGGGTCTGGGCAAGCACCTTGGGCCGCGACTCGATTGAGATCAACTGCTCGATCAGCGATCCCGTATCAATACCTGAAAACAGACCTATACCGGTGGTGATGCCGCCCATAGCGAATCCTTTCTCAAGGCTGCTGTCAAACAACAGCCGCCACGCTCAAAGCCTATTTCATCCATGAAATAGGCTCATTGACCCAGTATCGGCCATCGGGCCCCGGATTCTCAATCCGCAGCCAGACACCAAAGCGATTCTGGACCAACACGGACACGATCGGGCCATCCCCGCGCCATCTGAGCCCAAATTTGCACTTTCTGCGCAAGTCTTGCCTTTCTCCCCCGTACAAATAATCTTGTCAAACATCAGAGAATCTCCCATTTTCTTCGATCCAAAGCTCCGCATAGGCGATAATCATCATTGTGAACACATCCGATACCCAATCCGTCACAGAACTCCCCAATCCGCCCCTCCTCTGCCGTCTCGGTGTCGGGGCACTGGGCGTCATCGTCGCACTCTCGGCACTCCCATGGATGTGGTATTCCATCAGCCATTTCGGAGCCTTCGACTGGGGCCTCTTCGGATTTGAACTCCTCACCATCTTGGCGGGTATCTTCGCCATCTTTTTCGGGCTCGGCAAGTTCAAAGAAGGCTGGGGCATCGGCGTCACCGCCATCGCGGGATCGATCCTCGTGGCACTGGTCTTCGGACTCTACCTCGGGTTCATCTTGGCTAAGAAAACCGACTTTCCTGATCTTTACCCCCTCGCCAAATACACGCTCATGACAAGGGCCGCTGTGATCACGGGGCTCTTCATATTCGCATCAATCGCCGTATGTTCCCGCAACGCCAAGTCCATCCCCTACATCATCAAAGCCGCCCTTTGTGCAGCACCCATCGCCGCCGTTGCCGCGATGATGCAGTACAACATCGGCCCAGGCGTGTGGATCAACAACTCCCTCGCCGGCGGCTCAGGCACCGGCGCCCTCCAATCAATCCTTGCCCTCACTCTTGGGCTCTTCTTTATCGTCTTCATTTCCGCAGCCGGGCACCTCCTCATCCACGCCTTCGAATGCGGCCGCCTCTCCAAACCTCAGTCCGAATAAAGGACTCAAATACATCAACGAATCCCTAAAACAGCCTCAGAAACGGCGTTGTATTCGAGTTCTGTAAAATCCAACCACGAAAAAGCCCAACAAGGTTTCCATGACCGACTTCATCCTTCTTATCGTCGCCCTGTCCCTGGCCGCAGTTGTTGGCGCGGGCATCGTCTTCTACTTGCTTTCCTCGCTCAAGCGTGCAAGAGCGGGCAAAGACATCGACAAAATCTCACTCAAGTTCATCACCGAACGCGTCCGAGCCGTCGGCAAACTCGTCGGGCTCGAAGTCCACGCCAAAGAGATCGCCACCGCGACTTCTGGCTTCTCCTGGCTCCCACCAATCCTGCTCTCTCAAGCCAAGATCGCCATGATCTTTCAGTTTGAAAAACAATACGCCATCGAACTCGGTTCCCTCAACGAATCCGATGTGACAGACCTCGGCGACGCCCACTACCGCATCACCCTCCCCCCAATCGTCGGTTCCCTCCGCCTCATGGATGTCGAACCCTACGACATCCAGCAAGGCCGAGTGCTGGGCCTCATTGATGTCATCAACATGAACGCTGCAAGACAGTCCGAGCTCATGCGCACCGCCCAAGACCAAGCCGCGGAGTTATTCGAAAAGAACGACCACCGCTACATCCATCAAGCAAGAGAGACCATCGAGCGACAGCTCAACTCCATCGCCAAACTCTTCGACATCACCCTAGAAATCCAGTGGTCCACCGAGCAAACCCACGCCCAGCCAAGACTCCAACTCGACGATTCCCTCAAAACCGCCCCAGCCCTCACCGCCCAATAACCCCATCTCCGGGTGCCCCGACCCGCCGCCGGGTGCCCCGACCCGCCGCTTCGGCGCGTCGGGTCTTCGATCTACAAACACATCCCAAAGACACTACTGCGCATAAGAATGCGAGTAGTGGCACCCAGCCAATGGCCAATCTTCATCTTCCCCAATGGCCAGTCCCCAATGGCCAGTCCCTTCTTCCCCTTACACCGCACTCGGATGCCAGATCGTCTTGAACTCCACAAACGGATCAAGCCACCCAGGCCCGCTGCACGCCTCGTCGTCAAAATAATCCAGCGACCCATCACGCAGGCACACCCGCTTCATGTTGATCGCCGTGCCTTCTCGAAGCTCGGCCCGGTGCGCATCGCTCACGCCTCCCGCATGAATCCCGATCACCTCACGATGCGAAGCGAAGTGGGGCACCAGTTCTTCCCGGAACCCCGTAATCAGATTCACCACCCCCCCAGGCAGATCACTCGTCGCCAGCGCCTCGGCCAGAATCATCGCCGGGATCGGATTGGTTTCTGAAACCAACGCCACAACCGTGTTCCCCATCGACACCGGCCCCATGATCATCGAGATTAATCCTAACAATGAAGGCGAGTCCGGCGCGATGCACCCCACAACACCCATAGAACCGGGAATCGTAAAGTTGTGATAAGGCCCGCTCACCGGATTGGCCCCGCCCATCACCGATGAATATTTATCCGTCCACCCCGCAAAATGCACCACCCGATCAATCGAAGCATCGACTTCTTTCATCCCTTCATCAGTCTCCCCAGAAAGAGCAGCCGCAAGCTCCGCCCGCTTCCCCTCCATCATCTCAGCAAGCCGGTACAGAATCTGCCCCTTGAGATACCCCGTCGACCCGCACCATTTCTTGTGGGCCCCATGCGCCACCTCAACGGCATTCCGCACATCCTTCCGAGACCCATGGCATACATGCGCGCTCAAACCAATCGAAGCATCATCAACAAGCGTCGACCGCCCAGATTCGGTCCGCGGAAACTTCCCGCCAATAAACAGCTTGTAGGTCTTGGAAATCGGCAATCGATCAGACATAAATTATCCTCTGCGAAGCAGCAGTCGCGTAATAGCCAAGTGGAAAACTTTGGGGGGTCACAAAACTTTGGGGGGTCACAATTTGTACTCCATCTCGATTTCGTGCCGGATCGGGATACCGTCGAGTCCGATGTCGGGGATGCTCGATTTGATCTTCCGTGATTCACGCACCGCGTTCCGATGGAACGCAACGATCTCAAAATCTCGCCGTTGATAGAACCGCATCGCCGGCGTGTTGTCGTTGGTCGTCACCAGCCACAGCCGTTTGCAACCCTGCTCGCGTGCCTTGTTCCGAACCCCCGTCAGCAAGCATGACCCGATCCCGCCATGCCCCGCCATCGAGTTGTGCGTCACGATCTCGCATTCATCGCCTTCGATGTTGTAAGTCAACAGCCCAACTTCTGAGCCGTCCCGCACCGCGACAATCCCAGGCAACTCATCGGCCTGGAACTTCCGCCCCTTGGTGACTTGTTCCGTAGATGCCCAGTACTGCTGCAGCACCCGCTGCACCCAAGGCTTGTCCTCAGCGGTCAGGTCACGAATCTCAAATGTATGTGCGCCAGGAATAGTGCTCATGGTCAGTCCTTTCAATCAAATGCTCTTTTATCAACCATCATTTCAAATACGCCGCAAGCCCGTGCCGTCCGCCCTCGCGGCCAAACCCAGACTCCTTAAACCCGCCAAACGGTGACGCCGGATCAAACTTGTTATAAGTATTGAGCCACACCACACCCGCATCGAGCTTGCTCGCCATGTCAAATATCTTCGACCCCTTATCCGTCCACACACCCGCCGCCAGTCCATACGGCGTGTTGTTCGCCCGGCTGATCGCCTCGTCCGGCGTCCGAAAGCTCATCACCGCAAGCACAGGACCAAAGATTTCTTCGCGAGCAATCGCATGGCTCGGCTGCACACCCGTAAAGAAACACGGCTTGCACCAATACCCCTTCGACGGCAGTTCAGACCGACCCGGATCATGCAACTCCGCACCCTCGGACTTCCCCGTCTCCAAATACTTATTGATAATCGAGAGCTGCTCCGGCGAGTTGATCGCGCCAAGATCAGTATTCTTATCGAGCGGATCACCCACCCGCAACGATGCCAACCGATCCCCCAACTTCCCAATGACCGTATCGAGAATACTCTCCTGCACAAACACCCGCGACCCCGCGCAGCACACATGCCCCTGATTAAAGTAAATCCCCTCGACAATCCCCTCCACCGCCTGATCAATCGAAGCATCCTCAAACACAATGTTCGCGCTCTTGCCACCGAGTTCGAGCGTCAATCGTTTGTCGGTCGCGGCCGTCGCCTTGGCAATCATCTTGCCAACCCCCGTCGAACCTGTAAACGCGATCTTGTTGACATCTGGATGGTTCACCATCGCCGCCCCGGTTTCCCCGGCTCCGGTCACCACATTGACCACACCCTTGGGCAGCCCGATCTCTTGGCAGATCGCCGCAAGCCGCAATGCTGTGAGCGAAGTGGTTTCTGCGGGTTTCAAAACAATCGTGTTCCCGCACGCCAGTGCCGGCGCAATCTTCCACGCCGCCATCAGCAGCGGGAAGTTCCACGGAATAATCTGAGCGCACACGCCAACGGGTTCAGGCTTGCGACCTGGGAACGCATATTCGAGTTTGTCGGCCCATCCGGCATGATAAAAGAAATGCGCCGCCGCCAGTGGCACATCGGCATCACGAGATTCCTTGATCGGCTTCCCACCATCCATTGTTTCGAGAACAGCCAGTTCCCGCGCCCGTTCTTGAATCCGCCGCGCGATCCGGTACAGGTATTTGCCACGCACGATCCCAGGCAATCCGCTCCATCCCGGAAGTGCCTCCCGCGCCGCCGAAACCGCCCGATCAACATCGGTTCCACTCGCCGACGAGATCATCGACAAGGTTTCCTCGGTCGCCGGGTTCACTGTTGCAAACTTGGTCCCGCTAGATGGCTCTACAAATGCCCCGTCAATAAACAGTCCATACGAGTCCGTCATCCCAGGCTTGACGGACTCCGGCGCTGGATCATAATCAAAGATCCCCCCGCCCAAAGCGCCACGAAAATCCAACCGCCCACCACCCTCTCCAGAAATCGGAGATGGATGATCGGACCTCACACCTGTATTCATCGTGCTGCTCATTCCCTATTCTAAGGCAATAATTCCCGTCACGCATCCATCTATGCCGTCTCTGATACACAAATCAATGCGATTCAAGTCTATTGGGCTCAGTTGATATCCTCATTGAGCCGTACATATTCGTATGGAAACTGATCCCGGGCATCAAGATTTTTTCTCTCGTGTTCAAGCACGCATTCCCACAAACAACATCAAATGCTCGGCCGGGTCTACGAAGAAAGCTTCACAAACCCGCGTTGCCGATCTCACCGGCCAAGGCATGCGGCTCATCGTTTCCAACTCAAACCTCCCCAATATAGGCCACACCCAAACCTACACATTCACCGACAAAGATTCAGACAATCAACTCACCGTCGCCGGCGTTGTTCGATGGGTTCGCAAAGGCTCGGTCATCACACGAAAATCCGAAATCGGTGTCGAATTCCTCGACCTACCCACATCTCACCGCGACGCGATCACCCGCCTAGCAGTCCAAGGCGAACTCGTCATAAGCAACGATCCAGTCTCATCGGATGCCAATACCCAAGAGAGTACAACCGAAGCCTTCAGAATCGATCTTTACCAAATCCTCGCAATAAGCCGCTATGCCAGCGACAACGAAATCAAAACCGCATTTCATAAACTCGTCAAAAAATGGCACCCAGATCAAAACAATTCCCCAGACGCCTCCACCCGGTTCGAAGAACTCCACAAAGCATATTCCGTCCTCAGAGATCCAACCCTGCGCGCCCGCTACGACGCCTACCAAGACCCAGGCCAAGCCGCCGCCTAATCACGCTACACTCAACCCCGTTTCAATGAGGTGAGTCAAAACGGCATCTTCAAATACGATACTTTAAACAGCCCCGACAGATTCATCAATCGCACGGATCGCGCTCGGACTCAGCAGCAATCCCACCGGCGAACCAAGCCCGCTCGACGCGCTCATCGCACGCAATGAAGCAACCTGTTTGTGAGACAACTTGAGCTTTCTTGATAACGCCCGGAACGCAAGTTCCCGTGGATCAATCCGCCGCTGCCCCATAGCGCGGCCCCAAACAGTTGCAATGACAATCACAAAAACTCCGACACCCCAAAGCAGTAGAGCGTAAGACCCGCCGTCCTGTACACCAGCAGACTCAGGCAAAAACAACTCGGTTGGCCCTGCCTGGGCAATCATCACAACCATCCAATCAGTCACACTCCCAAAGCTCATAGCAGCACGCTCCCCTCAGATTCAAGAGCTTCCCGAACACGCTGGCTCACAAGCATCCGGTGTACACACTGGTCGGCCCGCGTCCGAACACCATCATCTGTTTCATTGAGCGACATTTCGTTGAGCGTCATCACCAGTTCACGCCACCCCTTGCCGATCAGCCTCCGGGTTTTGGGTTCAAACACCCGCTGGGCTGCCCAGACCCCCGCAAGCCGGTGCAGCACACGCGAGTCGTGGAGCATCGCACAAAGATCGTCGGCCGCAATCTCAATCATTCCCGCACTGCCAGGCCGGCTGCCCTCAACAAGCATCCGCCGAATCGCGCTGGACCGCACCCGATGGTTCGCATCCCCTTTGTATTCAACCAAAGTATCGACAGGCGTATGGGCTGACTCGATCGCGTTGGCCACCACCCGTTGGTCGTCACTCTCAAGACTCCGCAGAACCGCCAGTTTGGCGGCCGAAGATTTGATCGCGCTGAGCCCCCGAACCAGCGACGCCCCCACCCGTGGATCAAGCCGATTCTCATCGGCCAGCGACACCAAGTCCATCTCAAAGCGGGACTCAAGCCCGAGTGCAAGAATCATCCCAAGCCCAACTCCACGCCGCGATGGCTGGTGCAGCATCTCGCGGATACTCCGGACAAACCTCGCCGGGTCTGTGTGGTAGAGCCGCCGTGCTTGGAGCCTTGACGGGGCCGAATCGGGCATCTCCATTGAAAGCCGTTCTGATTCTTCAATCGCAATCCGCCGCACCCACGCCGAGCCAGACCGACTATTGAGCTGGGCCGTCTGCATCCGTCGTCCGCAGTTTGCTGATCCTGCCCCGGGCGCATCGCTCCCCACCGAAGACCATCGCATCGCCGCATGCCGAGCAACCGGATCAGATTCGTCATACAGATAATCAACCAGATCGAGCGAATCGGCAACGCAGCATCCATGGAGCCGAACCATCGAACTTTCATCGGCCATCACCCGTTCAAGTTCGCCCCGCCGAATCCCCGTGTCAAGATCAAGTGTTGTTATCCACCGGAGATATCCCCGCTTAGAGTCCGGATCCAGCGAATCAAACTCATCGATGCCCAGCATTGGTGCCCGTTGTTCGAGCATGACGATGCCATTTTCTTGTTTTGTCGCGATACGAACCCGTTTCATCGCCCGGGCTCGCTTGGGGCGGATACACAGATGCATCCGGTCAAGCACAGCACAGTGTTCTGCGATCGACTCGGCGACCTCCAGTTTGGCCGATGCCACTCCAGCAATCGGGTCAATCACCAGCCATCGCAATGCTCGTTCTCGCAGGATCGGAGCGGGGGTTATCCGCAGGACTGTCCGCATGGGCATATGGCTCGGATGATTCCGTTCGCTGAGCAGTCGTCGCATTTTGTCAAACGCTCGGCGTTCAATCGCCGTGGCTCCCTGCCTGTCCATCAGTAGCAGAGATGCCAGTAGTGGCGACCGGCACCGGTGGCTGGCAAACGACCACGCCGCATCGGCAATCGCCGACAACATCGCGCACCGCTCAAGTTCCAAAATCGCGTTGTCCCCAAGCATCGAGGTGATCTTCCGATTCCGAATCGCATCGAACTCTTCTCCGAGCATCTCTCCGTCTAGATGCCCAAACAATCCAAGCACCAGCCCGATGAGCGTTTTGTCTGCTGCCAGCCGCACCTTGGAATGCTCATCGCTGAGCATTGAGCACACCATCACCCCAAAACCGGGGTCCCCCGTGTCCATTGCGATCCTGATCGCGCCGAGCCGGGTCGCAACATCGGGGTCTTCCGACATCGACTTAATGACAGCAATCCACCGGCTTCGTCCCAAAGCCACCGCGATCCGGCGCATATCCGAACTTAAATTCCCCCATCCCATCGCAAGAGCACGCAGCGCCGATTCGGCATGACGGGCTCTCCACTTTCCAGACAAACCTGTCATCAATGCGATCGGTCCGAGTGATTGCTGATGCATCCCGACTTGTCCATAGCCAGCGATTTCGATCAGACGAAGCGCAAAGTGTTGGCATTCAACATCTTGGCCAACACGCAATCCTTCTCCGAGTGCCGCGACTTGCAATCGCAGCGGCAGCCCAAGGGTTTGCTTGAGTGATTCTTCGAGTTGGATTGGTGCCTTACTCAAGTTTGGTGTGTTCTCGGTATTTCTTAGGATACTGGTAATTTAGCACCAATATACCATTTATGGTGCTTGATATGCGACAAAGTCTGCTATCTTGTGTCACATACGGAAATTCAGGCCGATCTCCCTATTTTGGATCAATCATCCACTTCTCCTTTGGAGAAATACCAATGATCCGATAACATCGTCGGCTGACTCGCATGTTTTGCGAGAATTTCATCGGGACAATGTCACACGATCGTGCCAAGGCACATGGGGGCGATCGTCAAAACATGGGAAGGAATCCATGGCCACCACAATCAACTCCACCGCACGACTCCAGTCATATCAAACACTCCTCTACGCCCGCTCACTCCGATCAGAATTCGCCCACTGTGCCGACTCGCGCACGGCTATCCAAGACTACTACACACTCAACCTCTTCATCATGCCCGGCTCCCACGCCTGCGTCTTCACCTCCGTAGACGGATGCGCGACCGAGTATGTCACCGACAACACCCTCGGAAACACCGAAATCGGTCTTGTCGAATCCATCATTTGTTCCGCAGAAAAAGATTTCGAGCACCATATCCCCCGCACGAAGATCAACTACATCACCGCCGCCCAAACAGAGCAGCTCTCATCGCACATCTACAACGACACCTTTGAAGAACTCGACCAACTCGCCCGCGACCAGGACGCTATTGCTCACCGATGGAATGACCGCGCAGGTTCATGCCTTTCTCTTGTGGATATCCAAAAATTCGCGGACCAGGTCCACATCCAGTCCTACCACTTGATTGCTGCCGAGTCTTTGGTACTCAGAACCCAGACCATCTTCGAGCTCAAAACCAAAAAATAACAGTTCTGCAAAGAGCAATCCAGTCCATATCCCCACCTAGATATTTCAATCAGGGTATCGCAAACCGGATATGGCAACCCACTATTTGTTAAGGAGTGGGGGCCTTGACGCGCAAGGGGCCTTCCTTTCTGCAATTCCTGCCCAAGTTCCCCCGGATTGGCCCGATACACTACCAAAGCAACGATCCACCCGCCCGGAGCACCCAATGTTCGACATCCCAGGCCCCCTAGGCACCTTCGTCAACTTCCTCACCATCGCCCTGGGCTTTGGCTCCATCATCTTCGTCCACGAACTGGGCCACTTCCTCGCCGCAAAATGGGCCGGCATCCGCGTCCTCGCCTTCTCCATCGGCTTTGGAAGCATCGCCTGCTCCTACCGCAAAGGCATGGGCTTCCAAGCAGGATCATCAGAACCCGCCTACCAAAAACTCGTCCGCGACAACAACGGCGACCACACCACACTCAACATCTCCCCAACCGAATACCGACTCTCCTGGCTCCCCCTAGGCGGCTATGTCAAAATGCTAGGCCAAGAAGACCTCAATCCCGACGCCATCTCCACCGCCAAAGACTCCTACCAAAACGCCTCCATCCCAAAACGCCTCGTCGTCATCAGTGCTGGAGTCGTCGTCAATGTCATCACCGCCGCTTTGCTGTTCATCCTCGTCTTCACCGTCGGCCTCAAAATCATGCCCCCGACCATCGGCCAGGTCCTCCCAAACTCCCCCGCCTCAATAGCAACCCCAAGCGACGCCCAATACGCCACCGGACTCCAACCCGGAGACACCGTCCTCTCCATCAACGGCAAACCAGTCCGCGCCTTCCGAGACATCCCAACCGAAGCCGCCATGTCCAGCCCCTCCAAACCCGCAATCATCATCATCCAACGCGACGGCATCAATCACCCAATCCAGTACCAAGCCGACCTCAAACCCGGAGCCCAACTCGGCCTCCTCGATCTCGGTGT
>JAESRA010000147.1 GCA_016764895.1 Phycisphaerales bacterium | reverse complement strand
GGGGGGGATTTCTTGTCGGCATCAGATTTTGGATGCGACTGGGGTGGGGGCGGTGCATCCTATTGAAGTGGTGGCTGAGGTGATGGGATTGGGTAAAGAGTAAGAGTTTGTACGCAGAGATGGCAAAGGACGCAGAGGACGCAGAGAAGAAATGAAGAAGGGGTCAAGAGAAGTCAGAGGGGGGGAGGAAGATATGAGAAGTTAGGAGCCCTCACCCCGGCCCTCTCCCATCAGAATGGGAGAGGGAGGAAGAGTAAGGCAGAAGAACATATTTAGATTGGGGTTTGGATTTCGTGGGCGATGGTTTTGATGAGGTTGGCGGCTTGGGTCCATTGGGAGCCTGTGGAGGGGCCTCCGATGACTAGGCGGTGGGCGCAGACTGGGATGAGGAGTTGGTAGATGTCGTCTGGGGTGACATGGTCGCGGCCTTGGATCCAGGCCCATGAGCGGGCGGCGTGGGCGAGGGCTAGGGAGCCTCTGGGGGAGACGCCGACATCGACTTCGTCGGAGTTTCGGGTGGCGCGTGAGAAGTTGACGATGTATTCTTTGACGGGATCGCTGAGGTGGATTTGGTCGATGGCGTTTTGGATTTCGCAGACTTGGTCGGCGTGGATGACTGGTTTTAGGTTGTTGAGCATGGTGTGGGAGGGGCGGAGTTCGAGGAGTTCTTGTTCGCTTTTTTGGTCTGGGTATCCGAGGGAGATGCGCATGAGGAAGCGGTCGAGTTGATTTTCTGGGAGGGGGTAGGTGCCTAGGAAGTCGTTGGGGTTTTGGGTGGCGACGACCATGAATGGTTCTGGGAGTTTGTATTGGTGGCCGTCCATGGAGACTTGGTTTTCGCTCATGGCTTCGAGGAGTGCGGATTGTGTTCTTGGGCTTGTGCGGTTGATTTCGTCGGCGAGTACGATGGAGGCGAAGATGGGTCCTTTTTGGAATCTCATTTCGCCTGAGTCTCTTGAGAGGATGGTGTATCCGAGGAGGTCGGCGGGCATCATGTCGGGGGTGAGTTGGACTCTTGAGAAGGAGGCGTCGATTGATTTTGCGAGGGAGGATGCGAGGAGAGTTTTGCCTACTCCGGGGACATCTTCGAGGAGTGCGTGGCCTCTGGCTAGGAGGCAGCAGAGGAGTTGGTCGATGGAGTCTGTGGATCCGAGGTAGACGGATTGTATTTGGTTTCGGAGTGATTCGAGGAATGAGTGGTTTTGGTTTATTTTGGTCATGGGTGTCCCTAATGATATTCGGAGAACAATACGCTTGAAAGTGTGGTTTGGGTGCATTGAAGTGGGAATTGGTGGTATGCTGATGGTTCATCACTCAGATGTTGTGGGAGTGTTATGAAGGATAGTGGTCTAGATGGTGTGGTTCCGGACAAGCCGGGCGTGGAGACGATTGCTCGGCAGTTGACCGGGGAGTTGATTTGTATTGGCTGCGGGTACAACCTGCGGGGGCTGTCAATTCGTGGGGTGTGCCCTGAATGTGAGATGTCGATTCGTGCGACCTTGCTTGGGATTGTTGATCCGCAGGCGGAGGAGCTTGAGGATTTGAGCATGCCTGGGATGAGTGCTTATGGGATATTGCTTTGGAGTGTTGGGGCGTTGATTGCGTGCCTTGCTGTTTGGGTGTTGCGGATCGACGAGATTGTGCGTGCCAAGTCGAATGTGAGTTTTGGGTTTGTGGGGTGGGCTGGTTTGGTGGGATTGATTGCTTTGATTGTGTCTGGGTTTGGTGCGTTGACGATGATCCGGCCGTACCGGCATATGGGGCGATGGATGACGATTCGGGCGGCGATTGGGGTGTCTGCGTATATACCTGTGGCGTTGGTGTATGCGGTGATTTATCGAGGGTTTGATCAGACGGCGTCTATGCGTTTGATCAATCCTGGTTCGGAGTATCTTGAGCGGTCAATGTTGAGGTTGGGGATGTTTGTGGGGGTGGCTTTGATTATTTGGGGGATTCGTCCCAATGCTTTGAAGTTGGCGATGCGGTCGGTGATTGTGCGGACTGGGCGGGTGGATCGGCAGTCGATTTATGCTGTGTTGGCATCGTTTGGGGTTGCGGCGATTGGGGATGTGTTTAATATTGTTGGGATATTGAGTGGTGAAATTGGTGGGTTTGGCGGGGTGGTTGGTGATTTGTTGATGCAGTTTCATGTGGTGCTTGTGGCGTTTGGGTCGGTACTGATAACGCTTGGGCTTGTGAATATTGTGGTGGATTGTGTGCGTCTCAGGCCTGTATTGATGCATCGGGGGGTTGGATTGAGTGATGTGTTTGAGACGAATCGTGAAAAAGAGGCTCGGGAGGGTGGTTCGTGAAACCGGGGGGTGGTATGTACTTATAATGGTGTATACGCACGCACGCACGATGGTGTGGTGGTTTGGTTACGGATTTCAATGAGTGCAGGCCGCCTTTGGCGTGTGCATAACACAATAGAGAAAAGGATTCTCAATGCAAAAGTTACAGAGTACACGGCGGGTATTGGTAGGCTTGGCTGGTTTGGTCGCGGGGACGAGTTCTGTGGCTTTGGCTGGGGATCAGGTGTCGCTTGCTGTGCTGAAGATTAGTGGGGTTCCAGTTGAGCATGAATCGGGGATGGCGTGGCTTGGGGATGGGGCCGATACTTTGTTGGGGCTTGTCAATACGATTGATACGCTGGCGTTTGATGATGAGTTTGATGGGCTGGTGATCCGGCTCAAGGATGCGGGGTTTGGGATTACGCAGGTCGAAGAACTTGGGCAGGCGATCGAGCGGTATAAAGATGAAGGTAAGAAGGTTCATATTTTTTCTGAGGGGTATGACACGGGTGGGTTGATGCTTGCGAGTTATGCCGACGAGGTGCTGCTGCAGGCGGGGGGATATGTGTCGTTCCCTGGGATGCATATGGAAGAGATGTATATGGCGGATATGTTTGCTTGGATTGGGGTCAAGGCGCAGATGGTGCAGGTGGGGGATTACAAGGGGGCCAATGAGACGGCGACGCGGTCTGGGCCATCGGATGCTTGGGATCAGAATATTTCATCGTTGCTTGATGGGATGTACGGGAATATGCGTTCGATCATGATGGATGGGCGTGGTTTGAGTGGACGCGAGCTTGATGAGGCGATGGTCGTTGCTTGGGCGGCGTCTGGGGCTGAGGCGGTGGAGGTTGATCTTGTTGATGAGGTGGTGGACCTGCCTGAGCTTAAGGATTATCTGAGTGAGTTTTATGATGCGGATGTTTCTTGGGTGACCAATCCGTATGCGGTTAAAAAGGCTTCGATGGATATGTCAAACCCGTTTGCGTTCTTGAGCATGATGTCCAAGCAGGGCGGAGTGCAGGTGGATCATCCGACGATTGCGGTGCTGCATATCAATGGCGTGATTGTGGATGGGGATTCTGGTAAGGGCGGGATGTTTGGTGGAGGCGATCAGGTTGGGTCGCGGACGATCAGGAATGCGATCGAAGAGTTGATTAAAGAGGATTTGATTCGGGGTGTGGTGATCCGGGTTGATTCGCCGGGTGGATCGGCGATTGCATCTGAGATTATGTGGCAGGGGATTGAGCGGCTCAAAGAGTATAAGCCTGTATGGGTTTCGGTGGGTTCGATGGCGGCCTCTGGTGGGTACTATGTTCTTGTTGGTGGTGAGAAGGTGTATGTGAATCCTTCGAGTATTGTTGGATCGATTGGCGTGGTTGGGGGTAAGTATGCGATTGGGGATGTGTATGAGCGGCTGCAATTGAAGATTGTGGAGCGGTCGCGTGGCCCGGTTGCTGGTTTGTTTGGGAGCGGGTTGTGGGATGAGTCGCAGATTGCGTTGATTCGTGAAGAGATGACGGATACTTATAATTTGTTTACTTCGCGTGTCAAAGCTGGTCGTGATGGAATTCGGTTGAATAAGACGGCTGAGGGTCGCTTGTTTGTTGGGTCTGATGCGATTGGACTGAATATGGCTGATGAGATCGGCGGGCTTGATGATGCGATCAATGACCTTGCTGAGGAACTTGATTTGGTTGACTTTGATGTTGCCAACTATCCCGCTCCGCCGAGTTTTGAGACCATGATCGAGAATATGCTTGGTGGTTTTATTCAGTCGCCTGGGATGGCGATTGGACAGTCGCAAATAGAAACGACGCTTCGGATGTTGCTTGGTGAGCATCGGTATTTGTCGGTGGTTGATGAACTCAATGGGATGATGCTGTTGCGGGATGAGCCGGTGTTGCTGATGAATCCGCGGGCGTTGATTATCCGGTAAGTTCTCAAGGTATAGAAAAAGAAAGCGGGCCGATCTTTGAGATTGGCCCGCTTGTTTGTTTTTTATATGTTCTGAAGACACGGCTTGCCGAAGACGGTCAAGCCGTGGCACCCTATAGGGGCCTGTGTTTTTCGTGATCTTTACTTTTTTTTGGGGGG
>JAESRA010000146.1 GCA_016764895.1 Phycisphaerales bacterium | reverse complement strand
GCTGGTGGGGGGGCTGGGAGAGATTATTTGGAGTGGTGTCCACCCATGCAAGGGCGGCCAGAGCGTCAACGATCGCCGCGGCTTGCTGGTCGCCTTGGTCAAACAGAAAGACCTCGTCCTGGGCGTTGAGATGGATCTCGATGATGGTGCCTGGTTGTTCGCCCAGCATGGACTGGGGCTGGCCGGCGTGGAACCGGGCGAGGTGGTTGTTGTGCTCTAGCAGATTCACAGCCATGAGCCAGATCGCGTCCATTTGGTCGTTGGTCAGCCGGCGGGTGAATCCGGGGAAGGTGTCGAGTGTCGAGCCGGCCCCGAAGGACGCCCGGAGTACCGACGAGGAATCAACGATGTACCGCCCGTCGCCCCCGGCATGATTAGCCCAGAGGCCTTCTGGATTGGTCTGGTCGCCGCTCATGACAACCACACCGAGCCGAAAATCTCCCGGTCGTTGGCTGGTGATGCTGCCTTGGGTCGCGGTGCAGCCGTGGGGCAGGAGAGTCAGCCCCAAGAGGGCCAAGAATGTCGTGAATCGGCGCATGGGTGAGTCTATACCCGCAGGGCAGGCGCGCTATCCTTGCAGTCCTATGGATATATCAATGCGATGGCTCAATCTGTACCTCTCCCCTTCGGACCTCACCCCCGAGGAGGCCGACCATATTTTAACCGAGGCCGGGATGCCCATCGAGGAGTACAAACCCACTGTTCTCCCAAATGGTCAGAAGGACATGGTCCTCGATGTCGAAGTGACCTCCAATAGAGGCGACTGCCTTGGTCATATCGGCATCGCCCGCGAGATCGCGGCTGCTCGATATACCGACAAGCGACGAACGCTCATGATGCCCGAACTTGCCAAAATGGACCTCGGTCCTGCAATCGGCGATGAACTCAAGCTGACCAACAGTGTCCCCGAGGTCTGCCCGCTCTTCACCGCCCGCCTGCTCCGAGGCATCAAGGTCGGCCCATCTCCCCAATGGCTCGTCACCGCGATCGAATCACTCGGACAACGCTCGATCAACAATGTCGTGGACATTACTAATTTTATTACCCTCGAACTGGGCAACCCGTGCCATGTGTTTGATTACGACAAACTCGCCGGCCATGAGTTGCAGGTTCGGTACGCCAAAGATGGCGAAGAGGTCAACACGCTCTACGCTGGCAAGCACACGCTCAAATCGACCGATCTTGTGGTTGCCGACGCCAATGGCCCGCAATCACTCGCAGGCATCATCGGCGGGAACGATTCGCAGGTCGATGAGAACACGACAACCGTTGTTTTCGAGATGGCAACCTGGGACACGGTGACGATCCGCAACACCGGGCGTCGATTAAATATCCGCACCGATGCCGCGTTCCGGTTTGAGCGTGGGATTGATCCACGAACCATCGATTACGCCGCCCAGAGAGCGGTTGAGCTTATCTGCGAGGTTTCTGGGGCAACACTCGCTGAGGGCGTGTTGAGCCAGGGTTTACCGCTGCCAGAAGAGAAGATCATCGAGCTGCGTCCTTCGCGGTGCGATGTGGTGTTGGGCGTACATTCAGAGCCAGCCGAGATCGCCGAACTGCTCAATGCCCTGTCGATCCGGACAGAGATCAAAGGGGAGACTTTGTATTGTGCCATTCCGCCGCACCGGAGCCATGACCTGCTCCGGGAGATTGACCTGATTGAAGAGGTCGTGCGAGCTCGTTCGCTTGGGGTGATTCCTGCGTCCAAGACTATCAGCGTCCAAATCCGCGAGCCGCAGCACTCAGAAAGTGCTGTCCGGGCTATTGGCGCGTGTTTGAGCGGGCTTGGGTACTACGAGACGATCACCTACAGCTTTACCAGTCCTGACAAGGGCAAGATGTTCCTCCGCGATGGGCAAGAGAATGTTGCGGTCGATGACGACCGGCGCAAGGCCGAGCCGGCGCTGCGTCCATCGGTTTTGCTCGGGTTGATCTACAGCCGTAAAGCGAATCAAGACGCCCGCGCTTCGATGCCGGGGGGTGTTCGGTTGTTTGAGATCGCGTCGTGCTTTGCTCAGAAAGCGGGCACTCGGGATTCGATCGAACGCCGTCAGCTTGCGATGCTTGCTGATGTACCATTTGCTGGTAAGTCTGCCAAGCACGAAGATATTCAGCACAGCGTCCGCGTGATGCGGGGTTCGATCGAATCCATGCTCGCCCTGACCTTTGGCGGTGATGTCCCCATCACCCTGAGCCCGGCTCCGCCGGTTCATGGCGGGTACGCCAAGGATGCCCATGCGGTCATTCGTGTGGAGATTGATGGCAAGGCTGTCGAGCTTGGATCGGTGGGGCTGTTGTCTGAGAAGGCCAAGAAGGTCGAGGGGTTGACGGGTGTGTATGTCGCTGCGGAACTCTGGATCGACGAGGTCATCGCCCCGTTCCCGCCGATCTCCCGGGCATCGCTTCTTCCGGCTTATCCGGGCATCGACCGCGATCTATCGCTGATCGTCGCCGAGTCCACGCCTTGGAGTTCGATCGAGACCCTCGCAAGGTCCCAGGCCTTGGCTAAGTGTGTCGGCTACGAGATGGTTTCGGTGTATCGGGGAAAACAAGTTGGTGAAGGGAAGAAATCCGTCACGATGCGGCTTCACTTTAGAGACGACGAACGAACCCTTCGGCACGAAGAGGTGGACTCGCAGATGGACCAACTCGCCGGGGCCGCCAAATCGACTCTCGGGGCCGAGATTCGAGGCTGATCAGAGATTGGCCATGCACGATCGCGGACGATCGTGGCATAATCGTGGCAAGATCGACACACTTGTGGACATTTCGCCGTGTATGTGGATGAAATATCCGATACATAAGCGGGCAATCGGTCTTTGTACGGGTATTTTGGGCAAATCGACTAAAGTGCATCCTCAAAGCCCGTCAACTGCTAGAATACACACACGCCTGAGAGGATTCAGGCCATAAGGATATGACCCATGGAGGACAACATGACCCAACTAACCAGCGAGCCGAGCGTTCAATCCGCAGCCAAGACCACAACCGGTTTTGATGCGTCACGCCGACCATATATCTGGGTCAATGGGGATATGGTGCCCAAGGACGAGGCCAAGGTCTCCGTCTATGACCACGGACTCCTCTACGGCGACGGTATCTTCGAAGGCATCCGCGTCTATAACGGCAAAATCTTCAAGTGCGAGCAGCACATGGATCGGCTCTATAAATGCTGTGATGAGATATTTATTGATCTGGCAAGCCATGTCTCTCGTCAGGAAATGATCGACATTCAGCGGAAGTGCATCGAAGCCAACGGCATCGTCAACGGCTACATCCGCCTGGTCATCACCCGCGGCGTGGGCACCCTTGGGCTCAACCCATACCTGTGCCCAACCCCAGGAGTGATCTGCATCGCCGACACCATCGCGTTGTATACGCCTGAGATGTACGAAAAAGGCATGCGGGTCGTGGTGGCCCACCGTCCAAAGACCCCGATTGCGTGCCTGGACCCCCGCGTCAAGACACTCAACTATCTCAACAACATCATGGCCAAGTGCGAAGCGATCCACCTGGGCAAGAAGATGGGCATCACCGATCCGTCTGAACAGCTCCTCGAGGTCATCATGCTCTCGACCGAGGGCAAGGTTGCTGAGGGCTCTGGTGATAATATCTTCGTAGTCAAGGACGGCAAGATCATCACCCCGCCGAGCGAGGTCGGGATTCTCGAGGGCATCACGCGCCGGTTCGTCAAAGATGTCCTCTGCCCGGCGTGCGATATCGAGATCGAGGAACGGCTCTTTGAGCTTGATGAGATTTACAGTGCCGACGAGGTCTTCTTGACGGGTACCGCTGCTGAGATGATCGCGGTGCGTGAGGTGATCGAGCATGTTGATCTGGAGGTCGCCAAGATCCACACGATCACTGAGGGCGAAGGCCCGATCACCAAGAAACTCCGTGCGATGTTTACTCAGGTTGTGACATCGGACAATGTTCCAGAAGACTAAATCCTGCGATTAAATATCAACCCGGTCGCGCGTGAGCCGAATGTGCTTAGTCGTGTGCAGTGGCCCTGTATCCATGCCCGGACAATCCTCGGCTTCCTCTTTCCACGATTCGAGTGAATCGAGATTTGATCTCCAGAAGGGCCAGGTTCGGCACTGCTCCGGGCGGGTTTTATAGACCGTACATAACGCCTTTCCTTGCTCGTCGCGTGCGAGGAAGACGCAGTCGTAGCCGTGTTTGGTGACGGTTTCTTTGAGTGATTGGCCGACGATTGTTTTTCGGGTGTGGGCCTTCATGAAGTCGTCGATGGTGATGCCCAGGTCTTTGGCCATGGCGGCCGCTTCGGTGTCGGTGAAGAGGACGAATCCGGTGGGGCCGGTGCAGCACTTGCCGCACTGGGTGCATTCGAAGCGGAGTCCGATTTCGCCGGTGTCGGTTTGGCCGGTGGGATCGGGCTGGTCGAACCATTCGGACGATTCGTGAATCTTCGGACTCATTGGCAAGCGTCCACGATTCTGTTGTGAATGGTTTCATGGAGGGCGTCGGCGGCGGCCAATGATTCGTTCATCGCAGTAGTCGCATTGGCACGCTCGGCTTCTGGGAGCAGTGGGATGTTGATGCGGATATTGCACGCCGCGCTGTGGGCGGCGGCTTTGAAAGTGATCGCGGCCACGGCCAGGTCGGATTTGAGCATTGTGTTGGTGGTGGTGGTCAGGTCATGGACGATCTGCATCATTTTGACACTTAGTTCAAGCATGGTTGTTGGCGGGGTGATTGCGCCGTTGACCGCATCGGCCCACCCGGCTTGGCGTTTGGGATCAGATTTATCGAGCGACCAGAGTTTATTGAGTGTGCCGTACCCCGCCGCATCGTCGTC
>JAESRA010000145.1 GCA_016764895.1 Phycisphaerales bacterium | reverse complement strand
GGGAGATTCCGTTTTGGGAACTTGTGAGCGGGCAGGCGACGCCTCGGACGACGCTTTGTGCTGTTGATCGGCTGCTCGCGGATTCTGGATATTGAGTGGGGAAGGGACTGGGGACTTGCCACTAGGCATTGGGGAAGAGAAGATTCATTTGGATGCGTTTGGTTCGTGCTTTAGCCGAAGAGGCCCCCCAAAGCAAGCCACCCCCCAAAGCAAGTCACCCCCCAAAGCAAGTCACCCCAAAGCAAGTCGCCCCAAAGTTGGCACGGCACCCTACCCAAGACCCGACTGCGCCGACCCCCCAAGACGGCGAGATCGTGGCACCGGTTGTTTTCAGTTGGGCTTTACTTTGGGGGGTGGGTTGACTTTGGGGCTGGGGTTGTCTTGATTGGGCATGCGAATTATCAGTGGAGAATATCGTCGTCGCCGTTTGCACCCTTTGCCTAAGGGGGTGGAGACTCGTCCGATCCCGGATATGGTCAAGGAGGCGATGTTTAACTTGTTGCGTGGTCACTTTGAGGATTTCGGGGTGATTGATGTGTTTTCTGGGTCTGGGTCTGTGGCGCTGGAGATGGCGAGCCATGGGGCTTCTCAGGTGGTGTGCATTGAGCGGGACCGGCGGATGGTCAAGGCACTCGAGGCCAACATTGAGATGTTGGGGTGTGAGGACCGGGTGGAGGTGGCGTGTTGTGATGCGCTTGGGCCTGCGACGCTTTCGAGGTGTCCTAAGCCGGTGCATATTGTGTTTATGGATCCGCCGTATCCGATGGTGCGGGACCATGAGGAGTGGCCGAGGGTTAAGAAGCAGTTTGAGCGTTTGATTGGGATGCTTGATGAGACGGGGTATGCGATTATTCGTACGCCTTGGCCTTTTTATCATCGTGAGTTGATTGAAGATGAAGAAGGCAATGGGGAATCGGCCATGGACAATGGGGGCAATGGGGGGAAAGAAGAGGGGGTCAAGACGGAGATGATCGAGGGGGATGAGATGGTGGAGATTGATCTTGATGGGGATTGGGAGAAGGAGTGGGTTGCTGAGACCGAGGAAGAGAAGGATGGGGGGACGCCGAATTATCGGACCTGGGATATATCTCTTGAGATGGAGGGGGCTGATGGGCCTGAGACGCATGTGTATGGGTCTACGGCGATCCATTTGTATATGCGGAAGAGTGCTGAGTAGACCTGCATTGGGTTGCATGGGGTTGCATCATGGTGGGGGTGAGGCGGTATATTCTTGAAGCCGGGTGTGTGGCCCGGTGGTTTTGAGGATTGCCCTTTGGAGTTCGCGCTTGTGCAGTGGATTCGTATTGTAATATGTATTTTTTTGGTGGCTTGTGTGCCGGGTGCCTTTGGTGGGCCGGCGGCGGTTGATCGGGTTGTCCTTGAGTGCGGGCTTGAGGTGGTGGTGTTTTCGCAAGAAGAGTTTGGTGGGGATGATGAGAAGATTCAGGTATGGGTGCGGCTGCATCGGGGTTCGATGAGCGAGCGGGACGGGGAGCGCGGGGCGTCGATGGTGGCAGCCCGCGCGGCGATGTTCGGGGTGGGCGACTATTCAAATGAGCAGATGTTGGAGATGTTTGGTCTTGATGAAGAGGGGGCGATTGGGGGGGAGGGTGTGATTGTGAGCCAGAATCATTTGGCGTTTATGCTTGAGGTTGGTTCTGCTGATGAGGTTGGGATTGGATTTGGGCTGGCTCGGGGGCTTGTTGATGGGTATTTGCCGGGCGATGTTGCTATTGAGAGGGCGCGGGGGGGGATGGTTGGGGATATTGAATCTATTGAGGATGGTCAGGTTGAGCAGTCGATGAATCGGGTGTGGTTTCCGGAGTTGCTTGGACATAGTGGGTATAGCCGGGTGCCTTTGCCGTCGCTTCAAGAATGTGCGGAGCTTGAGGCGGGAGTTGTTCGCGGCTTTGTGTTGCGTGAGTGGACGCCGGGGCAGGCGAGTGTGCTTGTGGTTGGGGATGTGGATGCTGCGGTGGTGATTGCTGAGGCGCGGCGGGTATTTGATGGATGTTTGGGACGAAGGGGAACTGTTGAGAGTGTGGTGCCGATTATTAAAGAGGGGATCGGCGGGCGGGTGGTGACGATGAGTGATGCCCGGCTTGAGGGTTCGCGGATCGGGATGGTTTGGTTTGGGGACGAGTCTGAGCGGGTGTGGGATGACGGGAGGTATCAGGAGGGGTTGATGTTTGGGCTGGTGGGCGAGGCGATGCGGCACCGGGTCAACCGGGTGATGCTGCGTGATATTGATGGCGTTGAAGCTGCCAGAGTGGATGCGGGGGAGTTGCTGGGCCGGATCGGGTATGGGCAGATCATTGTTGAGACCAAGGCTCAGGAGAGTGGTGGTGGGGATTGGGAATCTATTCTTGCCGGTATTGAGATTGAACGGCGGAGGCTTGTGCGTGACGGGCTCAGCGAGGGGGAGATCGAGCGGACGCGTGGGTGGTTGGTTCAACAGCTTGGGTATGAGATAGATCAGTGGCGTGGGTCGTCGTCTAGGGAACTGGCGCGGACGCTGAGTTGGATGATGGCATATGGGCGGCCATTGGTTGATCTTGAGGAGTGGGTTGGGCAGGCTGAGGGCTGGATCGAGGATATGGACTCTGGGCGTGTCAATTCGATGGTGGAGCGGTTGTTTGGGGAGGGTGAGCCTGTTGTTCTTTTGTTGATTGATTCGGATGACGAGGTTGAAGAATCGGCGGTGCGGAGGGTGCTTGATGATGCTCGCGAGGCGTCGCTCGATACGCTTGGTGGATTGGGGGGCTGGGAGGATTGGGTCGAGGATTATCAGGGGCCGATTCTGAGCCGTCCTGGGAGCGGGGGCGTTGTTGAAGAGATCACGGTACACCGGGAATCTGGGGTGGTGTCGGTGGTGCTTGGTAATGGGGTGGTGGTGCATCATCGGGAGATGGTGGATGTTGAGAGGCTTGGGTTGATGACGATGGTGGTGCGGGTTGGGTTTGACTCGATTGAAAGCGCCGAGATGAATGGAGCGGGTGATGTGTTTGTGGCGGCGATCGAGCAGGGGGCGATCCGGTCACGGACTGAAAAAGAACTCCGTGGATTTATGATTGAGCATGGGATCAAGGTCGAACTCCAGCGGGGGACATGGGGGGTCGAAATTCGGGTGCGTGTTCCGGTGGATTCGTTTGAGTGGGCTGTGGAGTTGGTGCAGGCGTACTTGACGGATTTGCGGATCGAGCAGTCGATGATTGATTCTTTGGCGATTGAGGGGGAAGCGGGGGTGCGGGCTCTTGGGGTTCCTATCAAGGCGACGGAGGTGGGGATTGCCAAGGCTTTGGGGGTTGGGTTTGATTTGAGGGATCCGCGAGTGTTTGGCGATGAGGTCGATGCGCGGTCGATGCGGAACTGGATCACAGAACAGATACGAGGCGGGGGGATCGAAGTTGGGATCGCCGGTGGTATTGATGCTCAAGAAGTGATTGAGGTGTGCGCGGCTCGATTTGGAGGTATTTCTGAAGGGGCTGGGGAGCAGATTCATGTGGATGTTGTGGATGATGCGATCGAGGGAGAAGAAGCGGTTTTGGTGTGTGATGCGTTTGGAGTTGAGGGGGTTATGGTTGGGTTTGGGGCGTGCAGTGTTGAAGATATTGATGAGTTGCGGGCGTTGACGGTGGCGGGGATGGTTTTTGAGAGTCGGCTTGAAGCGGTGGTTGAGAGTGCTGATGGGGATGGGGGGGTGCTGATTTTGGATTTGATTCCTGGGCGTGTGGTGGTGTTTGGACGGATTGATTGTGATGAGGATTCGATCGAGCTTTGGGCGGGAGTGGCTGAGGGGGTTCTTGAACAGATGGCCGTTGATGGGGTGAGCGAGATTGAGCTGGCCGGGCCGCTTGGGAGAATTGATGGGATGCTTGGGCAGGGGTTTGATCGTGCTGAGTTCTGGGCGTCGCGGCTTTCGAGGCTTGGACAACGGAATGGGGATGTGGAATCGATTTGGTCGATTCGAGAGGCGTACCGGGGGTTGGATGCTGAGGGTGTCAATGAGGTATTCAGGAAGTGGTATCGGGACGGGGAGCACTTGCGGGTGGAGATTGTCAACGAGGAGCGGTAGGGGGTGTGGGGGGTGTGG
>JAESRA010000144.1 GCA_016764895.1 Phycisphaerales bacterium | reverse complement strand
TTGTTTCGTGAGATTGAACGGACCGGCGAGGAACGCTTACTTCGGACGGTATGGCAGGGGAAGCAGCAGTTCAGTTGGTTCCGGTCGCTGGGAGAGATTGGGGATGA
Organism: Phycisphaerales bacterium; assembly: GCA_016764895.1. Lineage (GTDB taxonomy): Bacteria > Planctomycetota > Phycisphaerae > Phycisphaerales > UBA1924 > UBA1924. The sequence continues at coordinate 3,699 of JAESRA010000144.1, read as the reverse complement.
GGGTGAGTTTCGTGTGTTGGTGGTGACGCGGCGTGTGGGTGCTGGCGAAGAGTCGGACCGATTGCTTGAGTATGAGATGCCGGTGGTGAAATCTGGTGTGATTGGGCTTGGGGAGTTGTGCGTGCTGACCAAGCGTGAGCTTGAGGTGCTTGCGCTGATTGGGCGCGGGCTGACGGCCAAGGAGATCGCGGCACTGATGCACCGGTCGGTCAAGACGGTGGAAAACCATCGGATTTCGTTGGGGGCCAAGTTGCACAAATCGAACAAGGTTGAACTTGCGTTGATCGCTCGTGATGCGGGGCTGACTGTTGATGATGCCATGCGTTTGCGGATGTGTAAGAAATAATCGAGGGGTTGCCACAGAGTTTGATTGAGGGGGTGTTTGTGGGCAGGGTTACACGGGTTGAGGGTCGTCGTATTGGAGGAGCCGGCGTTGGCCGGTCAGGGCGCGTTCTCTGGTGATGTCTTGGGTGACTTCGAGGGTTCCTAGGTATGTGTTGTTATCGTCTCGGAGCGCGAAGTATCGGATGAGGACGAACCGGCCTTGGAACTCGATCCAGAAATCAGCGACCGATTGTTTGCCTGATCTGAAGTCTTTGATTATTTCATCAACGATGTGCACGCTCCCGGGTGGGTGACAATGCTGGACTTTACGGCCTATGACCGCCTTTGGGCGGATAAAGACACGGTCTGGGCCCTCACTGAAGAATCGGACCCGGTCGTCGGCATCGACGAAGGTGAGGTCTACGGGGAGGTTTGAGAAAATAGAAATCAGTTGTTGGAGGGTCAGTGCGCCCGTCGGGAACATGATCGCGCCGGGGAGTGGCCCAGCTCGACCGGCTGATGGTGGTACGAGGTTGAGGGAAATAGAGGATGGGTCTTGCCCGTCGGTATGATCGGATGGTTGCTGGAGTGTTTGGCTAGTTGGTGGGGTGTAGCCGGTTTTGGGGTCAGTGAGGCACCAGCCGAACTGGGGGGACTGTGTCCAAATTTCTCCCCATTGGGTTTCGGTGAGTGTCTTGAGTGCCATGGGGAAAATGACATGTTCTTCTTTGAAGACCATTTCAGTGATGGCAACGAACGCGGGGCGGGCGATGACGGGGATGATGGTCCGCCACTCGGCTGTAGTGACACCCTCTTGCATGACTGCTTGGTGGAGTTGTTTGAGGAGTTCGCAGGCTTGGTCATCTTTAGCCCACATGACGGTGGAGGGTCCTGTGATGCCGTGGCGTTCGAACATCGAGAAGAGAAGGTGTTCTTTGCGTTGGTAATGGTTCTCGATGTCCATCAGTTCATTGAGGAGTGTGCGGGTCTCGATGAGTAGTGTGTTGGGCGGGGTGAGGGAGCCGTTGGGCTGGGTTTGGGCGAGTTTGGCGAGTGATTTTCCGAGGAGTTCGAGTTGCCGGTCAATGGCGGCGTTTTCCTCTTTGAATGTGCTGAGAGGGTGGCCGGGCTGGAGTGGATTGTTGTTTTGGATGGGTTGGGGGTTTGGGGGGTTTGGGAGGATATTGGTGATGACATGGGTGCGGAGGTCGCACATGGCCATGATTTCTGTGACCGGGACGCCGTCGTCGATGAGTTCTTGTTCTACCTGGGCAATCTCGGCGGCATCGCAGTGTTTGACCAACTCACGGAGTTTGGCTTTGGTGGCCTCTGGAGATTGGCCCGCATGGAGGTCTTTGATGATGGATTTGAGGACTTTGATACGGTGGTTGCTGTTTTGGAGGAGTTCGGACATTGCATTGCTCGCTGGATCAAAAGGGGGGGTGAGCAGGAATGTTATTGCGAGAGTGTCTCAATTACAACAATACAAGACAAAAATATCCACAATATATTTATGGCTCTACGGGAGGCGTATTGCTGTGTTTTTTTAGTTTTTAAGGACATCGGACGAGATGGGTTCGACGGCGATGCGGAGGACGCGGGTGGGTTCTGCTTGGAGGATGGTGATGTTCATGCTGTCTTGGGTGACTTGCTCGCCTTGGTCTGGAATCCTGCCCAGGGTGGTGTTGATGTAGCCTGCGACGGTGTCGTAGTCGTCTGATTCTGGGATTTGGATACCGAGGCGTTCGAGGTCGTCGTTGGCATCGTCGATTTCTGTGCGTGCGTCGATCTCTGCGGAGGTCGCGGCTTCGTTGATGTCAACGCCTGATGGGTCGTCTTCTGGGTCTTCGTATTCGTCTTGGATTTCGCCGAAGATTTCTTCCACGATATCTTCGATTGTGACAAGCCCGGATGTGCCGCCGTATTCGTCGATGATGATGGCGATGTGCACTTTTTCTGTGAGGAGTTGGGTGAGTAGTTCGCGGACGGTCTTTGTTTCAGGGACGAAGGATGGCGGGCGTAGGATTGAATTGAGATCAAACGAGGCGTTTTGGCCGGAGCCGTTGGCCATGATCCATCCGAGGAGGTCTTTGGCGTAGAGCATGCCGACGATGTGGTCGAGGTTTTCTTTGTAGACGGGTGCGCGGGAGTGGCCATGCTTGTTGATGAACTGTTGGACGGCGTCGAGGTCGTCGGTGTACTCGAGGGCATCGACCTCTGTACGAGGTGTCATGACGGATTCTGCGAGGGTTGAACGAAACTCAACGACCGCTTCGAGCATGTCGCGTTCGGTTTCGTCGATGTGTCCTTCACGCTGGCCTTCGGACACGACAGAGAGGAGTTCGGAACTGATCGCGTCTTCGGCGGGCTGGAGATCGGTGCCCGCGAGACGGCGGATGACTTCGTCGATGAACCGCATGGCAAAGAGTAGTGGGTAGAAGACCGTGTGGGCGGCCCGGACCGGGCGAGAGAAGAGGGCGATAAATCGTTCGCCGGCGTGGTTTGCAACACCGATCGGGGCGAGCATGGTGACGGGCCAAGTGATGAAGGTCGCGATGAGGATGCCGATGAGGATGGATCCGATGTTGGGAGCCGGGAGCGCGAGGATTCCAGATATCCAGTAGATACTCGCCAGTCCGATGAACAGGTTGACCAAGATGCCGAGGATTTTGATGGCCGCGGCGTGCCCGTCTGGGTCTTGCTCGATGACGATGAGCCGCTTGGCGAGCGGGGAAGTTTCATCGCGTTGGATGAGCGAGGCGAGTTTCGATCGGGACATGGTGATGAGTGAGACCGAGAGCGATGAGAGTGTGCCTGAGATGGCAAGCAGCACGCAGAGGATAATAAAGAGCCAGCCTGGTGTGATGATGGGGGTCATGAGTGTGTACCTCGGTCAAAGAGTGGCCCGATGCCGGCGGCGGTCAAGAGTTGGTCTTCTTTGTTATGCATTGTTTTGAAATCTTTGTCGGTGTGGTCGTCATATCCGAGGCAGTGGAGAGTGCCATGGATGATATACAGAAGGAGTTCGTGTGCGGGTGAGTGGTTGTGCAGCTCGGCTTGCCTGGTTGCTTGGTCGATACAGATGATGAGATCGGTATCGAGTACTTTGTGTTCGAAATTGTTTGATGGGTTCATTGGGTTGAGATCAAAGGTGAGGACATCTGTGGTGCCGTCGATATTTGAGAATTTTTTATGTGCTTTGGACATTTGTTGATCGTTGACGATTTTGGCGCGGACCGATCCGGTAGCCGAGAGTTGCGAGTATACCGCCGCTGCCCAGTTGTAGATATTGTTGTGGTCGGATTGGTTTAAGAGGGATAGCGGGTCGATGAGTTCAAGCTCAACAGGACCGCCAGGCGGGAGGGGGGGGCTGGG
>JAESRA010000143.1 GCA_016764895.1 Phycisphaerales bacterium | reverse complement strand
GGCGGCGGCGGCGGCGGCGGGCACGATCATGGTGGGGGTGGGGGTGCCGGGGCGATGTCTCAGATGGATATGAAGGACATGGTTCCAGAACAGTTTGTCCAGAGCTTGGCCCCGATCTACTCAGCGTATCTCGATGCACAAGAACTTCTCGCCGGCGATGATCTGGGCGGTTTCCTTGAAGCAGCACAGCGGCTTGGTGATTCACTCGATTCTGTCGAAATCGTTGGGCTCGTCGGTGAGTCGCTAGGGCGATGGCGACGGGCGGATTCAAATCTGAAATTTGATTCTTCGATAACCACCATCGACAATGCACGGCTTCGATTTGAGACCATGACACGCGCGATTCTTGATCTTCAAGACCAATTCGGAAATGCGAGCGATCAAACGCTCTACACAGCATTCTGCCCCATGGCGTTCGACTTCAAGGGCGCGAAATGGATTCAGCGCGGCACCGAAATCAACAACCCGTACTTCGGGGATCAGATGCTCCGGTGCGGCGATATTCAGGAAACACACGAGCCAATCAATCAACCAGACCATGACGGCATGGACATGAACATGGACATGGACAAGACGACCCCAGAAGACGACAAGGGGCATGACCATGACTGATCAAAATCAACATGTGAAAGCCGGCCCTGTCGCAAAGCTCATCCGATTCTGCCTCGAACAAAAACTGGTCGTGGCGATCATGCTGTTCGTCATGGTCTTCTGGGGTATTCTTGTCGCGCCGTTTGATTGGAGCATCGGTGACCTGCCCAGAGATCCGGTCCCCGTCGATGCGATCCCGGACATTGGCGAGAATCAGCAGATTGTGTTTACCGAATGGATGGGCCGCTCGCCTCAGGATATTGATGACCAAATCTCGTATCCGATGACCGTCGCGCTCCTGGGTATTCCAGGGGTCAAGGACATCCGCAGCTATTCGGTTTTCGGATTCTCAACGATCTATGTGGTCTTTGAAGACGGCATCGAGTTCTACTGGTCGCGCTCGCGTGTGCTTGAAAAACTCAACTCGCTTCCCGCTGGAACGCTGCCAACGGGAGTCGTGCCCACGCTTGGGCCTGATGCAACGGCGCTGGGGCAGGTCTTCTGGTACACGCTCGAAGGGCAGGACCCCGACGGCAACCCGACGGGCGGGTGGGAGCCCGATGAACTGCGTTCGATCCAGGACTTTACAGTCAAGTACCAACTCGCCGGTGTCGAGGGAGTCAGCGAAGTCGCGTCGATCGGCGGATTTGTCCGTGAATATCAGGTGGATGTCAACCCAGACGCCATGCGTGCGGCGGGGGTCACGCTCAAACAAGTCATCAACGCCGTCCGAAAAAGTAATCTTGATGTCGGAGCCAGAACACTCGAAGTCAACCGCGTCGAATACATCGTCCGGGGCATCGGATTTATTGAAAGCCCCGAAGACCTCGAACAAACCGCTATCACGGCGCGCGATGGGCAACCGATCCTGATCGGTGACATCGCCAAGGTCGGCTTTGGCCCAGCTCTGCGCCGTGGGGTGCTGACCAAGGCCGGGGTTGAAGCCGTGGGCGGGGTCGTCGTTGTTCGCTACGGCGAAAATCCGATGGCGACTATCAAACGGATCAAAGAACAAATCGCTTCGACCGCATCGGGTCTTCCATCCAAAATCCTCGCCGATGGTACAGAGTCTCGCGTCACCATCGTTCCGTTTTATGATCGATCAGGCCTTATCAAAGAAACTCTGGGCACGCTCAGTTCGGCAATCGAGCAGCAGGTGTATGTGACCATCATTGTCGTGGTGCTCATGGTGATGCACTTGCGCAGCAGTATTCTCATCGGCGCAATGCTGCCAATCACGGTGATGGGCACCTTTGTCGGCATGAAAGTATTCAAAGTCGATGCCAATATCGTCGCGCTCTCCGGGATCGCTATTGCCATTGGCACGATTGTCGATATGGGAATCGTACTCTCGGAGAATATTCTGCGCGGGCTCGATGAAGCGGACCCCGAAGAGTCTCGACTCGAAGTTGTGTATCGGTCTGCATCGGAAGTGGGCGGCGCGGTGTTGACGGCGGTGGCGACCACCGTGGTCGGTTTCATGCCGGTCTTCACAATGCAGGCCGCCGAAGGTAAGTTGTTCAAGCCGCTGGCGTATACGAAAACCTTCGCGCTCATCGCCTCGATCATCATCGCACTCACGATCCTCCCCGCCGCGGCCCAGGTGTTGATGGGGTTCCGAATCCCGATCAAATCGGTACGCACGGCCGCCTCTGCGCTGCTCGTCGCAGCGGGTCTGGCGATTGCCTTTTGGATTCAACCGCTCGGCGGCGTGGTGATCGCTTCGTTCGGCGCGTTCTATCTGATCGAGCCAGCATTGCCCAAGATCGTCGCCCGCGGCTTGCTCTGGTCGGCAAACTTGGTTGTTGTCGGCGTAGTGCTTGTGGTGCTTGCCGGCTCATGGGAGCCGCTTGGTCCTGAGCCTGGTGTGATCGGAAACGCCTTGTTTATCGCTTCAATCGTCGGCGGATTGTTGCTCGTGTTCTGGATCATCCGAATCCTCTTTCCGTATGTCCTTGGCTGGGCACTCAAGCACAAAATCATCGCGATCTCGCCCGCACTATTCATTATTTTCTTTGGCTCCACCGTATGGCTCGGCTTTGATAAGGTCTGGGGTTGGGTGCCCGAGAGTATTCGGCACAACGAACGAGTCGTCAAGGTTGCTCACGCGCTCCCGGGGCTCGGATCAGAGTTCATGCCCTCGCTCAATGAAGGATCATTCCTCTACATGCCCACGGCCATGCCCCACGCATCAATCGGCGAGGCCACCGATATTCTCAAAGAACTCGATCTCCGCATCATGAGTGTGCCAGAGGTTGTAATGTCAGTCGGCAAGATTGGACGGGTCGATAGCCCGCTCGATCCGGCTCCGATCTCCATGATCGAAACCCTCATCGAGTATTCCGATGAATACATCTCGAACGAAAATGGACACCGCTTGCTCTTTGAAGTTGATTCGGGCGGCGAGTTCGTTCGTACCGAGTCGGGCGAACTTATTGAAGATTCCGGCGGCAAGCCGTACCGGCAGTGGCGCGATGAAATTCAATCGCCGCAAGATATTTGGGATGCGATTACCAAAGCCGCTCAGATGCCCGGCGTCACCAGCGCGCCCAAACTCCAGCCGATCGAGACTCGCATCGTCATGCTCCAATCAGGATTCCGCGCTCCGATGGGGATCAAGGTCTATGGCCCAACTCTCGAATCAATCGAATCCTTCGGGCTCGATCTCGAACGGCTCCTCAAAGAAGTTCCATCGGTCCAACCCGCGGCCGTCTTTGCGGATCGTGTCGTTGGCAAGCCGTACCTAGAAATCGAGATCGACCGAGAGAAGATCGCTCGATACGGGATTCAAATTGAAGATGTGCAAGAAGTCATCGAGGTCGCCATTGGCGGCAAGCCGTTGACGATGACCGTTGAAGGGCGCGAGCGATACCCTGTCCGGGTCCGGTATCTGCGTGAACTGCGCGATCAGCCAGAGACATTGATGGATGTTCTCATCCCCGCACCCGACGGCACGCAGGTCCCGCTCGCCGAGTTGGCAACGCAAAGTTATCGCCGTGGCCCGCAGATGATCAAGAGCGAGGACACTTTCCTCGTCGCGTATGTACTCTTTGACAAACAGCCCGGCATTGCCGAGGTGACGGTCGTTGAAGATGCCAAAGCGTATATCCAATCAAAGATCGATGCCGGCGAACTGGTCGTGCCCGCGGGCGTGAGTTATGACTTTGCCGGTTCATACAAGAATCAGATCCGGGCCGCCAAGCGGATGAGTATTGTTCTTCCATTGTCGTTGGTCGCGATCTTCCTGTTGCTGTATTTCCAGTTCAAGAAGGTCAGCGTCACGATGATGGTATTCTCGGGTGTCTTTGTTGCTTGGGGCGGAGGGTTTATGATGCTCTGGCTCTACGGGCAGCCTTGGTTCATGGATATTGACCTGTTTGGAACCAACCTGAGAGACCTGTTCCAGATCCGGCAATACAACCTCAGCGTCGCCGTCTGGGTCGGGTTCCTCGCGTTATTTGGGATCGCAACTGACGACGGCGTCATCATGGCGACACGCATTGAGCAATCCATGCGTGAAAATAAACCCGATACAATCGAAAGTATTCGACGCTCGGTGGTCACCGGCGGCCGGCTCCGCGTTCGCGCGGCCGTCATGACCTCAGCGACCACCATTCTCGCGCTACTCCCCGTGCTCACAAGCACGGGTCGGGGATCAGACATCATGATCCCCATGGCCATCCCAACATTCGGCGGCATGGCCGTCGCATCACTGACCTGGTTTGTCGTTCCCATTCTGTACTGCTGGATGCAGGAATGGAAACTCCGTGTAAAAAAACTGTCCAGCAAAAAACCCAATGACTAAAGGAGTCACCGTATGAACCGTATCCCATTGACTGCACTGTGCGCATGCTGCGCTATTTTCTCAGCCCCCGCTCTCGCTGGTCCCGGCCACGGGAGCCATGCCGATCAAGGGCATGCCAAAGCGGACACTGCAAAACCCGTCAACGCAATATGCCCGGTCGGAGAAGAACCCGTAGAAGCAGACGGCGGACGCACCATCTACAAAGGAAAGACGATCGGCTTCTGCTGCCCAGGTTGTATCAAAAGATTCAACGCATGGGATGAGACCAAAAAAGACAAGTTCGTCGCCATGTCCATGATGGGTGCCGAAGCCGGCATGCAAGATGACCATGCACAAATGGCCCAAGACGCCCAAGCCCCCACAGAACGCGTCGGCGATCCATACCTCCTCGACACATGCCCAATCTCAGGCGGCAAACTCGGCAGCATGGGTGACCCAATCGTCAAACTCTACAACGGACGCGAGGTCAAGTTCTGCTGCAAGATGTGCGTGCCAAAGTTTGAGAAAGACCTCAAAGCCTCACTGGCAAATCTTGATCAGAAGATCATCGAATCACAACTCCCGCTGTACCCAACGACCACCTGTGTCGTTTCAGGCGACACGCTCGGCGATGAAGAAATGGGTGATCCGATCAACTATGTATACAACAACCGATTGATCCGGCTCTGCTGCAAAATGTGCAAGGGCGATTTTAAGAAAGATCCACAGGCATACATCGCCAAGCTCGACAAAGCCGTGATCGCGCAGCAGAGCGAGCACTACCCACTGACAACATGCCCAATATCGGGTGGGGAACTCGGGTCCATGGGTGATGCAATCAATGCTGTCTATGGCGGCCGGCTTGTGAAGTTCTGCTGCAAAATGTGCGTGCCAAAGTTTGAAGCCAACCCTATGCCAACCATCCAAAAAATCGATGC
>JAESRA010000142.1 GCA_016764895.1 Phycisphaerales bacterium | reverse complement strand
GACTGGGGGGGCTGAGGGGGCTGAGGGGGCTGAAATCGAGCAGATTGCCGAGTCTGAGGAGCCGGGCTGGACGGTGACGCTGGGTATGGAGGCCTCGTTCATGGCCGAGGCGGACTTTGATATGGCTGTGGGGACGATCGAATCGATCTCGTTTGGAACCGAACTGGGAATACTGATCCCGGTGGGCGACCGCGCCAGGCTGCTATTGAGCTTTGGGGCTGATGTGACTGAGTATGACATCACGCCGGTGGTTGGGGCGGCGGGCACGACGGCGGCGACGGTGGGTGCGCAGTTTGATACGGTGACCGAATATGGATTCGACGGGCTCTACACCCGCGCCATTGACGCGGACGCGGCGTTCTTTGTGGGAGGCGGGATCGGGGTCGCTGCAGAAGGTGGGGCAAGTGATGCGATGATCTGGAACGGGGTTGGTGGGTTCTCGTTTCAGATCAACCCGAAGCTTCGGCTTGGGATAGGGATTGGGGTGTTCTCGCGGATTGAGGATGATGTGCGGATTGTGCCGCTGCCTCAGGTGCACTACACGATTGATGATCGGTGGTCGATCCAGAGCGAGGGTGTGGGCGGGAAGATTGATTACAAATGGAACGATGAGTTCTCGATGGGGCTGCTTGGGCAGTACGACGGGCGGAGTTTTCGGATTGACAGCGATAATACTTTGGTGCCTGATGGTGCGGTGACGATGACGGGGTTCCCGGTGTCGTACTACTTGGATTATTCGGGCGGGGAAACCTCAAATATTTCGTTTTTTGCGCAGGTGGGCGTGGTGCTGGCGGGGTCGATGGAGATCCTGAGTTCGACGGGGGCCGCGGTGATCGATGAGGATATTGATCCGGGCGTGTTTGCTGGGGTTGGGCTCAAGATCGAGTTCTAAATAGATTCCTATTTCAGGGTGCCATTGATGCCATTACTCGCATTCTGATGCGCAGCAGTGTCTTCTCGATACGCGGGTTGGGCAAGGCTTCTAAGACACTACTGCGCCGAAGACGGCGAGTAGTGGCACCCTTGGATTGTTCTACCTAATCATCTATCTATCGGGTTCGTTGCTTGGCGCTTTGATTGGGGCTTGATGTTCGATGGTTGAGAGTGGCGCGAGGCGGTCTTGGATTGGTGGGGCGTCGCGTGTTGTGCAGCTTATGAGCATGGGTGGATCGAACGGGCGGTCTTCGTTTCCGACGGGTACGCCCGCGATTTCTTGGATGACACTTGCGCCCCCTACTGCTTCTGCAAAGGCGGTGTAGCGACCGTCGAGGAAGCTGGTGCCTTCTTTGGAGAGGGCGATGAAGACTTGTGAGCCGTTGGTGTCGGGGTCTGAATCTCTTGCCATGGAGAGGACGCCGAAGTCGTGGGGTAGTGATGAGTCTTCGAGGTCAATCATGTAGCCTGGTCCTCCGGAGCCGGTGCCTGAGAGATCGCCGACTTGGATGACGAAGGGGGTGCCGTCGGCGCGGGTGGCGACGATGCGGTGGAAGATGATGTTGGTGTAGAAGCCGCCTTGGGTGAGGTGGAGGAAGTTGAAGGCGGTGTTGGGGGCGGCGTCTGGGCGCATGCGGTAGATGATGTCGCCCATGCTTGTTTTCATGACGACTTCTTGATCGACATAAATGCGGAAGCCTGAGAAGGCGATTTCGCGGAGATCGGTATCGCTCTTGCCGAGGGCTTTGAGGGATATGAGGCGGTCGTCTTCGAAGACGACTTGGCCTTGCGGGTCTTGGGAGATGTCCATCGTGGCGGCATCGACGATGACGGCCCGGTTCGGAGTGACGAGGGGCTGAAGGACCAAGGGGGCGCCGGTGGGCACGCCATCGAGTTCGAGCTGGGCGTAGCTGACGGTGTGGGGCTTGGTTTCCCAGAGGTGTGGGAGGAGGCTGGTCAAGTCCACGCGTCCTGCGGCGGCTGGGGCTTGGTGGGTCCATTGTTTGGTGGCTGGGTCATAGAGACGGATGGTGATTTCGCCGGCGAATCCGTCGGGGACCTGGATTTTGATTGGGACGCGCTGACCGATGCCGTAGTAGAGGCGTTCGGGGATGAGCTGGGCATCTGACGAATGAACAGCGGTCAGGAGTGCGGCCAGAACGACGAATACTCTGATGGAGATGGATGAGGTGTGCATGTGTACACAATATACGCACTTGTGCAGCCATGCAGTTGCATTGCTGAATTGGTGATTGTGTGTATTTGGTGAGCAGGTTTTGTGGATTACGGGGTTGCTGCTGAGCCGCCGTCGAAGAGTTGCCATGCTTGATTGGTGTCATCGACGATGGAATCATCGGTTCGTGACATGACGGATTGCATGATTTCGCTGTCGATGTCGTCGTACCAGTTGACCGAGAGTCCTGCGGCCAGGATATTGAGGCCATTGTCGTGGTTGATGTCATCGAAGGAGCGGAGCGAATCGGTGACGAGGGCCGCTGTGGAATCCATGGAGTAGAGGTGGCGTTGCCCTTCTGGGCCGATGCCTCTGTACTGGTAGTTGGCGATGATTTCGGTGGAGGTTCCGAAGTTCCATTGGTCTTCGTAGACTTCTAGGCTGTTGCTGCCGGTGTGGCTTGGGCAGTAGTAGACTCCGGCGGCACTGATGTAGCCTTTGTAGAAGAGCAGTCCGAGTCCGTCCCACTGGCCCCAGACGCGGTCTTCGTATTCTACTGGGCTTGTGCGGATGGTGTCCATCAGGTGTGGGTACATTGCGCGGGCGGTTCTGCCTCCATTGTCGTCGAGGAAGACGCTCGATGGGAGCATGTCTTTGTTGTCTTCTGCGTAGAGGTTCATGCCCAGGCCGATTTGGCGCATGCTGGATGAACAGATGACTTTGCGGGCTGACTCACGAACCATGGAGATGCTGGGGAGCATGAGCCCGATGAGTAATGAGATTACTGCGATCGATACGAGAATATCAATCAGAGTGAACGCGCGGGAGCGTGATCTCGCTTTGGTGTTGCTATTGGATTGTGTCTGAACCTGTGCCACGAGATAGACCACTTTCTATTTTTCAGTATCGGTCGAATACCCATCTTTGAGTGAACGAGCCCTTCTGAAACCAGACCGATTTCCCCGGCCTGCACTCTTTCTGAACGCATCTCCAATATAATGGGTTCGTACAAATTATGCAAGTCCTAATTTAGGCAAAATTCGTCAATAACGGCATTCTACCGCACATCGCCCGAACGCACTTGTTCATTTTTACGGAAAATTACTCCCATTAAGGACTTGCAAGCATCCGTAGTGATGTGATAGCGTATGGACTGGTGTCCTGTGGTCGTTTCGCAGGCACCGGGCACGCTCGTGGACCCGGAAATATGAATGTAAAAAAATCGGAACAACCCGAAAATAATCAGCCCTCAAAACCCTCACAGAGGGGGGCTGGTCAAGACTCACCGCCAATGCGGGCGAGCGATTTTACGGGCCAAGGCAGGATTGATTTTGAGCTGATGCAGCGTGTAGCAGCCAACCAAGAGGCCGGTGTCGGCGAACTTTACGATCGATTTGGGTCGCTGGTGTATCGAATGGCGATCCAATCGCTGCCGACACGAGATGAGGCGGAGGATGCTGTTCAGGAAATCTTTGTCCGTTTGTGGAAGACCGCTGATCGGTACGACCCACGCAAAGCGGCTCTGGTGACTTGGGTAATGTTGCTGACACGGCGGCATCTTGTGGATAAGTTGAGACGAAAGCGGGCGAGAATCAAAACCTCGCTCTTTGATGACGGAAGTACGGGAGCAACTGGAAACGGGCGGAATACGCCTGCAACCAAAGATATTTCTGCCCGTATGGAAAAGGACGAGAATTTTAGAGCGTTGATGATTCGTGTCGATACGCTGCCAGAACTCCAGCGCACAGTCGTTATGCGTGCGTACTTGGGCGGCCAGACGCTTAGACAGATTAGTGAAGAACTCCAGACCCCGTTGGGGACTATTAAATCCGCGTTGAGCCGAGCACTCGTTCGTCTCCGGGAACGCACAGAAGAAGAAGTACCCTCATGAATACCCAAAAACTCATTGAAAACACAATGCTCCATACACTCGGCCTGCTCGAGGACCATGAGATTCAGGCCTATGAAGCCGCCTTTGATGCGGCTCCCGGTTCGGTACAGCTACTGGTGCGCGAAGAAGCCCGTCGCATGGGTGACTTTGGTGATCTGATGCCAAACAACGAACCAGACCCGGCACTGCGTGAACTTGTGATTTCTGCAGTCCGCGCTGCGATGCGTGAGCAGGATAACGAGCAACGGATCGCTTCTGGCTTGAGTTCAGCACCCGCTGTTGTTGGTCGGATTGATCCACAGTCGGCACAGTCGGCCCGACGCGCTCAGCCCAAGATTTCGACGACCCCACGCGTCCACCGCCTATGGCGTGCTTCGACGATCGGGTTTGCTGCGGCGACTATTGCCCTCAGCGTGGTCTGGACCAACAACAATCAAACCTACAACCAGGTCTCACCAAATGCGTTTCTCGGACAAATCTATGACACCATCGGCGCTGAGTTCCTCGAATCGACCCTGTTTGATTCAACAACCGAGCGTGTATCGATGGTTTCGTCCAACGGATCATCAAACTCGATGGCGGCTATCTGGCACAACCCGGACTGGGATTCGGCCCGATTGTTCGTCAAAAATATGAAGGCAAGCACCGAAAATCCGTACCGCTTGGTCGTGCTTGACAAAAATGGCGAGATCGTCCGCGAGGTCGCGACATTCTCCTCGGCAGGCGAACTTGAGAACTTTGAAGTCCAGGTCAATCTCAAGAGCGAACGCCGGCTTGCGATCTACCGGGGGATCAATGATGCGATTGAGAGCAGCGAGCCTTTGATGTCGACGGTTGATTCAGATCTCTAAAGAACTCTCTTTCTTTGACGAAAGAAAAACTCATAAAACAACGGCCGCCGCATCAGAGGTTCTGATGCGGCGGTTTGCGTTGGTGTATTGAGTGTTTGGACAGGTCGGGTGGACTGGTCGGGACTGGGCCTGCGATTAGTTGTCTTTGCCTTCGACTTCCCATGATCCTTCATCAAAGAGTGGTTCGATGCGGGAGTCGCGTTCAAACTTGGCTTTGACACTGGCAAGGCGTCGCCAGAAGAGTCCGCCGAGGATGAAGGTTGCCAGTGAAGACCCGCCGAAGATCATGCCTGCGGTCTGGATTCGGGTGGTATCGAGCGGTGCTTGGCCGACCGAGGCGTTCTCGATGATCGAGGTCATCGCCCCGTCGATGCGGCGGGCTCGTGCTGCGTTTGCTTGTGCTGTGACGGTCAGGGCGTAGGTATCGAGAATCCGCTGTGTGCGGGCGGGGCCTTGGCCGCGGTATTCGAGTTGGATCATTCCTGGCTCTGCGCTGATGACATCGAGCGACTCGTTCATGTGAGCGCTGAGTGTGCCTGCGACTGCCAGGTCGGTGATTCCGCGGCGTTTCATGCTTTGGGCGGCTTTCTCGACGAACTGCGGATCGGTGACGAGTTGCTCTACATACCCCTGCCATGAGGCGATGTCTTGGGTAGTGAGCGAGCGTTCGCCGGCTTTGGCTGTCAGTGTGATGCTTGAGGCGTAGGTGCCTGGAGCGACTTGTCCAGACACGAACCAACTCAAACCCGCGATCAGCATCACGAGAAGCCCGAATCCTGAGAGCCCAAGGAGAGCACCCGAACGAGCTTCGCGTTTGGAGAGTTTGGCTTGGGCATCGGTGACGGCTTGGTAGGCCTCGACGAGTTCGGCGCGTTTGACCAGTACCTGCTCGCACTGGTCGTAGCGGTCTCGGAGAGCTTCGGTGGCGCGGCGAATCTTGTCGGACTGGATCCGGAGAATCGATTTTACACGCGTCAAGCGTTCTTTTCGAGTGACGGACCATTCGTCGGATTTGAGAGACCCTTGTGATTCGATGCCTTCAAGAAGTTCATTGAGCTCGACGATCTGCTGGGTAAGTTCGTCTTCTTTATCGTTGGATTCTGTGAGGAGGCTTCCGAGCTTGTCGATCTTGGCTTGAGAATCTTGGGCGGCGGTTTGCTCTGCGATGAGCTGGTTTGAGATTTCGTCGTACTTGGTGCGGATAATGCGAACCTGCTCGTCGCGCTCTTGGAGATGCGATTGGAGCTTGGTTATTTCGGACTGATGTGTCCCGGATAACTCTTGGAACTGCTTGCCTGCGCGGATTGCTTGGTCGAGCTTGGATTGTAGATCCTGTTGGATTTGATCGCGAGTCGACTTGGCCTCTTGGATCCCTGAACTGGCGGCGGCGAGGTCTTTGGTCAGCTTGGCGATTTGAGCTTTGGAAGCTTTGATCTCTTTGGATGCGCCTGAATCTGCGGCTTGGAGCTGCTTCTGGAGACCGGCAGCGTGCGTATTGGACTCTTTGAGTTCCTTGATAGACTGGTCAAGTTTGAGCTGGATTTGATCGAAGGATTGTGTGTTGGCCTTGTCGGTGCCTTGGTGCTTGGAGATGATGCTGTTGGCTGCTTTGAGATCTTTGTCGAGATTTGAGGTGATGGATTCGAGTTCGTCGATGCGTTCTAATGCTCGCATCATCGCATTGTCATGGTCGCTGACGGAACTTGTGGCTTTGTCGAGTTGGCCTTGCATCTCTTCGAGGATTTCGAGGGAATCTTGTTCGTCGGCTTTGGATTTTGCCGAGATCGCTTCCATTTGTTTTTCGAGTCGTCCTGCCTGAATGGAGAGGTCTTTGATGACTTTGACGCGTTCTTTGAGTTCGATCTCTCGGCCACCGAGGGAGGCTTTGGTTTGATCGAGTTCTTTGGTCAGTTCGCCGATTTGTGTTTCGAGGGTTGAATCGAGCTCGATCCGCGCCCGGGCTTGTTTTTCGAGCTTGGCGAGTTCGGACTTGCGGTTGGAGATGCCTTGGAGTTGTTTGTCGAGTTCATCGACGCGTTGGTCGATTTGCATGGATTTTGATTCGACGGTTGCTTCGAGACTTTCGACGGACTCGGCGTGCTGGGCGAGTTGGGATTCGCGTTGCTCCAGACCTGAGGCGCGCTGGGCGATGTCGGCCTCGCGGTTTTCGAGGTTCTGACGCATCTCGGCGAGCTCGATTTCGCGGGTCGAGAGTTCGGTTTCCCTTGATTCGATTTGATCGGCGGTTTCTTCGATCTGAGCCTTGCGGACAGAAAGCTCGGCCGAGAGCTTGCGCTGTTCTTCGTGGGCACCGCGCAAAGCATTGAGCTGCTTTTCGACCCCTTCGATAGCGCCCAGGACTTCATCAGCGTCCTTCTTAGGCTTGATTTCTGGTGCATCGGTGTTCATGCGGGTGGCTTTTGAGGCCTTGGCTGATTGACGCCCGGTGTTGCTTGTTGATCGATTGTCGCTGCTCATCGTTACATATCCTCCCTGTCCCAGTTGCCACTTGCCCGGTTGAGTCCTGCTGAGGTTGGGCGCCGGTGTCCGTAGCCGGCATCGTGTGGCTGTTATAAATGTGAATTACCATGCGGATCAATGCTCGGCATTCACTTGGATGATGTGGCTTCATAGGCAGTCTGTTCCGGTTGGATGATTCGGTTGGGTGATCCGGTTTGGTAATCGGACTTCATTGGAGGTCCGATCATGGGCGAGAAAGAATTCCGGCATAGAGTCTGGCATGGCTCCGATTGAACTTGCCAACAAAACTGTGCGTGTGGTGATTGACCCATCCAATGGATGCCGGATTGATGCCCTTGAGATCCGCGATCCTGGGGGGGCATGGCACGGGGTGCTGCGGTCTGGGATTGATGGGGCGGGGAGCTTTGCGATGGTGCCTTGGACCAATCGGATCAAGGATGCGAGATTTGGGTTCGATAACCAGATGCACCAGCTCATACCCAACCATCCAGACGGAACCGCGATCCATGGGATCGGGCGGGATCATGCTTGGGCGATCGGGGATCGGTCGCCCTATACGGCACGGTGCGTGTTTGATTCGAGGTTGGTTGAGGGGGTTGGGGGGGTGAACTTTCCGTTTGTGTTTGGGGCGGTGATGCGGGTTGAGATCAGTGAGATGAGCGTGGAGATTGATTTGGATTTGACGAATCTTGGGGACAGCCCGATGCCTGGGGGGGTTGGGCATCATCCGTATTTCATGCGGGCGTTGTGGGATGAGGGCGATGAGTTGCGGGTCAAGGCGGATGTTGGGGGG